>PMLO01000164.1 GCA_003158895.1 Propionibacteriaceae bacterium
CGGCAACTGGCTGACCCACGGGTCACAGGTCGAGAACGACACGGCGACGCTGTGCGTACGGGCGGCGCTGGACGCGGGGATCACGACGTTCGACACGGCCGACGCGTACGCGAACACCGTCGCCGAGTCCGTACTCGGAGAGGCACTGGCGGAAGAGCGGCGTGAGTCGCTCGAGATCTTCACGAAGGTGTACTGGCCGACCGGCCCGAAGGGGCCGAACGACTCCGGGCTGTCGCGCAAGCACATCATGGAGTCGATCAACGGCTCGTTGAAGCGCCTCGGCACCGACTACGTCGACCTGTACCAGGCGCACCGGTACGACACCGAGACGCCCCTCGAGGAGACGATGCAGGCGTTCGCCGATGTCGTACGTGCCGGCAAAGCTCTGTACATCGGGGTCAGCGAGTGGAGCGCGGACCAGCTCCGCGCCGGCCACGCGCTGGCCAAGCAGCTCGGCTTCCAGCTGGTCTCGAACCAACCGCAGTACTCGATGCTATGGCGTGTCATCGAGGCCGAGGTCGTTCCCACGAGCAAGGAGCTCGGCATCTCGCAGGTCGTCTGGTCCCCGGTCGCACAGGGCGTTCTCACGGGCAAGTACGTCCCCGGGGCGGCCCTGCCCGAGGGCTCGCGCGCGACGGACGACAAGGGCGGCGCGCAGATGATCTCCCGGTTCATGAACGACGACGTGCTCGGTCGTGTCCAGAATCTCAAGCCGATCGCGGACGAGCTGGGGCTGAGCATGGCTCAACTGGCCGTCGCCTGGGTGCTGCAGAACGAGAATCTCGCCTGCGCGATCATCGGCGCCTCACGTCCGGAGCAGGTCGCCGAGAACGTCGCCGCATCGGGCGTTGTCATCCCGGCCGAAGCCCTGGCGAAGATCGACGAGGCCCTCGGGAACGTGGTCGTCCGCGACCCGGCGATGACGAAGGCCAACTCGCCGCAGACGAGGCCAGTCCCAGCCTGACCCCCCGGACTGATCACGTGGACGGACGTCAGGCTTGCGTCGGCGTGTCCTGACCCCTCGACTCGTTCTCGGGGTCGGCTTCATCCGGTGCGGCTGGCCGCTGGGGCTCGTCCTCGGTGGGCGCCAAGGGCGTCGTTATCGACGCAGGATCAGTGTGAGCCTGCGCCTGAGCGGCTGCCATAGTTGCCGGCAGGTCGCCGAGGCGTGCGAGGGTGACCGTGATGTTGTCCTTGCCGCCTTGGGAGTTGGCCCACGCGGTCATGTGCTCGCAGAGGTCGACGAGGTTGGCGGGGGAGGCAGCGAGGCCCGCGTCGAGCTGCGTACGGATCTCTGCCGGNNCCCAGCCACTTCGTGATCGCGTGGGCACCGGGCCCGTTCTCGGCGTCCTCGCGAGAGACGCCCATCTCGATCCGGGCCTCGGCCATGGAGTCGTCGCGCGTCAGCAGCACGGGCTCGCCGGCGTCCGGTAGCCAGTACGCCCTGGAGTCGCCCAGGTTGGCGTAGAAGAGGCGGCCTTTCGACACCACGGCCACCACGAAGGTCGCCGAGGCGGCGTTATCGCTGGCCGGGTCCGTCGTACGTACCACCGCCTCGTTCGCGGCGGCCGCGGCACTGGTGATCGCGAGCTGCATTTCCGCACCATGCGGTTCCTCGACCCCCGGCCCCTGTGGCTGGTCTGCCCACAGCAGGTCGCGCGCCGCCTCGGCGGCGGCCAAGGAGGCCACATCGGAGTCGATCGAGCTCGACACGCCGTCGCAGACGACCAGTACAGCTCGTACGCCCGGTTCCTGGCTGGCGGCGAGCGCGAGCGCGTCCTCGTTGAGGGTGTGCTTCAGGCCGCGGTCGCAGACGCCCGCCACCCACGGGGCCGGTTCCTCGCGATAGTGGTCGCGCTCGCTGGCGGCCTTGAAGCCGCACACCGTGCAGTACCCGTCGGCGTCGACCGCGCCGCCGCACTGTACGCACGGACGCGGGGGAGCCATGACGGCGTCCGGGTCGAGGCTTCGCGGAACGCCTCCTGCCTCGGCCGATGCGGGCCGCGCGGCACCGCAGCGCACGCAGAACTGGCTCGTACCGGGCGTGTACGCGTCGGGGAAGTCCGCACCGCATGCCGGGCACTTCTCCACGGCAGCCGGCGACCACTCGACGCCGGGAGGCTGGTAGTGGTGCGACGGATCCGGCGACGACACACCAGGCGCCGGAGCCTCGGCGTTCGGCCGCCACTCCACGCCCGGTCCCGCGGCGTCGTCCGGCTTCTTTCCGCGCAGCCACCGCTCGAGCCCGTCGGGGAGCAGGCTCTGCCAGCCCTTGTCGGCGTCGTTCACAGCAGGCTCCACTTCCTCGTACGGTTCGCCTTCTCGACCAGCTGCACCCGTACAGGCGACTCGGGTTCGAGGATCGCCAGCCGTCTGTACGCGGTCTCGAGCCGGTCGCGCAGCGCGACGGGGGTGGCCGATACAGCACCGATCGTCGTCGCCGGCTGAGCGCCCCTCGACGTGACGACATCGAGCGCACGCTCGTAGATGTCGACGTCGATGCGGGCCTGCGTGAGTGCGTCCAGTCGTGCGTTGTGGGTCGCGTTCATCGCGCGCTGCAGGTCGGGAAGCCCCGAGCCGAACCCCAGCAGGTGCTCGGCCTCGAGGCGACGCGACTCGAGGTAGCCGCGGCTCGTGGACGGCACCATGTCGAGCGCGTCGAGCGTGCCCTGCAGGTCACGACGCTTGGCACGCAACCGCGCCAGCCCGAAGGCCGCCGGCGTGACGTAGTTCGCGTCCGTGGAGGCGCAGATGAGGTACAGGTTCTCGGCGATCGCCGGCTCACCGCCCTCCTCGCACGCGACCGCGAGCGCGATCTTCGGCGCCAGTTCCCCGGGCACCTGCCCGTACACGGCGTTGAACGCCGACTGCGCGTTGCGCCAGTCGCCGGTCTTCATCGCGAGAACCCCCGAGATCCAGACGGCACGCCACTCCCACGGATCGGCTGCGAGCAGCTCGTTGACGTACTGCCGTACGAGCCGCTGGTTGTCCATGTCCAGCGCCGCCTCGGCCTTCGCGAGCAGCACCTCCGCGGTCGCCTGGGGCGCCGAGTCGAGGGCCGTCAGCCGCTGCGCCGGATCGGTGTAGTTGATCGCGCTGAGCCACGCGTACTGAGGGTCGGTGGTGTCGGGCTTCAGCTTGGGCAGCTGCGTCCAGTCGAACGTGTCGCCGGTCACGGTCGGCGGCTCGAACAGGAGCGACGTGGACGAGGTCTGTGCGATACCGGCGTGCATCGAGCCCACCACCTCGCGCAGCACCCCGAGCAGCTGGACGCGCAGCTCGTCGGCGGAGACGAAGCGGTCGGCCGGGTCGGCGGCGCAGCACTTGAGGAGCAGCCGGAACAACGAGTCGTACTCGGCGAACAGCGGCATCTCGTCGACGGGCGGCAACGTGAACTCGTACGTGGTCTGGTAGCCGCGGAACTCCGCGCACAGCACGAGCAAGGTCCGCCCGATCGTGTAGATGTCGCTCGCGACCGACGGGCCCACGGACGCGACCTCCGGCGCCTGATAGCCCGAGGTGCCGAAGATGGACGCGTCGTCGTCGTCCATGCGTCGTACGCCGCCGAGGTCGATGAGCTTGATCGAGTCGTCGATCTGGAGCACGTTGTCGGGCTTGAAGTCGCAGTAGAGCAGGTGCTGGTCATGGAGGTAGCTGAACGCCGGCAGCGTCTCGTGGATGTACGCGAGCGCCCAGTCGACAGGCAACGCGTCGTACATGCCGCCGTTCGACGCCAGGCGCTGCTTGAGGAGCTCCTTCAGCGACCGGCCACCCACGTACTCCATGACGATGTAGCCGCCCCCGTCATGGGTGACGAAGTTGTAGATCTCGACGATGAGCGGGTTCTCGACCTGCGCGAGGAACTGCTGCTCCGCGATCGCCGAGGCCAGCGCGTCGGCGTCGCCCACGTTCAGCAGGCCCTTGAGCACGACCCACCGATCGGACACGTTCTTGTCGCGCGCGAGGTAGATCCAGCCCATGCCGCCGTGCGCGAGGGCGCCCTGCACCTCGTACTGTCCGGCGACGAGATCGCCGGCCTTCAGCTTGGGCGTGAACGAGTACGGCTTCTGGCACTTGGGGCAGAAGCCCTCGAGGCGCCCCCCGTCGTCGTCGTGCGACCGGCCCACCGGTGAGCCGCAATGAGGACAGATGCGCTTGTCCTCGGGGATCGTCGGGTCCTTCATGACCGCGGTCTCAGGGTCCACGTACGGAGCGGGCGGTACGGAGGTGAGCCCGGCGCCCAGCCGCGCCGCACGCAACCTCTTCGCGGTGTCACGGATGCGCTTGGTGGAGCGACTGGCTGCAGCGCCAGCGCGTGCAGAGCCCAGCGCGGTCGAGCTCAGCAGGCTCGACCCCCGCGTGACCGAGGTGTGCCCGGTGCTCGGCGAGCGGGGCGCGCTCGACGCCTCGGTGGCACCGGCGGGCGATCCGCACACGTCGCAGTAGCCGTCGATGATGCTGCCCGTGCAGCCGGGCATGCGGCAGCGTCCGGTGGGGACCTTCGCGGGTGGCGCCTGGGGAATGCCGCTGCCGGGCGTCACCGGTGGCGCCGTGGGCTGTGATGACGGGCCGGGGCCCAGCGGAATCGCGTGGGGCGTCACGGAGGCGGCGGCAGCCGAGTGCGCGCCGCCCGGGGAGGGCATGCCGCACACGTCGCAGTAGCCGTCGACGATCGAGCCGGTACATCCGGGCTGGAGACACCTCACGACTGAACTCCTTGGTCTCGCGCGGTCAGCATCCTCGACGCTGCGGCGTACGCGTCGAGCAGCGAGGCGACGACCTGCGTCGGTGTGGGGCGACGAGCGAGGAACGACTCGACGACCCGCGCCAGCGCGGCGACGTCCGCATCAGCGGCTACGCCCGCCTGTTGAGCGGTGCTGACCTCTTGGGTGAGCCGGTTCGCGAGAGCGGTGCGGTCGTTCAGCGCCTGGGAGTACGCGTCCTGGACCACCTGCATCGCCTTGCTCACCGATCCGAGCTTTCCAAGGTACCCGTCGAGCTGAGAGGCGCTGCTCGGTACGGGACCGAGCGCGTCCACGTTCGGTACGGCGTACTTCGGCGCCGGTGTCACAGTGGCCACGGCCTGCGCCACGATGACGGTAAGAGCCTTCTCGCGTGCCTCGAGTTCCGCGCGCAGCCCGCGGGCGCGGGCGAGCTTGTCCTGTGCCTGGCGTCGCTTCGTGTTCCCGACGATGAGGTCGCGCTCCATCGTCGCCGCGCGGATCTCGAGCGGGCCGAGAAGGCCGCCGATGTCGCCGCCACGGTCCGACTTGCCTCCCAGCTCCTCCGTACGCGCGGAGAGGTCCTCGACCTGTGCCAGGACGGCCGGCTGGGTGATGGGTGGTTCCAGCTTCGCCTGGTCGCGGAGGCGCTCCACCTGTGCGCGAAGGTCCCGCAGGCGTCCGGCGAGCTGGTCCGACTGGGGACCGCGGTTGAGTCGGCTGCGCAGCTGTCCCGCGAGGGCGTCGCTGAGCCGGCAGGCCTCGGGCAACGACACGGACAGCCCGCTGATCGCGGCCGTGCTGGGCGTCGGCGGCCCGGAGTCGGGGATGGTGTCGTCGAGGTGGCCCCAGATGAGCGCAGACAGCTGTAGCTGCTCGGTCGGACCGACGCGGCCGGAGTCCCAGGTGGCCAGCAACAGGTCGTACCGGTTCTTGATCGCCTGCCAGACCGACAGCGACAGCATCATGTCGTTGGTGAGCTGAGCTCGGTCGGGCGACGCGAGGATCGTGGCGTCGAGCTCGTCGAGCTCGGTGCGGCGCTGCGTGATCCAGGCGCCGAGCAGTCCCAGATACGTCATCGCGGCCTGGACATCGACGGGGGTGCCGATCTTGCCGGGCGCGGTGGGTGCGGTGTCCATACGCGTCCCTTCAGACGTACTCGGCCAGGCGGCGGCTGAGGCCCCAGACCGCGGAGAAGAGGGCCAGCACTGCGGCGACGGAGGCGCCGATGCCGAGGGGCAGCTGCGTGTGCTGGGCGTTGGTCAGCGTCGACGTGGCCGCCGAGGCATCCTGGGCAGCCAGGTTCTGGGCCGAGGTGGAGAACGCCACGAGGGGAGCCAGTGACGTCGTACGTGCCTCGGCCTTGGCCGTCGCGGCGGTCGGTGACACCGATGCGTGGGCCGTCGTGTACGCGTTCCACAACATCGTCTGGTAGGTCTGTTCGCCAACGTCCGTGAGCGTCGTCAGCTGCTTGGTCAGCGAGTCGTTGAGCTGCGTCCACTCCGTGTCGCCGCGCGATGTCTGCAGCAGCGTCCGGTCCTCGGCAGCCTTGGCCTGCTCGGCGGTGGTGCGGCTGTCGAGGTTGATCCGCGCTGAGGCGAGGGAGGTCGTCGTCACGTCCTTCACGGACTGCGCGACGACGCCGTTGGCCTGGCTGGCGAGAGCGGCCGCGCCGAGGACGAGCAGGAGGCCGGCAGTGATCCCGATGTTGATCACACGGTGCGTGCGGCGGCCGACCAGGATCGCGCTCAGGACCAGGCTCGCGACGGCGATCCAGCCGGCGGCGACCGCCCAGGGTCCGATCTGCCAGCTGGGGCCCGTATCGACGCGGGCGTCGCTCTGCAGGGCCAGGGTGGCAAGCGCCTGCAGCGGCGCGTCGAGCTTCGTTCCCGCTGCGACGAACTGTGACGGACCGGCCGCGGAACCGGTGACCGCCAACGTCCAGGCGGCGTCGACGGACCGCCGGTAGTCGCTGATCTGAGTCTGTACGGTCGCGAGGCCGGAAGCGTCACCGGGGTGGTCGGCGGCGGCGCGCAGCAGCATCGCCGAGACCTGGTCGATCGTCGACTGGTAGTCGGTCCACTCGCCGTTCGACGCGGCCGTCGCGGGGGCGAGGAAGGCCACCGACGCCTTCCGGTCGGCTTCCGCGAGCGTGGCGCGAGCACCGCGCAGTTGCTGGCCGAGAGTGATGTCAGCGGCGGACGACCCCAGGGCCATCTCCGGGGCCACGGTCGCGACGACTGTCAGCCCGGAGAACAGGAGCAGGACGATGACGAGGGCATTGCGCAGCCCCCGGATGAGTCGAGGCGTCGGGGTCTTGTGAACGAGCACGGGAGCCGCCGATCCCGTACGGGTCGGGACCACCGTGGTGTTCGGCGCTGACGGAGCTCCGGGCTGCTGCTGCGCCGCGGTCGTCCCGGTGGGCGTGGTGCTCACGCGGTCTCCTCAGGAGCGGACGGCGTCGGCTCAGCGTCTGCTGGCTTCGCCGCGCCCGGCCAGTCGACAGGAGCCTGGTCCTGGCTCGTCGCGAGATCCTCCGGCTGGAGCTTGCGGAGCTGCTCGAGCGTCGGCTCTGCGTTGTCGCGGAGGCGCCATGCCTGGTGCCCGATGGCCGCCTCGAACACGTTGCGGGCGAACCGGCCGTTGCCGAACGTCTCGTCGCGTGCCTGCTGGGCCAGCTGCACCTTGAACGCGGTGACCACGTCGTCGTCGATGTCGTAGTCGGCCTTGCTCGCCATGCCGCTGAAGATACCGACCAGCTCATCGTCGGTGTAGTCGTCGAACTCGATGGTCGTACGGAACCGGCTGTTGAGCCCCGGGTTCTCGTCGATGAACTTCGCCATCGGACGTGGATAGCCCGCGACGATGACGACGAGATCCTGGCGGTTGTCCTCCATCTCCTTCACGAGGGTGTTGATGGCCTCCTCGCCGTACTGGTCACCGGCCAGCGAGTACGCCTCGTCGATGAACAGGACTCCGCCCTTGGCCTTCGCGCAGACCTCGGTGGTCTTGATCGCGGTCTGGCCGAGGTAGCCCGCCACCAGCTCGGAGCGGTCGACCTCGACGAGCTGGCCCTTGGACAGCAGGCCGAGCGCGCGGTAGATGCCCGCGACGAGCCTGGCCACGGTCGTCTTTCCGGTCCCCGGGTTGCCCACGAAGATGAGGTGTCGGGTGATCGTCGGGTCGATGAGCCCGGCCTTCGCACGGAGCCCTTGGACGCGCAGGATCGCGGACTGCTTGTGGATCTCGTCCTTGACCCGCTGAAGACCGACCAGGCCGTCGAGCTCAGCGAGCAGCTCCTCGAGCGACTTCGCGGGGACCTCTGGCTCGGGTTCCTTCGCCGGGGCGGTCGGGTCTGCCTGCGTCTCCGTCGGCGCCGAGGCCGCTGCCGGGTCGCCGGGAGCCGCCGGGTTGCCAGGACTAGCGGGCGTGAGCGGAGCAGCCGGACTCGTGGGCACAGATCCCCGGCCCAGCAGGTCAGGGAACGCGCCGGGGGCGTGGGGGTCGATGCCGGTGAGGTCGAACGGGTTCGTACTCAGCGGCGTCAGATCGCCTTGCGGCTGCATGCCGGCCGCCCGCATCCGCTCCTGCGAGCTGCGGAGCTGGTCGAAGACCCCGGACAGGACGCTGGGCGCGCGCTTGGCGAAGTCACCCATCTGGTCGGCTGCCTGGCGGCTCCGACCCGCCATCTGCTCGATGAACGTTTCGCCCGCAGGATCGGAGGTGCGGCTGGCGGACGGGTTCTGTACGGGAGCGGCCGGCGCCGGTGGCGTACTCCTCGGCATCCCTCCGGGCAGTCCGTCGAACGCCCCGGGAGTCGAGCCCGGGGAGACGGTGAACGAGCCCTTCGGATACATCGCCGAGCGCTGCGCCGCCGTCGCTGCGGCAGCCGAGCTCGCCACCTGCGGGTGCGGCTCACCGAGCAGGCAGGCGGACGCCGCGACGGCGGCCAGGGCGTCGGCGTACGCGGCAGCGCTCTTGGAATCGCCCGAGCCGAGTGCGGACATGAGGACCGTGGGCCCGGACCGGTAGCGACGACCCTTCGAGGCGGCCTCGAAGAACGCCTGGGCACCGCCCGGCTCGCCGGT
This sequence comes from Propionibacteriaceae bacterium, assembly GCA_003158895.1. GTDB lineage: Bacteria > Actinomycetota > Actinomycetes > Propionibacteriales > Propionibacteriaceae > Fen-668. Next base: position 8,810 of record PMLO01000164.1, read on the forward strand.
CTCCTCGCCCCACGCCTTGAACGCCCCGCGAGCGGGCTCGGCCACGGACGCGGCCAGCTGCAGCCCCTCGGTCCGGGCGGCGCGCTCGTCGAGGCCAGCCGCCCGTGCCGCAGCGACGAGCTGGTCGAGGGCGGTGCGAAGCGTGGTCACGTGGGTCAGACCTCCAGGTCGAGCGGGTTGGATGGGCCGATGTTCTGGTGCGGTACAGCGGGTGCCTTGGGCGGTGCTGTCGGCGCATGGCCGAACTTCTCCTGCAGGAAGCGCCCGTGGGCGATGAGGGCCTGGGCATCGGCCTGGAGCACGGCGTCGTACATCTTGTCCACGGTCGAGCCGAGCAGGTCCAGCTGGTCGACCAGTACGAGCAGCGACGTCTTCGCGCCCTCGATCGGCCGGCTGTCGGCCCAGTCGCGGGGGAGTCGCATGTACGCGCTGAGGGCTTCGGGCAGGTAGTCGGTCGCCGTCGCCATCAACGAGTACTGCTCAGCCGAGTCCAGGCCGGCGTTACGCATCCGCGGCAACGTCTCGCGGAGGCGCCGGGTGACTCGATGGACACGGCTGAGGACAGCGGTCGGTACTTGCCCATCCGCGGCCAACTGGTCCACCTTGGCGAGCGAGTCGGCGATCTCCTCGGGCGTCGGAGGCGCGTCGAGTGGAGCCTGCTGCGGCACAGGCTCCTGCTGGTCGCCCTTCAGCCAGTCGAACAGACCCATCGAAGATCGAGTTCCTGATCAGTGCGCGGTGTCGACGTTGAGCTCGGAACCCGGGATCGTCGGCTGGCTGCGCTGCGCACGCTCCAGGTAGTCGCGAGACTTCGCGACCTCGTTCTCGAGGACGCCGATGGTCTGGGCCATGTTGTCGAGCGCCCGCAGCTTGAACTCGTCGATCGAGTCCATGGTCGCGTAGATGTTCGCGAACGCTGCCTTCAGCTGCTCGACGCCGATCGTCGAGGACGCGGCCTGCTCCTGGATGCGAGCCGAGTTCTCCTTCAGCATCTCCGACGTCTTCTGGATCATGTTCGATGTCGTCGTGTTGAGCGCTGTGATCTGGTCCAGCACGAGCTGCTGGTTGCCGAGCGCCTGAGCGACGATGACCGCCGTACGGAGCGCCGACACGGTTGTCGTCGCCGCCCGGTCGACGCCCTTGATGAGCTCGATGTTGTTCTTGATGATGATGTCGATCGCGAGGTAGCTCTGGATCGACACCGCGAGCTGCGTGAGCAGGTCCTGGTGCTTCTGCCGTACGTAGAACAGCACGTCCTGGTTGAGCTGCTTGGCCCGCTCGGGGTCGGACAACTCGATCTCGGCGATGTTGGCCGTGAGCTTCGTGTCGAGCTGCTCAGCGATGTAGACGTACTGGTTGAGGCGCCCCATCGTCTGCCAGAGGTTCTGCTTCTCCATGTTGAGCGCCACGTTGTCGCGGGTCAGCTCGTCCTGTCCGGAGCGCAGAGCATGGAGGATGGCGTTCAGGTGAGCCTGCGACGTCTGGTACTTGCGGAAGTAGTCCTGCATCTTCTTGCCGACCGTGAAGATGCCGAGGAACTTCTTCTCGCTGTCCTTGCCCGGGTCGAGGTCCTCGACCGTACGACGGAGGTCGACCAGCGTCTGACCCACCTTCGAGCCCTGGGTGAGGTTGCCCTCCTTGAGCGCCCTCACCGGCGTGTTGAGCAGGCGGTTCGACGTCTCGGCCGCCTTGCGGATGTCCGCGTCGCCCATCGACCGTACGGCGTCGGCCTGAGCAGCGAAGTCCGGCGAGCCGGTCTCTGCCTTGGTGATCGCCTGCATGAACGAGTCGACCTTCTGGTCGAGCACCGGCACCTGGGCGGCGTCGACCTGAGGCGCCATCTTGGGCGCCTGGGTCGAAGGGACAGCGGCGACGGCGGGTGGGGCGGCGAGCGTGAGCGTGGCGGTCGCCGTCGGCGGCGTCAGCGGGGCGTAAGCGGCCTGGCCGGACTCGGACATGGGGCACCTTTCAAACGGGGGCACGATGCGTGCGACAGGTTCCGAACCAATGTACCGGTCAGGCGGAGCGCTGAGGATGGACCGTTCCGCATCACGTGCCGGATTCGGCCCCAGGAACCGGCGGCCCGTCGTCCGCCAGCACGTCCGCGAAGAGGTCGCCTGACTCTGCGACGCGGGCGAGTACGTCCTCAGGGCGGAACCGGAGCGCGTCCGGGGAGTCGGCCGCGGCGACCTCGTCCCAGGTGACGGGGGTCGCGACCCAAGGCTGTTCCTTGCCGCGCAGCGAGTAGGCGCAGATCGTGTTCCTCGCCGCCTTGTTCTGCAGGTAGTCGATGTAGATGCGCTCGGATCGTGCCGACTTGGCCATCGTGGCGACGAAGAGATCGGGATGGGCGCGGCTGAGCTCCGCGGCGAGCCGCGCGACGTACCGTACGACATCCTCGGAGGGTGTCGGCGCGATCGGTGCTGACAGCTGGAGCCCCTTCGAACCGGAGGTCTTCACCGAGGCGATGAGGCCGTCGGCTGCGAGGCGGTGCGCGATGATCAGCGCCCCTTTGGCGACGTCCACCATCGTCATGCCGGGTCCGGGATCGAGGTCGATGACGCACGTCGTCGCGCGCGGTTCGTGGTCGGCGGCGAGGAGTACAGCGCCGCCTTCGAGCGTCGCGTGGGCAACGGTCCACTGCGGCGCGTGGAGCTCGAGGGCCGCGAGGTTGGCGAGGTAGACGAGAGTCGCCGGCTCGGTCGCGACGAGGTAGTCGATGCGGCCCTCCGTACCCAGGACGGGTTGTACGGTCAGCCAGTCCGGTGCTCCGGCAGGCATGTTCTTCTCGAAGAACGGCTGCGCGTCGACGCTGTTCGGGAACCGCACGCGTGTCAGGCAGCGGCCAGCCAGATGGGGGAGCATCGTGCCGGCTATTCCCAGGTAGTAGGAGATGATCTCCGCCTTGGTGACGTGACACGCGGGATAGAGCACCTTGTCCAGGTTCGTCAGCGTGAGCGTCCGCTCCCCGACAGTCGTCACGATGCTCTCTGGAGACATGCGGTCACTCTAGGTTGACTGTCCAGATCCAGCTTTCGGTGCCGCTCTGTGATCGCACGGTGGGTACCCGGCCCGGACTCGGCATCCGTCCCCCGTCGAAGGGTCGCGACACGCCGGCAGGTGGTCGGTGGCGCGCAAGTTGGTGGCTCCTCGACTCGTAGCCGGTGGCTCACGCGTGTCCGTCCTCCCGTCGAGGGGTCGCGACACGCCGGTAACACGCGGCCGGTCCCGCACATCGTGACCCCTCGACCCGCTGTGGCCGACAAAGCAAAAGGGCCCCCGCAGTTGCGGGGGCCCTTCGTGAGGTTTGGTTACAGAGCGTGGACGCGATCAGCCTGCGGACCCTTGGGGCCCTGCGTGATCTCGAACTCGACCTTCTGACCCTCTTCGAGGGTACGGAAGCCGGTGGTGTCGATCGCGGTGTAGTGGACGAACACGTCCTGATCGCCACCTTCTACAGCAATGAAGCCGTAGCCCTTCTCGGCATTGAACCACTTGACGGTTCCCTGAGCCATACAACTTCTCCCGACTTGCTCGCTGAGATCGCACCTTGAGATCTCAGGCTGCTGGACACGGTCCGGACCTTCCCAAGCACAGCCCGGGCTGGAGCAGCGGTTATACCTTTCCATATTTCCGGCTCAGTGGACAGCCTCGGGCGAAAGTGACTTTGAGACGTGTCGCGCGGGCGCTGGGCGGGCGTCAGCGCCTCTGCACAGCACCGTTTCCCGGCCCAGCGAACGCACTCAAGATCCGCTGCGGGTCGCATCCGTCGGTGGCATCTGTTTGCATGGACCCGTGACCTCCACGAGCCGACCCAGCTACAGACTGCGGCCGTCGGCGCGCCAGGTCCTCGAGCGACCCGTCCTCACGCGCGAGCAGGAAGCGGTCGCCAGCCACCGTGGCGGCCCGTTGCTCGTCCTCGCGGGACCTGGCACCGGCAAGACGACGACCATCGTCGAGGCCGTCGCGGGCCACATCGACGACGGAGTGCCTGCCGACGGAGTGCTCGTGCTCACCTTCTCGCGCCGCGCAGCCGTCGACCTGCGGCGCCGGATCGCCGAGCGCTTGGGGCGCTCCGTCGTGACGCCGCGCGCGATGACGTTCCATGCGTTCTGCTACTCCGTCGTGAGGCGCTGGTCCGACCCCGAGCTGTACGGGACGGCACCGCGTCTGCTCACGGCTCCGGAGCAGGAGTTCCGCGTACGGGAAGTGCTGGCGGGCCGATCAGCGACGGACTGGCCACCCGAGTACGCACCCGCGTACGGCACGAGGGGTTTCGCCGGCGAGGTGCGCGGCGCGCTCGCCGCCGCTCGGCAGCTCGGACTCGACGGCGATGTGCTCCGCATGTACGGGGAGGTCGCGGATCGGCCGCAGTGGGGGGCGCTGGGCGACTTCTTCGACGAGTACCTCGACGTCCTCGAGCACGAGCAGGTCCTCGACTACGCCGAGCTCGTACATCGCACGCGGGTTCTGCTGACCGACCCGGAGATCCTCGCGCAGGTACGCAAGTCGGCGGAGGTCGTCTTCGTCGACGAGTACCAGGACACCGACCCGTCACAGGTCGGGCTGCTGCGCCAGCTCGTACCGCTCGGCGGAGACATCGTCGTGGTCGGCGACCCCGACCAGTCCATCTACGAGTTCCGGGGCGCCCGGCCCAGGGGCATCCTCGACTTCCCCGAGCTGTTCCCCGACGCAGCCGGCGTACCGGCACCCGTCGTCGCCCTCTCCCGTACCCATCGATTCGGTGAGGTCCTCGCGGACGCCACCCGGCGGGTCTCGGCTCGGCTGCCGCTCCCGCGCCCGATCCCGGACGCGTTGCGCGAGGCGTTCCGCGAGCCCGAGATCCACCCGGGCACGCCCCCCGGCGACATCGATGTCCTCACGTTCGACGACGCGGGGGCGGAGGCCGAGCACATCGCCGACGTGCTGCGTCACGCCCACCTGCGCGACGGGGTGGACTGGGACGACATGGCCGTCCTCGTACGGTCGGGTCGCCGGGACATCCCGCGCCTCACGCGTGCACTCGTCGGAGCAGGTGTGCCCGCCGCCGTTGCCGGCGACGAGATCGCACTGGCCTCGGCGGAGGCCGTCTCGCCCTTGCTGCTCGCGCTGTCCGTCGTGGCCGACCCTCGCCTTCTCGACGGCGACTCGGCGGCGCGGCTGCTGCAGAGCCCGTTCGCCGGCCTCGACTCGATCGACCTACGGAGGCTGGGGCGGGCTCTGCGCCAGCTCGACCGGGCCGAGTTCGGCGTGTCCGCGGCGGCGGCATCGTCGAGCGAGCTCGTACGGCAGGTGCTCATCGACCCTGACCTTCTCGCGACGATCCCAGCGACCGAGGCGACCGAGGCTGTCGCGCGTCTCGCCGCGCTGCTCGCGGAGTGCCGAGAGCTCGTCGACAGGGGAGCCACGGCGCATCAGGCCTTGTGGCGGCTGTGGTCCGGCACGAACTGGCCGCAACGGCTCCAGTCACAGCTCGCCGCTGGAGGTGACCCGGCGGCAAGGGCGCACCGTGATCTCGATGCCGTGTGCGCGCTGTTCGACCTTGCCGAGCGCTCCGACGAGCTCACCGGCGGCCGCGGAGTAGCCGGGTTCCTCGCCGAGGTCGCCGCGCAGGAGATCCCCGCGGACACCTCACGCGAGGCGACGGCCCGGCGACGAGGCGTACGTGTCCTGACTGCTCACCGCGCCAAGGGCCTCGAGTGGCCACTCGTTGTGGTCGCCGGGGTCCAGGAGGGGGTCTGGCCCGACCCGCGGCGCCGCGACAGCATGCTGGAGACCGACCTGCTCGGCGACGACGGTCTCGTCGAGCCACCGCCACCGAGTGTGCGGCTGGCGGGGGAGCGTCGCCTGTTCTACGTCGCCTGCACGCGGGCCACGCGCCGGCTTGTGGTCACGGCCGTCGCTGGCACCGATGGTGAGGGCGACCAGCCGTCCCGGTTCCTCGAGGAGCTGGGTGTGCCTGTACGAGCGGTGGCCGGGCGACCTCGTCGCCCGCTCACGCTGGTGGGGCTGGTCGGTGAGCTCCGCCGAGCGGTGGCCGATCCCGCCGAGCATCCGGCCATCAAGGCTGCGGCGGCGCAGCATCTCGCGAGACTCGCCGACGAGGTCGACTCCACCGGTCGACAGGTCGTGCCGGCCGCCGATCCGGCCCGGTGGTGGGGCCTCGCGGAGCGGTCCACCGGACGCCTGGTCAGGCGAGACGGCGAGCCGGTCACGTTGTCGGGCAGCCAGCTCGGCACCCTCCTCGGCTGTCCCCGTCAGTGGTTCCTCCAGCGCCGCGCGGGCGCCGACCGGCAGCGGACCTCCGCAGCAGGCTTCGGCTCCGTCGTACATGTCCTTGCCGAACATGCGGTCGCCGAGGGCATCAGCCCGACCGAGCTCGGCGCCCATCTCGAGCGCATCTGGGACCAGATCCCGTTCGACGCCGTGTGGCTGTCGGCGTCCGAGCGGGCCGAGGCCGACGAGTCGCTGGAGCGCCTCGCGGGCTGGATCGAGGCGCGTGAGGGCCGTACGGTGCTGGGCGTCGAGGTGCCGTTCTCCGTACAGGTGCCCACGGCAGGTCAGCCCGTGACGTTGACCGGCGTCGTCGACCGGCTCGACCTCACCAGTGACGGGCGACTCGTGATCGTCGACTTCAAGACAGGGCGCCATGTACCGACCCAGGGCGAGGCGGACGCCCTCGAGCAGCTCGGTGCGTACCAGCTGGCCGCGCAGCTCGGCGCCTTCTCCGACCTGGCCGGCGACGCCGCGGTGGGGGCGGCAGAGCTCGTCTACCTGCGCAAGCAGGACGGCCAGCAGCCGTACCCGAAAGTGCTCCATCAGGCGTCGATCGTCGACGTGCCGTACCTCAAGGAGGAGCCGTCCGTCGCGGTCCTCGACGACGACGGCCGCCGCGCGGTGGGCCACCAGACCGACCACCCGACCTGGGTGCATCACAGGCTCGAGACCGCGGCGCGTGTGCTGGCCTCCGACCGGTACGTCGCGACCGTCGGCCCGTCCTGCCGGTACTGCCCGTTCCAGTCGAGCTGCCCTGGACGCGGCGAGGGACGGCAGGTGGTCGAGTGAACGGCACTGTCACCTCGCTCGCCGCCTGGCGTACATCGCGGCACGACGCCCCCATCAGCACGCCGGCGGACCTCGTCGAGGCGATCGGCGTGCCGTTCAGCGACGAGCAGCTCGCCGCGATCACGGCGCCGCTGGAGCCGACCGTCGTGATCGCCGGCGCCGGGTCCGGCAAGACCACGGTCATGGCCGCACGTGTCGTCTGGCTCGTCGGTACAGGGCAGGTCCGTCCCGGGCAGGTCCTCGGGCTCACGTTCACCCGCAAAGCGGCGGCCGAGCTGGCACAGCGCATCCGCGCCGCGCTGGTCACGTCCGGCGTACTCAGCCCGGACGGCGTTGACGATGAGGGCGAGCAGGTCATCCTCACGTACGACTCGTTCGCGTCGCGGCTGGTGTCCGAGCACGGTCTCTGGCTCGGGTACGAGACCGACCCGACGATGATCACGGGCGCCGCCCGCTACCGGCTCGCGTCACGGGTAGTGGCGTCCGCGGCAGGTCCGTTCGAGGAGCTCTCGCGACTCCGGCCCGAATCGGTGACAGACCGCGTACTCGCCCTGGACTCCCAGCTGCAGTCCCACCTCGTCGACGACGCTGCACTCGACGAGCAGGCACGGGCGTTCGTGCTCGAGCTGGCCAGTGCGCCCACGTGGCGCGGCAACGTGTACCAGTCGGTGAAGCGCGCCGAGGCCGCCGCGCGGGAGCGCCTCGAGCTGGCGTCGCTCGTACGGTCCTACTCCGAGCTCAAGCGTCGACTCGGCTACGTCGAGTTCTCCGACCAGATGGCAGCGGCTGCTCGGATCGCCACGCGCGTGCCGCAGGTTGCCGAACAGCTGCGCGACCA
>PMLO01000009.1 GCA_003158895.1 Propionibacteriaceae bacterium
GTGGAGCATTCTGACAGGGGGAGACGACAACGAGCACTAACCTGAGGCGCATGACGTCGCCCAGCACCGCGTTGCTGACCGATCACTATGAGCTCACGATGGTGCGAGCCGCGCTCGGATCGGGCACAGCCTCCCGTCGCAGCGTGTTCGAGCTCTTCTCCCGCAGACTGCCCGCCGGACGCCGGTACGGGGTCGTCGCCGGGGTCGGTCGCGCCCTGGACGCCGTCGAGCAGTTCCGCTTCGGCGACGAGGAGATCTCGTTCCTCGTCTCGCACAAGGTCGTGGACGATGCCACGGCGCAGTGGCTGAGCACGTACCGCTTCGGCGGCGACATCAGCGGCTACGGCGAGGGTGACCTGTACTTCCCAGGCGCCCCGCTGCTCACGGTCGAGGGCACGTTCGCCGAGGCGGTCGTGCTCGAGACGCTGCTGCTCAGCATCTACAACTACGACTCGGCCGTGGCGTCGGCCGCCAGCCGCATGACGCTCATGGCCGACGGGCGCCCGTGCATCGAGATGGGGTCGCGCCGCGCCCACGAGCAGGCGGCCGTCGCGGCGGCCCGTGCCGCGTACATCGCAGGCTTCAGCGCGACGAGCAACCTCGAGGCGGGCCGTACGTTCGGCGTGCCGACGACCGGTACGGCCGCACACTCGTTCACGCTCCTCCACGACTCGGAGGAGGAGGCCTTCGTCGCCCAGATCGCGGCGCTCGGCGAGGACACCACGCTGCTCGTCGACACGTACGGCATCGAGGACGCCGTACGGACCGGGGTGCGGATCACCGGCGGACGGCTCGGAGCCGTACGGATCGACTCCGGGGACCTCGTGGCGGCGGCCAAGGAGGTACGGGCGCTGCTCGACGAGCTCGGCGCCACGAAGACGCGCATCATCGTCACCAGCGACCTCGACGAGTGGCAGATCGCGGCCCTGTCCGGCGCGCCCGTCAACGGGTACGGCGTCGGCACCTCGGTCGTGACCGGCTCGGGACACCCGACGTGCTCGTTCGTGTACAAGCTGGTCGCGCGCGCCCAGTCCGACGAGCCCGGCGCTCCCCTGCTGCCGGTCGCCAAGAAGTCGTTCCAGAAGTCGACCGTGGGCGGCCGCAAGTTCGCGATGCGCCGCCGCGACCCGAAGGGCTTCGCCGAGGCGGAGCTCATCGGCATCGGCGCGGACCCCGAGGGCGACGGCGACGACCGCCTGCTGCTGCGGCAGCTGGTCACGAACGGGGAGGTCGTCGGGCGCGAGCCGTTGAACGCGGCACGCGAGCGCCACGAGAGGGCCGTACGCGAGCTGCCTCGCGACGCGTTCAAGATGTCCCGCGGCGAGCCCTGCATCCCCACGTACTTCCTCGACGAGCAAGGCCACATCACCACCAACCCGTACGACAGGAGCTGACATGACCGATCCCGACTTCGCACCCCCTCTGGGCAAGCGCGCGCTGATCGTCGTCGACGTCCAGAACGACTTCTGTGAGGGCGGGTCCCTCGCGGTCGCCGGCGGCGCGCAGGCGGCGAGCGACATCTCCGCGTACCTGGCGGGCACGCCCGGGTACGACCTCGTCGTGGCCACCCGTGACGCGCACATCGATCCTGGTGCGCACTTCTCCGACACCCCCGACTTCGTCGACTCGTGGCCGCGCCACTGCGTCGTCGGCACGCCGGGGCAGGACCTCCACCCGAACCTCACGTTCCACGACTTCGACGGCGTCTTCGACAAGGGCAACTACGAGGCCGCGTACTCCGGCTTCGAGGGCGAGAACTCCGAGGGTCGCGGGCTCGACGAGTTCCTCGCCGAGTCGGGCGTGACCGACGTCGACGTCTGCGGCATCGCCACCGACTACTGCGTCAGGGCCACGGCCCAGGACGCGGCGATGCTCGGCTACGTCACGACCGTGCTCACCGACCTCACGGCGGCGGTTGCTCCCGACCGGCTCGACGCCGCGTACGTGGCCCTCGCCGACTCGGGCGTCGCGCTCAGCACCAGCAGCGAGGCCTGACGCCGGACAGCTGCTCAGGCCATCGGCCTGCGGCTGTCGGTCTTCGCTCGGCCGACCTGGGATGCCGGTTTATCAAGGGATGTAGTCGTTTCTGCACATCCCACGGCAAATTTGGTGTGGGAAGTGCCGAGTTGACGACATCCCTTGATAAACCGACCATCCTCGGACCCGTTATCGGGTCCCACGGAGACGGGTCAGGAACCCGCAGTCGTGTCCCGGGGCGGTGACTGGAAGCCGTTCATGACGTCCGTCAGACGGCGGACGCGGTCGGATCCGTACAGGTCCTCGAGGTACAGGCGCNNTGCCGTCGGGGCCGGCCAGAGGGACACGCCAGTTGGGGTACTCGTCGATCGTGCCAGGCTGGTTCTGCGTACGGCGCTCGCCGACGGCATCGGTCAGCGCCACGTTCAGCACGCGCGAGGGCGTCCAGCTGAGGAGACGATGGAGTGCCAGCGTGACGTCCTCGGTGTCGCGGTCATCGTGCGTCAGCGCGCCACGGTCCTCGAGCATCTGGATCACCGCCGACTGCTCTCGAGCGTCGGCCTCGATCTCGGAGTCCAGGGACTCGGTGAGCAGCCCCAGCTGGTAGCGCAGCCGTACATGGTCGTGGGCCAGGTAGCCGGCCGTGGGCGGCAGGTCGTGCGTCGTCACCGATGCCATGCAGTACTCGCGCCACCACTCCGGCGCGAGCGGCTTGCCCTCGTGGTCGTACTCGAACCACAGGATCGA
>PMLO01000141.1:0-4839 GCA_003158895.1 Propionibacteriaceae bacterium
TACCCGAACTCCGACCACAACCTCGCCGACGACCCGGACGTGAGCAACCGGTTCCTGAGCTTGGTGCTCTCGTACGCGACCCGTTACCTCGCATGACCTCCACACCCTACGATGATCTGAGAACGGTCGACTCGTGGTGAGCTTGCCTCAGTCCCTAGAGTGACGCCCGCTGACCTGGACGGGGGCCCAAGGTGACAATCATCATGCCGACTGAGATTGAGCGAGAGACGTGGGAGAGTGCTACGTGGTCGCTCGGGGCACACATCGTGTCGGACACCGAAGTGACGTTCGCGATCTACGCACAGTCCGGAACCCGGCTCGAGCTCGAGCTGTACGCGGAAGCGGTCGGTCAGGACGCGTTTGCGAGCTTCGAGCTGGTCCGCGGTACCGACGGGATCTGGCGCGGCAAGCTGGAGCACGTCGGGGAGGGCACCCTGTACGCGTACCGCTGCTGGGGCGGCGGCTGGCCGTACGACCCGGAGTGGAAGCGCGGCGGCTCCGGCGCGGGGTTCGTCTCGGACGTCGACGACCACGGCAACCGCTTCAACCCGAACAAGGCGCTGTTCGACCCGTACGCGCGGGAGGTCACGCATTCGGTGCTGAGCAACATCATCACGGACGCCGGAGGTGACGCAGGCGTCTTCGGGACCGGCCACGACGAGTACAAGGGCAGGACCCGGCGCGAGGCAGACTCTGGGCCGTACGTGCCGAAAGGGATCGTCGTCGTCGAGGAGCCCTGGTCGACGAAGAAGCCTGAGCTGCCGACCGAGCTGGCCGCGATCTACGAGGCTCACGTCAAGGGGCTCACGAAGCACCCGACCGCGTCGAGCCTGTCCGAGCTGCTGAGCGAGACACCCGGCTTCGGCGACATCGTGGACGTACCGGCTGAGCTGCGGGGGACGTATGCCGGCGCCGCGCTCATGGCTCCGTACCTCAAGGCGCTCGGCATGACGGTGATCGAGTTCATGCCGGTGCATGAGACGAACACGTCGGAGTCGGGCGATCCAGCGTCGACGAACTGGTGGGGATACCAGACGCTGGCCTACTTCGCGCCGAACCGTGACTATGCGCATGATCGGTCCCCGGGCGGACCGACACGGGAGTTCAAGGAGATGGTGCAGGCGTTCCACGACGCCTTCATCGAGGTCTACCTGGACGTCGTCTTCAACCACACCGCCGAGGGCGGCAACTGGGGCGGCCAGGTCGACACCACCGGCTTCGTGACGATGGGCGGCTTCGCCACGCCGAAGTACTACGCGCTGAGTGAAGAGCTCACCCTCGTCGACGGTGCCACCGGCTGTTCGAACCAGCTCAACTTCTCGTCCGACGTCACCCAACGGCTCACGCTCGACTCGTTGGCGTACTGGTGCGACATCATGGGCGTCGACGGGTTCCGCTTCGACCTGGCGCCGGTGCTCGGACGGACGCCGAACGCGTTCGAGCGCGACGACTGGAGCAAGCAGCGGCAGTTCTTCGCGTCGCACCCGCTGCTCGGCGCGATCCGCGACTTCGCCGGCGACCGGAACATCGAGGTCATCGCGGAGGCCTGGGACCTGTGGGGATACGAGGTCGGCAACTTCCCGAGTGGCTGGGGCGAGTGGAACGGGCGGTACCGCGACACGATGCGCTCGTTCTGCAAGGGCGGCGCTAACACGCAGGCGTTCATCGACCAGTTCAACGGTGACTACGCCCACTTCACCGATCAGGGCGGCCCGCAGCACTCGGTGGACCTCGTCACGGCCCACGACGGTTTCACCATGGCCGACCTGGTGAGCTACAACACCAAGTTCAACGACCAGCCGTACCCGTTCGGCCCCTCGGACGGCGGCGCGGATTCCAACATGAGCTGGGATTCAGGCGGCGACCACGCGTTCCGGCGGCAGCGGATCCGTAACTTCATGACGCTGCTGTTCCTGTCGCGCGGCGTACCGATGTTCGTCTCGGGCGACGAGTACGGGCGCACGCAGAACGGGAACAACAACCCGTGGTGCCTCGACACGATCGGAATCTGGAACAACTGGGCGGCAGCTGGCACGAACGCGCCGCAGCAGGTGCCGGTCGATCCAGACCACCCGGAGATCAAGAGCCACGACAACCTTGGTGTCGGCATGACGCCGGAGAAGGTGAACCCGCTGCTGGTGTTCACCTCGTACCTCGCGTGGTTACGTCAGCGGCACCCCGGACTGTGTCAGCGGACGTACGCGGACCCAACTCTGGATTCCGGCGACGACGTGACGTACATGTTCTGCGGGACCTCGTACGACAAGGCTCCGGGCTTCGCCGATCGCAGCCTGAGCGTACTGATCGACTGCAGCGACGTGGGTGAGTCCGGCGACCTTCTGGTGCTGGTGAACATGGACGACACAGAGGTGACGTTCGGGTTACCGCCCGTGGATGACGAGCACCCCTGGAGGCTCATCGTCGACACCGTCGCTGAGCACGAGGACCACTCCAACCACTGGCCGGGTAGCGAAGGACCGTTGGTGGATGGGTCGTACGAGGTGGGCAGCTGGTCGATCGCCGTGCTGGCGAACCCGAAACTGGAGAGCTAGGCGGCAGCGGTCAGCGCGCTGCAGGGTCGCCGGCCCAACGGGTGACGAGGGTACGGGCGCGAACGAGGTCAGCGCTGCGCTCGTCGAGGATCCGCAGCAGCGCGTCCCCGAGCGAACGGCGCGCGAGCGGCTGGTCGGCGGCGGGGTGAAGGTGGTCGCGGATGTCCTTCAGGGACATGCCCGCCTGACGCAACGCCTGGATGACCTCGAGCTCGCTGATGTCCGCCTCGGCGTAGCGGCGATGTCCGCTACGGTCGCGTTGCGGAGCCAGAAGACCCGACGTTTCATAGAAGCGGATCGTCTCGACGGGAAGCCCAGTACGGTCCGCGACCACACCGATCGAGTTCACTCCTGCTGACCTGCTCACGTTCCTGAGGATAGGGAACCTTGACCTCCAGCCAGGGCCAGGTTGGAAGACTTCAATCTTCGCTTGTCGCAGCGCCTTCGCGGCGGGGGAACCGCTAAGGTGCCGAGGCTTCCCTCGGGCGCGTCACCGCTCCCCGCCACTCCGCATCCATTGAGTGGCAGATACGCGTCCGCCGATCGCTATACGCATCGGCGACCGCGTATCTGCCAGTGAATGGAGATCTTCGCCCTTCAAGGGAGCGTGTGGACCGATCGGACGAGGAGAATCCGTAACAACCGCCCCAGGAAACGGATTACCAGGTATGGACTTCGAGGACTTCTACGGCCGCTACGTGGACCGCATCTCCTCGTACGTCCTGCGGCACGCGTCCATCCGGGACGCCGAGGACATCGTCGCCGAGACGTTCACGGTGGCCTGGCGCAAGAGGGTCGAGAAGCTGGCCGACCCGATGCCCTGGCTCATCGTGACCGCGCGGAACATCACCCGGCAGGTTCGGCACAAGGAGGTCACCCGGGGAGAGCTCGTCGTCCGGCTGACCGACCTGGTCCAGACCTCGTCGCCCTCGGCCGAGATCACCGCCATGAGGAGGGCTGAGCTCACCGACGGGCTCGCCAGCCTCGACGAGCTGTCCCGTGAGGCTCTGCTCCTCACGACCTGGGACGGGCTCAGCGGGATCGATGCCGCCAGGGTGCTCGGCCTCACGCCTGGTGCTCTCCGTGTACGCGTCCACCGCGCCCGCACCGCACTCAAGGAGGTGCCCGTCCATGACTGACGAACTCGACGAGCTCATGGAGCTCACGCCCACCCACGCGTCCGCGCTGCTCATCGACCCGGTAGACCTTGCCGAGCGCGCCGGCCGATCCGCTCGCAGCGCGCGGCGCCGGGCCAACGTGTTCACCGGTCTGACGGCGGCAGCTGCGCTCATCGTTGTGGTCGCTCTCGCGGCCGTGTTCCTCCGGCCGGTACAGGCCGTGCCGGGAGCGTCGCCGTCACCCGCGTTTCCTGGCCCGTCGTCGACCCCGATGTCGAGCTTCGTCCCCATGTACGCAGGGGACGAGGCCGCTGCCTATACGGCGCCCCGCCTTGCCTACGGCCTCCTGACCGGCACCGACCGGCCAGACCAGCTGTGCATCAGGAACTCGCGTGGGTCCGACCAGTCCGTCTGTGCCGCCACCGTCCCCGTGACAGGGCTGACATGGAGCCAGGTCCCGTGGCAGGCTCCCGGCGCGACGGGCGACACGGCATCGGACGCGTTCGTCTGGGGGTACTTCGACGGCACGTCGCTGCGCGCCACCGCGGTCAGCCGGGGCCAGGACACGACCGTTTCCTTCGGCAACCCGCAGCCGTCGCCGGCCGCGCCGACCGGTGCGCTCATCACCTGCGACCGCACGATCGTCGGCTCAACGACACCTTCAGGCGCATCCACGCCGGAAGTGGCAACGACGACACCGTCACGGGCGCCGACGTATGGAAGCATCCTGGACCCGGCCGTCGCCGACTCGGCTGGCCTCGATGCGTACTGGATCGAGTACTCGACCCCGATCCGCCTCTTGGTGGCGACGTCAGGCGATCTCGACGCGGCCGCGCTGAAGGTGCCTACGTTCTGGAACGGCCCCACCTGCATCGGACGGGTCCCCGCCCAGGGACCGCTCGCAGACCTCCTGGCAGCGCAGAAGCGCGTCCGGGACGCCAAGATCGACGGCGTCACCTCAGCCGCTGTCGCTACGTACCCAGCTGGTGTGCTTCAGGTCAACGTCCTCGCGAACGTCCCTGGACTTCGTGAGCGCGTGGTCGCGGTTGTGGGAACCTCGGTCTCGCTGACGATCGTGCCGCTGCTCGTCACGGTGCACAACGAGCAGTCGACTCCGTCGGCATCCCGGTCCTAGCCACTGCCTACGGCTCAGGTGTGGCCCGGGAAGT
>PMLO01000141.1:4862-32133 GCA_003158895.1 Propionibacteriaceae bacterium
TCTTCCAGCCGCCGAAGGAGTAGTAGCCGACCGGTACGGGGATGGGCACGTTGACGCCGATCATGCCGACCTCGACCTCCTCGGTGAAGACCCGGGCCGCCTCTCCGCTCGCCGTGAAGATGGCGGTGCCGTTGCCGTACGGGCCGGAGTTGATCAGCGCGATCGCGTCCTCGAGCGTGTCGACCTCCATGACCACCAACAGGGGGCCGAAGACCTCGTCGCAGTACGCGCGCATGGTGGGCTGTACGCCGCGCAGCACGGTGGGGCCGACGAAGAAGCCCTCCTCGTGGCCCTTGACGACCAGCCCGCGACCGTCGACGACCGCCTGTGCGCCGCCTGCCACGGCCTCGTCGATGAAGTCGACGACCCGCTGCTTCGACGCGGCCGTGATGACCGGGCCCATGGTGGTCGTCGCCAGGTCGCCGGGGCCGACGACGATCGCGGTCGCTTCCTTGGTCAGCTCCGCGATGAGCGCGTCGCCGGCGCCGCCGACGGCAACAGCTACCGGTACCGCCATGCAGCGCTCACCGGCCGAGCCGAACGCTCCCGCCGCGATCTGCGACGCCGCGAACGCCATGTCCGCGTCGGGCATGACGACGGCGTGGTTGTTCGCGCCGCCGAGCGCCTGGACACGCTTGCCGGCGCCGATGGCCGTCTGCTGCACGTACCGGGCGATCGGCGTCGATCCCACGAATGAGACGGCCGCAACCTGCGGGTGCGTCAGGAGCGCATCGACCGCCTCCTTGCCGCCATGGACGACCTGGAACACCCCGTCGGGGAGCCCGGCCCGCTTGTACAGGTCGGCCACGAAGTTCGACGCCGACGGGTCACGCTCACTGGGTTTGAGGACGAACGCGTTGCCGGCCGCGGTCGCGATCGGGTGCATCCACATCGGCACCATCGCCGGGAAGTTGAACGGTGTGATGCCGGCCACGACGCCGAGCGGCTGGCGGATGCTGTGGACGTCGACGCCGTTGGACACGTTCGACGAGTACTCGCCCTTGAGGTGCGCCGCGATCCCGCACGCGAAATCGACGGACTCGCGGCCTCGCGCGATCTCGCCGGCGGCGTCCGGCACGGTCTTGCCGTGCTCACGGCTGATGATGCGGGCGAGTGCGTCCGTGTTCTCGAGGAGCAGGTGACGGAACGCGTACATCACGTCCATGCGCTTCGCCAGGCTGGTGGCTCCCCAGCCGCGCTGCGCCTCGACGGCGCGGGTCACTGCCGTGTCGACCACGCCGGCGTCGGCCAGCGCGACCTCGCCGATCTGCTGGCCGGTGGACGGGTCGAGTATGGGCTGGCTGGCGCCGTCGGCGGGCACCTGTGCACCGTTGATCCAGTGGGACACGGTCATCGTGAAACTCCTTGCATGAGGGGTACGACGCGGCCGACCGCACCGGCAACGTCGTCGTCTTCGGGGTAGAGCAGGGACCGGCCGATGACCAGCCCACGAACAGTCGACTGCTCGAGTGCGTCGGCCCAGCGGTCCTCGCCGTCGGCCTCGCCGTCGCCGACGATCACGCGCCTGCCGTCCATCGCGGCCCTCCGAGGATGTCGGTGTGACCGGCCTCGAGCACGCGGTCGATGTCATCAGATGTCGGCATGGCGGTCGAGCACTCGAGCCGCGACGCCACGATCGCCCCCGCCGCGCTGGCGCGCCGGATGGTCGTCTCCAGATCACGCCCATGGAGCAGCCCGTCGATGAGCGAACCGCCGAAGGCATCGCCTGCGCCGAGGCCGTTGTACGGGGTCGTGGGTGTCGGCGGTACGACGATGCGTTCGTCACTCGTCTTCGCGAGCGTGCCGAGTGGGCCCTGCTTGACGATGGCGATCTGTACGCCACGGTCGAGGAGCGCGTCGGCCGCGCGATCCGGATCGGTCTCGCCCACAGCGACCTCGCACTCGGCACGGTTGCCCACTGCGACCGTCGACCGGGCCAGGCACCAGTCGTACCGGTGCCTCGCGGCGTCGGGGGAGTCCCAGAACATCGGGCGCCAGTCGAGGTCGAAGATCGTGTGCTGCCTTGTGCCGCGGTAGTCGAGCGCGGTGAGGTGCGCCGACCAGCTGGGCTCCTGGCACAGTCCCGTGCCCGTGAACCAGAACACCTTCGCGTCCCGGATCGCCTGGGCCGGCATGTCGTCGGGGGTGATCTGCAGGTCGGGGGCAGTGGGACGACGGTAGAAGTACAGCGGGAAGGTGTCGGGCGGGAAGATCTCGCAGAACGTGATGGGAGTGAGCTGCGCATCGGACGTGATCACGTAACGGTCGTCGACTCCCAGCCGCCTCATCTCCACCCGTGCCCACCGGCCGAACGGGTCGTCGCCGACGCCGGTGATCGTGGCGACGCCCTCGTTGCCGAGATGCGCGGCCGCGACGGCGATGTTGGTGGAGCTCCCCCCAAGGAACTTGCCGAAGCTCGTCACGTTCTCGAGGCTCACGCCGATCTGCAGCGGGTACAGGTCGATCCCGCAGCGGCCCATAGTGATCACGGGTGGCGTGCTTGTCGGGGTGGCGGTCACGAGAGGATCATATGTCAGGACATTTGCCACGTCTAGTCTCTTCGCTCCAAGGTGAAATCAGCGCGCTCGGGCAGGTCACACGGCGCCTGTGGTGGGACCGAGCCGGACATGTCATAGACTGCAGCCTTCGCCAGCGCCTGGCGGAGAATGTTCGAACAAGTCTCGTCATCTCCTTGAAGCGCGGATACAAGTCGGGGGGTCGTTAGTGACGACTGTAGACATCGTGGTCGACCGTACGTCCGACGTGCCACTGCACCAACAGATCTCCGTTGCTCTTCGTGCTGCGATCGCGTCGGGACAGCTGTCGCCGGGGTCGCGTGTGGAGAACGAGATCGACCTCGCAGCGCGGCTAGGGCTGTCGCGGCCGACCGTACGCCGCGCTATGGAGGATCTCGTCCACGCGGGCCTCGTCACCCGTCGCCGTGGAAGTGGCACCGTGGTCGCACCCAGCCAGGTACGGCGCCAGCTCAAGCTCACCTCCTTGTTCGACGACCTCGAAGCGGAAGGGCGGCGACCCACGACGACGGTGCTCGAGTTCTCGATCGCCATCGGTACGCCAGAGACGACGCAGCTTCTCGGTATCGAGCCCAAGTCGGGCGTTCTGACGATCCGTCGGCTGCGGTTCGCGAGCGGGGAGCCCCTGGCCATCTTGACGAACGAGCTGCCGTCCGAGATCGCGCCCGACTACTCGGCGCTCGGGACCTCGGGGCTCTACGCGAGCCTGCGACAGAAAGGCGTGACGATCGCGGGCGCGACCCAGAGCATCGGGGCCCGGGTCGCGACGCAGGCTGAGGCGGAGCTGCTCGGCGAGAAGGCCGGCGCCCCACTGCTCACGCTCGACCGCGTGGCGTACAGCGACTCCGGCCGCATCGTCGAACACGGCCACCACATCTACCGGGCGAGCCTGTACTCGTTCGACATGTCGATCCGCCAGTGACCGTACGTCGCTGACGACGTGCTCCGGACAGCACAGAACCGGGCCGCGCCCTGTACGGGTGAGCACAGCCCGGTCCGTACCGGAAGGTCGTCTCAGCTCGCGCTGCGCCCGAGCACCGCGAGAAGCTCGGTGGCGTCGATGATGAGGTACTCGTGGCCGTTCTGAGCGATCTCGGTGCCGGAGTACTTCGGGAAGAGGACCCTCTCCCCGACCTTCACGGTGATCGTGTCCTCATCGTCGCCGACGGCGGCGACGATGCCCTTCTGCTGCTTCTCCTTGGCAGTGTCGGGGATCACGAGTCCGCTGGCCGTGACGCCCTCCTCCTCGATGATCTCGATGAGGACACGGGCGCCCAGAGGCTGGATGGAGTCGATCACGGATGTGCCTTTCGTACGTGCGAATCGGGAACTGGAGACGGTCAGTGCGATGAGAGGCCGAGCATCCGGTCGATCCGCGGCTTGTCGAAGCCGATCACCGGTCGGCCGTCGATCTCGACCACGGGGACGCCCATCTGGCCCGTACGTCGCACGAGATCCCTGGCCGCGGCCTGATCCCGTGAGACGTCGACCTCGCGGAACGTGATCTTCTGCTCGGTGAGGTAGCGCTTCACCCGTACGCACCAGGGGCACGTCGGCGTGGTGAACACCAGCACCTTCGGCTGGCGCTTCGTGCTGTCCGGTGTCGTCATGGCTCCTCCACGTCTCGTGGGATTCAACATATACCCCAGGGGGTATGTGGGTTCAACTCGGCCGGGCGCCTGCTTGACTCATGTTGAACATCGGTTCAAAATGTTGAACATGAGTTCAAACGACGATCGGACGACCGCGGCACGGATCCGCGACGCGGCGGTCGGGTACGTCGGGGAGCACGGCTGGGACAGGACCACGAGCCGCCAGATCGCCGCCGAAGCCGGGGTACCCGTCGGTCTCGTCAACTACCACTTCGGGTCGAAGGACGGCCTGCGGCAGGCGTGCGATGACTGGGTGATCGCCCAGCTCGCGGAGGACAAGGGGCTCATCCTGGGTGCCGGACCGCTTCCCCGCATGGACACGTACATCGATGACCACCCCGAGCTTCGTCCGATCACCGAGTACATCGCTCAGTGCATGCGATCCGGGGGGCAGGTGGCCGAGCACTTCTTCGAGCGCATGGTCGAGCTGACTCGGGACATGATGGCGCTGGCTGCCGACGGGGGGACGTTCCGCCGCTACGACGACCCGTACGCCGCTGCGGTGATTCTCGTCGCGTACGGCGCCGGCGCATCCCTGTTCGGTGACACCATCGCCCGGCTGCTCGGCGGCACGAACCTGCTCGACACGGACACGTACAACCGTTACGTACGGACGACCGTCGAGGACTACACCCACCCACTGATCATCGACGAGCGCTACCTCGACGCGCTCGACACACAAGACGTTCCCCCGGCGCCCGCCGAGGGTGATTTCCGCAAGGAGAACCAATGAGCACCAACGCGATAGAGATCTCGGGTCTCGTCAAGCGCTTCGGGTCGACCGTGGCGCTGGATGGCCTGACGATGAACGTACCGACCGGCCAGGTCCACGGCTTCCTCGGCCCCAACGGCGCCGGCAAGTCGACGACCATCCGGGTGCTGCTCGGGCTGCTGCGTGCAGACGCCGGTACCGCGCGTCTGCTCGGCGGAGATCCGTGGCACGACGCGGCGAGCCTTCACAGGCGCCTCGCGTACGTGCCGGGCGACGTCAACCTGTGGCCCAACCTCACCGGCGGCGAGGCGATCGACGTGATCGGCCGTGCCCGCGGCGGCCTCGACAAGGCCAAGCGCGCGATGCTCATCGAGCGGTTCGACCTCGACCCGAAGAAGAAGGGCCGCGCGTACTCGAAGGGCAACCGGCAGAAGGTCGCCCTGATCGCGGCCCTGGCGTCCGATGTCGAGCTGCTGCTGCTCGACGAGCCCACGTCCGGCCTCGACCCGCTCATGGAGAAGGTGTTCAGCGACATCATCGTGTCGGAGCGCAAGGAGAACACGACGGTCCTGCTCTCGAGTCACATCCTCTCCGAGGTCGAGCGGCTGTGCGACCACGTGAGCATCATCCGTGAGGGCAAGGTCGTCGAGACCGGCACGCTCGACCAGCTCCGCCACCTGCACCGTACGCGCCTGTCTGCCACCATCGGTGACCTTTCGATCCTGTCCAGGCTCGACGGTGTGCACCAGCTCGTTACGGAGAACGGCCGCACGACGTTCGAGGCCGACGACGACGCGATGCCTCCTGTACTCGCGGCGCTCGCACGCGCCGGCGCCACGGGCGTCACCGCCACACCGCCGAGCCTCGAAGAGCTGTTCCTGTCGCACTACGACACCCGCGCCAGTGAGAAGGCACTCGCATGACCGGCTTCGGTGCGGCCTTCCACCTGGCGTTCCGGCGGAGCCGCATGTTCTACCTCTGGTGGGTGATCTCCCTGTCGGCGATCCTCCCGTTGACGGTGACCAAGTACCACGACCTCGTCCCCGCGGGCCAGAGCGGTCAGCTCGTCCTCGCGCAGCTCTCCGGCAACCCGACGATGCGCGCACTGCTCGGGCCGGCCTTCGAGCTCGGCAACGCCGGGGGCTTCACGTTCTGGCGAGTGGGTACGTTCACGGCGGCGGCCGTCGGCATGATGGCCGCTCTCGGCGTCATCCGCGCGACGCGGGCCGAGGAGGAAGAGGGACGCGTGGAGCTCGTACGGGCTGGCGCTGTCTCTCCCGCGGCACCCCTCGCGGCGGGCGTCGCTCTGGGCCTGATCGCATGCCTGGTGCTCGGGCTCCTCTCCGCGCTCATGATGCTGGCCGGTACGTCTGGCGTCGCCGGTGCGTTCGCCACGGGACTCGGACTCGCGCTCACCGGCACGATGTTCGTCGGTGTCGGCGCGGTGTGGGCGCAGGTGTTCCCCAGCGCCCGTACAGCTCGTGTCTGGTCGCTGGGCATCGTGCTCGGCGGCCTGTACCTGGCGCGCGCCATGGTCGACGCCCCGGCATCGACGCCGACCCTCGACGCCTGGCGCTGGGCGATGCCGCTCGACTGGGCGGCTCTCGCCCGTCCGTACGCGTCGGAGCGCTGGTGGGTCTTCCTGCTGCCGCTGGGGCTGACGGTGGTTCTCGTCGGTCTCGCGTTCTGGCTCGAGTCGCTGCGCGACGTCGGGGCTGGGCTGCGGGCCGCGTCGAGCGGCGCGGCCACCGCGTCGCCGTCCCTGTCGGGTGCGGTGGGCCTGTCGTGGCGGCTGTCACGGGTGAGCGTCGTCGGCTGGACCGTCGGCATCATCGTGACGGCTGTCAGCATGGGCGCGCTCTCGACGATGGTGGACTCCGCCTTCACTGGCCAGCCGCAGATCCTGGACATGCTCCGGAAGCTCGGCGGCGGTACGCAGGTCATCCGCGACGCGTTCTTCTCGGCGATGCTCAGCATCATCGCGACGATCGTCACGATCGCCGGGATCATGTTCCTGTCGAGGCTGCGGTCGGAGGAGAACGACGGTCACTCCGAGGTCATGCTCTCGACGTCGACCACGCGTTGGACGTACGCACTGAGCATGCTCGCTCCGGCGGTGCTGCTGCCGGTCGCCCTTCTCGTCGCAACCGGCGCGTCCCTGCCGATGATGCAGGCGATGCAGGACGGGTCGGCGGCCGTGATCGGCACGATCACCAACGCATCGCTCGTCCTCGCGCCGGGGATCGTTCTGGTGATGGGCTTTGCGATGCTGCTGGTGGGTTGGCGGCCACGCTGGTACGGGCTCGCCTGGGTCGTCATCGGCTGGTCGATCTTCGTGTCGTGGATCCTCGCGCTGTTCAACCCACCGGATTGGCTGCTCAGGCTCCAGCCGTGGGGATTCCTGCCGAAGCTCCCCTCCGATCCCATGCGCTGGGGCGCGTTGAGCCTGGAGCTCGTCCTCGGCATGGGGATGATCGCCCTGGGCCTCATCGGCTACCGCCGCCGCGACATCGCGGGCCGGTAAGCGGCTCGCCTTGATCGAGGGGTCACGATCTGCAGGCTCGGGTCGTACGGGTCGGCACGTCCTGACCCCTCGACGTGTGGGTGGGGCGCCTCAGAGTCGAGTGGTCAGTTCGTGTCGCGACTCGCCGTCTGTTGCGGGCGTGTCGTGACTCCTCGACGTGTGGGGTGGCGGTGCCTGGTGTGTACGAGCCGGGCGGTACTGGGTCTCTCGCGGAGGTCAGGCCTGTCCCTGCTTGCGAAGAAGCTCGGAGCGCAGGTCCCAGAGCTCCGGGTCGTTGCGGGCCAGATAGACGAGGCCGCAGTCGGCGGGGCCGGTGGCGCCAGGCCAGCACAGTGAGCAGGGGTCGCCCGGCCGTACGGGGCACTTCGCGTCGGGCCGCGAGGTCGGGGAGGGCATGACTCCACGGTACGCGCGGTCGCGTGGGGCTCGGACCGGCGACCAGTGCTCGACCGCAAGGACACATGCCCGAGAGCCGATCTCGGCACGCATGGAGTCGACCCTTCGAGGACAGGCCCGCCACCCCGTCACGTCGAGGGGTCACGACACGCTGACCCGTACGTGCCGCGGTAGCAGAACGTGACCCCTCGATCGCGAAGGGCGCCTGCCGGCATGCGACGTGGGCGAGGGCCGCTGGCGAGCTACCACAGACATCGACCACACGCCCGGGACCACGACTCGACTGCCGGTCAGCGCGGACTCGTGGACACGGCTCTGCGGAACCACGCGGCGGCGACACAATGAGCCAACAGGCGAGGACTGAGGAGGAAGCCGTGGCGCGGCCGGTGATCGGGATGTCGACGGGTCGGATGGCGGTGGACTATGGGCCGGTGCCGCAGTACCCCCTCACGTACGTACCGCTCGACTACGTGGAAGCCGTCCTCGAGGCGGGCGGGTTGCCGATGCCGCTGGCGCTGCACGACGTCGGGCTGTACGACGGCGCGGTCGCCGAGCAGCTCGCGCAGTGCGACGGGCTGCTGCTGTCAGGCGGCGTCGACATCAACCCCGCCACGTACGGCGAGCAGCCCCATCCACAGCTCAACGCCACCACACCCGACCGGGATGCCCACGAGCTCGCGCTCCTCGGCGAGGCTAAGCGCCGCGGCATTCCGATCCTCGCGATCTGCCGCGGCATCCAGCTCGTCAACGTCGCGTACGGCGGCACGCTCTACCAGGACATCCCGAGCCAGTTGCCGGACGCCATCCAGCACTCACAGCGCTCCGCGCGACACCTCCCCAGCCACGACGTGACCGTCAGCGAGACCAGCCGCCTGTACGACCTGGTCGGCGGCTCGATCGCGGTCACGAGCTTCCATCACCAGGCGGTCAAAGAGCTCGGTGCGAACCTCGACGTCGTCGCGACCGCGCCGGACGGCATCATCGAGGGCGTCGAGGCGACCGACCATCCGTGGCTCGTGGCAGTCCAGTGGCACCCCGAGATGAGCCATGCCGCGGACGCACCCTCGCAGGCGATCTTCGAGGCGTTCGTCGCGCAATGCATCAGCGGGTAATGTAAGGACATATCCGCTCAATCGGAGGTGTCGATGAACGCGTACGTCGTCCGTGACAATGCTGGGCCGCTGCGCCTCTCGATCGACCCCACGATCCGGAGCGACTGGTCGTACACCGGGCTGTACCTCGTCGACCTCGGCGAGGGCGAGACCCGCACCCTGACGCTTGACCGCCAGGAGGCCTTGATCCTCCCGCTCGCCGCCGACCTGGACCTCACCGTCGCCGACCAGACGCACCACCTCTCCCGTACGAGCGTCTTCGCCGGTGTCGCCGATGGGGTGTACGTGCCGGTCGGGGAGCGGTTCGTGCTCAACGGATCTGGTCGCGTGGCGATCGCGACGGCCGTCGCCACCGCCCCGCACCCGGTCGCCTTCCTGCCCGCAGCCGACGTACCGGTCGCGACCCGCGGCGCCGGCACCATGACCCGGCTGGTCCGCAACTACGCCATGCCCGGCTCGTTCTCGGGGTGCGAGAAGCTGTTGGTCTGCGAGGTGATCACGCCCGGCGGCAACTGGTCGAGCTACCCCGCCCACAAGCACGACGAGCACACGGAGACGGAGCGGGAGCTCGAGGAGATCTACTACTACGAGATCGCCGGCTCGCCGTCGGGGACACCCGGCTTCGGATACCACCAGACCACCTCGACCGACCCGGATCGTCCGATCGACATGCTCGTCGAGGTCCGTAGCGGCGATGCCGTCCTCGTACCGCACGGGTGGCACGGACCGGTCGTCGCAGCACCTGGCCACGACATGTACTACCTCAATGTCATGGCTGGTCCGGCCGCCGATCGGCAGTGGTTGATCAGCGACCATCCCGACCAGACGTGGGTACGGGACCTGTGGCCCGACCTCCCCGTCGACCCGAGGGTCAAGGGCTGATGGTTGAGGGTGCACCAACCCTTTGCGAACGCTTGACCTGGACGTAAAGTGAGGTCCAACCAGATATGGCGGCGCGCCCGCGCTGTCCACGGGGCACATTGACGGGCGGCCGCGCATCCGGCGCCTAAGGAGGAGCGGCGGGGTTCCCGCCCCCCACTCCGAGCAGCTTGACATCACATGACCTCACCATCGCTTGGGAGATGGAGGGAGATCGCTCATGAGTACGTCGACCACGCCGCTGGCTGTCGAGCCTGGAGAGCTGCGGAACACGACCGATCTGCTCGAGCGCCGTCTGTCAACCGCCCCGGATCACATCGCGTTCGCACGCCGGACAGTCCATGGCTTCGAGTACATCACCACCCGAACCTTCTGCCAGGAGGTACGCCGGGTGGCCGCCGGCCTTGTCGCCCAGGGTGTCGGTGTCGGTGACGGTGTCGTCATCATGGCGCCGACCCGGTACGAGTGGGCGGTCGTCGAGATGGCCGTCTGGTACGCGGGCGGTGTCGTGGTTCCCCTGTACGAGACGTCGGCTCCCGCTCAGGTCGCCGCGACGTTCGAGAGGGTGCGTCCCGTACTGGTCGTGGCGGCGGGTGCTGCGCAGCTGGTCGCGCTCAAGGCGGCCGGCATCACCGTCCCCATCTGGACCATGGACTCCTCCGTCGACGACCTCGGCTGCCTCGCGGAGCGAGGGGTGGCCGTGGAACTCGACGTGATCGAGGAGCGGCGCCAGGTCGCCACCCTCGACGACCTCGCGACGATCATGTTCACGTCAGGCGTGTCGGCCGAGCACAAGGGCGTACGCATCACGCACGGCAACCTCGTGCGGCAGGCGCTCAACATCGGTCATGAGTACGCAGACGTCCTCCGCGAGGGCGAGCTCACGATCGTCGCCCTCCCCCTGGCGCATGTCCTCGCGCGCGGGCTGCAGCTGATCTCCCTGGCCGTGGGAGTGACGATCGTCCACGAAGGGGACCCCGCTCATGTCCTCGCGACGTTCGAAGAGGTGCGGCCGACGCTCCTCGTCGTCGTGCCCAGGCTGCTGGAGAAGGTACGGGACGGGGAGCGGGCGGCTGCTGCCAAGGCCGGCATGTCGCGGCTCTTCGCGCGCGCCGAGAGTGTCGCGGTCGAGTGGGGAAGTCTCCTCGAGGCTCGGCAGGACGACCCCTCCGTACAACCCACGCCCTGGCTGCGCATGCAGCACACCATGTTCGGCGGGCTGTTCTACCGGCGACTGCGAGCTCATCTGGGCGGGCGCCTGCGGTGGTTGCTGTGCGGGGCCGCGCCACTGGACCCCGCGCTCGCCCGGTTCTTCTGGGGGCAGGGCATCCCGGTCCTGGAGGGGTACGGGCTCACCGAGACGACGGCCTCGGCGACGGGCAATCGTCCCGATGACATCCGGCCCGGCACGGTGGGGAGGCCCATGCCGGGCACGTCGTTGAGGATCAGCGAGGACGGGGAGGTGCTGGTCTCCGGTGTCGGTGTCACGGAGGGCTATCTGGAACCGGTGCCGGGGTCCTGGGTGGACGGCTACTTCCGTACGGGCGACCTCGGTTCGCTCGATGACAAGGGACGGCTCACGGTCCGCGGCCCGCTCGGTACCGCCCTGGTCACCACGTGGGGCAAGAAGATTGCTCCGGAGGGCTGGGAGCTCCAGGTCGAGAAGTCGCACCTCGTGGCGCGGGCGGTCATGGTGGGCGACGGGCGCCCGTACCTGTCTGTCCTCCTGCTCCTCGACCAGGAGTCGGTGGTCGACTGGGCGCGGCACCACGGCCGCCCGAACCTGGCGGCGCGTATCGGCCGTATCACCGCGACACCCGAGGGCGTGGTGGTCACCGACGAGGCGTTGCTCACCCGGCTCGCCAAGGACGTGGACCGCGCGAACGCTGGCGTCTCGCGGGCGGAGCAGGTGCGCAAGATCCTGCCGCTGATCGCCGACCTGACGCCGGACGGGCGTATCATCACGCCCACTCTCACGCTGCGTCGCGAGGTATTCCTCGCCGCGGCGGCCGAGCACATAGAGGAGCTGTACGACTGCGACTGATGGAGGAGGCGGCTCATGGCCGAGATCGACGACTACCTCGCACGGCTCGACGAGGAGGACGCGACGATCATCGGGG
This sequence comes from Propionibacteriaceae bacterium, assembly GCA_003158895.1. Classification (GTDB taxonomy): domain Bacteria; phylum Actinomycetota; class Actinomycetes; order Propionibacteriales; family Propionibacteriaceae; genus Fen-668. Next base: position 16,792 of record PMLO01000141.1, read on the forward strand.
ACGCGTACGCGAGCGCCCGCAGCCTCGTGTCCGAGGTCGAGGAGGGGATGTCGTACGGGATGCCGGCGCTCATCCTCCAGGGCCGCGCACTGCTCTCGATCATGCGTGCGAAAGGCCACTTCGGTGTCTATCCGTTCAGCTCCGTGGTCGTGGCCAAGGTACTCGAGACACTCGGGCCGGTCGACGGACTCACCTCAGCCAAAGGCACGCTGCGCCTGCCGCTCGGAGCCCCGATCCCGGAGATCGTGATCCGCCAGCTCGTGCTGACGCGCCGCGACGAAATCCTCGAGACGAACGCGAAGAAGCCGAAACCGCGACCTCGGGTGGCCAAGCCGACCGACTAACGGTGCGGGATCACCGATTCGGTGCCCGTGATGTGGCAATGTACGACCTATGGCACCCCGCACTGTGCACTACGCCTTCGCTCATCGCATCCTGCGCGACTTGGCACTCGATGACAGCGTCGACCTCGTCGGCGAGGCGATCGCCGTCGACCTCGGCCCGAAGTTCGCGACCATGTGGGACGACGCCAATGCTTCTGTCGCCGACAACGACCGGATCGCCCCGGTCGGACTGGCCACGTACGTCGTCCAGCGCCCCGACTATGCCGGCGTGCTCGTCACCCTCCCCGTACCCGTCGAGCCTGCCGAGGCGCACGCGGTGATGGTGGTCCGTGGCGCAACACCCGCCGACACCTCGTACTTCACGTGGGAGCACGGCGTCGACGTCTCCACGGGCGCTCCGGTCGTCTACCTGTGCGGCTGGAACCGCGGCGGCCACCACGTCAACTACGGCACCCGGCAGGATTCGTCGATCGACGCGTTCGTCAACGAGGTCGGCACGAACCTCGCCAACGGCTGAGCTCAGACCGGCCAGGGGTCCTGCGAGAACACGAGCAGCGAGTACGGCCCGATCGACACCTCTGCCGATGCCGGCTGTGCATCGACCGGCCTGAACTGCGCGATGACGTCGGTGGAGGGATGTCCACCGAACAGCGAGCAGTACGAGGCGCTGTCGCTCGAGAACCGGAGTCGCCACAGCCTGTCGTCGGGGAATCCGAGGCGGTACGCGGGGTAGGCGTTCGCAGACAGGTTCGCCACGACGATGACGTCGTCACCAGGCCCGATGTCGGCCCAGCGATGCCACGCCACCACCCGGGTCTCCTCGTTGCAGTGGAAGACGTCCAGTCCGCGCCCCGAGAGACCGCGCGTCGTGTCGTACCAGTTCCTGCGGAGCCGTACCAGGTCGCGTACGAGGTCGGAGATCCCAGGGTGAGGGGGCCTCTCGGGCTCGCCCGCATCCTTCCCCACGTGGCCACCGTGGAGCTTCTCCTGGCCCTCGAACAACAGGGGGATGCCGGGAGAGGTGAGGACCATGCCGGCGCCCAGCGTGATCCACTTCGCCGACTCCCAGTCGAGGGGCTCTTCCGAAGGGGAGGGCTCGCGCCCGATGAGTTCGGCGCAGTGCGCATAGACGACGCGGCTGAACGTGTCGCCGAAGCTCGACCCGATCGCGTCGCGGACGTCAGCCATAGGACCGGCCCCCGTGAGCGCCTCGCTGATCGGATGAACGAACTGCATGTCCCACTGCGTGTGGAACAGGGCGCCTGACGCGTCCATCGACGTGACCCTCGTGTCGCCGCGGTCGTCGAGCGCGATGAGGACGAAGGAGCTGCGCTCCTCGCGGATCGAGGCGTTCATCTCGCGCATGAGCTGCCAGCCGACGGCGCGTGGGACCGAGGAGGCGTCCACCAGGTCCGTGTACGCGGCCATGTCATGCCGGACACCGTCGAGGTGCGTGTCGCGCAGCCAGCGCAGGGCCTCGCGGACGATGACGCTCCGTACGGAGTCCTGCGTGATGTCCAGCACCACGTCAGCGACCGGGTCGGGGCGCTGGTACGCGATGTTGACGATGACGGCGAGCCCGCGATGGTGAGCCTCGGCGACGAGGCTTCGCAGGGCCGCCGCGCCACCGAAGGCGCGCTCCACCGCGACGTGAGCCGGTACGTAGTGCTCGCGGGCCTCGGCGGGCTGGGAGGAGGGAAGCAGCTCGATCGCCGTCACGCCGAGGGCCGCGATGCCGTCGAGGGTCGCGGCGCGGAGCTCGGGGGCCATGCCGGGATCGACGGTGACCTGGTAGATGACCAGCCCTGCCAGGGGAGGAGCGACGAAGGAATCGTCACGAAGCGATGCATCGCCCTGGCGAGTGCCGACGTTCAAGGCCATGGCTGTGACACCTCCTCGATGGGTACGTTCCCGGGATCCGATACCCGCTCATGCGGCTTTCAGCAACGTAGCACGGGGGGTTCGCCGTGGATTCGGCTGCCCACCACGCAGTGGAGGAGGATGGGAGCCGTGACGACCCGTACGCTCTTCCTCCTTCACGGCGCAGGCCAGAACCCGCCCTTGTGGCAGGACGTGGTGACGGCCATCGGGCCCGACCGGCCGCTCCATGCTCCGTGGCTGCGCGGCCTCAAGCCCACGGACTCTCGCGGCTTCGATGTGGCGGGCGCCGTCGCCGACCTCGTCGACACGATGGAGCTGCGCGACCTCGACGTCGTCGACGTGTGCGGCACCGGTCTGGGTGGAATGGTCGCGCTGCGGTTCGCCGCCGACGAGCCGGCGCGCGTGGGACGACTCGTCCTCGTCGATACGCCCGTGGTGCCCCCGAGGACCGCGCTGAGAGTTCAGCGCGCGATGCTCAAGATGGCGCCGGCAAGGTCGTTCGCACCGGGCGTCTCGAAGGAGACGATGATCGAGGGGCTCGAAGCGATGATGGCCCTCGACCTGTCGACCGACCTGCGCCGCATCGAGACGCCGACCGCCGTCATCGCTGCCGCCGGAAACAAGATGGCGGTCGCGGCGGCCGACCTGCTGGTCAAGGGCATCGCCGGCGCGCAGGGCTTCACGGTCGAGGGTGCCAGTGCCGACGTCGTACGGGAGCGTCCGCAAGAGCTGGCCGACATCCTCACGCAGGTGCTCGGTACGGAATCGGCGTAGGTCAGAGAGGCAAGGGACATGCAGCGGGTTGGATTCGTGACACGGGTCGCAGCGGAGCACATCGAGGAGTACAAGGAGCGGCACCGTGCGGTGTGGCCGGACATGCAGGAGGCCCTGCACCGTACGGGCTGGAACAACTACTCGCTGTTCATCGCTGATGACGGCACCCTGTTCGGCTATGTCGAGACTCCCGACGGCCTGACCGCGGCTCAGCAGGCCATGGCCGCCGAGGAGGTCAACGCACGCTGGCAGGCGTCCGTCCAGCACCTCTTCGACGGGATCGGTGACAAGACCGCCGACGAGTCCTTCGTACAGCTCGAAGAGGTCTTCCACATCGAGTGATCGGTGGCACGGATCGGGCGAACCGTCGACTCTCAGGTGGTCGGGAGAAGCTCGGAGATGAGCTCCTCGACGCGGCGCCGGATCTCGTCGCGGATCGGCCTGACGGCGTCGATCTCCTGGCCTGCCGGGTCGTCCAGCACCCAGTCCTCGTACCTCTTGCCCGGGTAGAACGGGCAGGTGTCGCCGCATCCCATGGTGACGACCACATCTGACGCCTTCACCGCATCCGTCGTGAGGATCTTGGGCTGCTCGGAGCTGATGTCGATCCCCTCCTCGGCCATGGCGAGGACCGCGATCGGATTGATCATCGACGCTGGGGCAGAACCAGCCGACAGGACCTCGATCCGGTCACCGGCGAGGTGGCGCAGGTAGCCGGAGGCCATCTGTGAGCGTCCGGCGTTGTGGATGCAGACGAACAGCACAGAGGGTCTGTCGGTCATGGGTGGCCCTTTCGGTCGCAGTGATGCTCGGACCCTCATCCTCCACCGCGGCCCCGCACCGCGCATCAGCTGGTGGCGAAAGTTCACCAAGGGTTAGCCGGCGATGTCGTACGCCGCGAGACGGCGGCGGTCGGCTCTCGAGGCGGACGCCTGCAGGGCGAGCAGCTCGCTGTAGATGCCGCCGCTGACGGCCAGCTCGTCCGGTGTGCCGATCTCGTCGACGCGGCCCTCCCGCAGGGTGACGATCCGGTTGACCGACGAGATCGTGGAGAGCCGGTGGGCGATGATCAGGGTCGTACGGCCGGTCATGAGCTCGTCGAGCCCCGCCTGTACCTGCCGCTCGGCCTTCGTGTCCAGGGAGCTCGTCGCCTCGTCCAGCACGAGGATCGGGGCGTCCTTGTGCAACGCCCGCGCGATCGCGACCCGCTGCTTCTGGCCGCCGGACAGCTTGAGGCCGCGCTCGCCGATCTCGGTGTCGTACCGCAGCAGGAGCTTGTCGACGAAGGGCTGTACGTGCGCACGGCGGGCGGCATCCTCGATGGCATCCGCGCTGTCGCGACCGGGGTCGCCGTACGCGATGTTCTCCCTGATCGTGCCGGAGAACAGCGACGGGTCCTGGAAGACGACCCCGACGTGGTTCCGTACAGCTCCAAACTCGACGTCGGCGATGTCGAGACCGTCGATGAGGATCTGGCCGCAGCGCGGTTCGTACAGGCGGAGCAGCAGGCTGACGAGCGTCGTCTTCCCCCCGCCCGACTCGCCGACGAAGGCGATGCGCTCGCCGGGCGCGATGTCGAAGCTCACGCCGTCGAGCACCGCCGGCCCGTCCGCGTAGCCGAACGTGAGGTTGCGGAACGACACGGCAGGCGCACCCTCGACCGCCGCCCATGCCGCGGCGTCGGCGCTCGGCAGGACCTCGGTCTCGACCGGCTCGGCCATCACCGCGAAGTAGTCGCGGCTGCCTGCCACCGCGCGCTGCGCCGTGTCGACGAGGTAGCTCATGCTCGTGACCGGCATCCGGGCCATCGTCACCATCTGGACGAGCAGGACCATCGTGCCGACCGAGTACGAACCGGATGCGGTCTGTACGAAGATCACGACGTAGATCGCGAAGAAGATCACGTTGAGCGCGACCTGACGGGCGATGTCCATGAGGTGCCAGAACCGCGACTGGCGATCCGTCAGACCGATCGTCGTGGCGTACCGGCTGCTGAAGTGGCGCAGCTCGCGCACCTCGGCGACGAAGCTCTTGACGACGCGGAGCTGCGTGACCGCCTCGGCGAAGCGGCCGTTCGCGGCGTCGATCTCGACGTTCTTCGCCCTCTCGAGCACCTGCCATCGCTTCGAGGTGAGTGCCGTGAGCCAGGTGAACACCGGGTACATGAGCACGACGAGCACGGCGATCGGCCACGAGTAGTACGCCATGACGGCGAGCGAGGCGACCAGCGTCAGGAGCATCGGGAACATGTTGTTCGCGAAGACGTTGAGGAACTGCGCGACCTCGGTGATCGAGCGGTTGAGGCGCCCGATGACGGTGCCGGTCTGCTCGTTGTCGAGGTAGCTCTGGGGAAGGCGCAGCAGGTGGTTGAAGTACCGCGTGGACAGCGTCGCCCGTAGCCGCGCCGACATCACGTCGCCGAGGTAGCCGGCGATGTTGGAGATCACGCTGCGCGCGGCCTCCACGACGAGCAGGCCGACAGCCAGCCACACCAGGGGTGTGATGAGTCGCGGCCCACCGTCAGAGATGGCGACGAGGCGATCCGTGGCCGCCTTGATGAGGAACGGGCTGACGAGTGCGGCGCCCGCGCCGAGGACCGAGCAGATCGTGATGGCCAAGTAGTGCGACCACAGGTCGCGAGCAGTGGCGAGGAGCCGGGTGACGAAACGCATGCGTTCTCTCCTGCCGATGCCGGTGCGAGCCTCGGTGAGTCTACGGCGACGCCGAGGAACGGCTCAGTGGAGGATCGAGAACGTGGGGCTCCCGCTCGCGCAGCTCACGTGAACGCCCAGTGGATCCGGTCCCTGGAAGTAGATCGCCGACCGGATCCAGCTGGGCTGCTCGACGATGAGATAGCCATTGCCGGCCTTGGACTCGACGGACACGAGCGTCGATCCCCTGCATCCCGCCCGGATTGCTCCCTGGGTCCGTCGCCACGAGGAGAACATGACGGATACGGCCGTGGGGTTGTCGGCAGGCTCCGAGGTCTTGCTGGGGGCCGGCATCTTCGAGGTGACGGCTTTGGTGGGTGCGGAAGCCGTGGGTGTGGCGGTGGCCGTGGTGTCGCCTGGCTCCAGCACGCCGACGTTCGGAGCCGCGACGACCTGGACCGTTGTGGGCGAGCTGACCGAGGATGGCTGCGGTGCCCCAACGGTGGTCGTCAGGCTGACCGCTGCGGCGGTCGTGCGGGGTGCAGTGGCCGACCTCGCGTATTCGGTCAACACCGCCGTACGAAGCGCTGTGTCGGTAGCGGTCGTGCTCGGTACAGTCGCCGCGCTGCTGGCTGCCTCCGCTGCCTGAGAGATGGCTGAAGGAATCCCTGCCGAAACAGACTTCGCGACGATGACCTGGACCTGCATCGCGGACGAGTCCACGCCGACACGGCCGACTGCAACAGTGCCGATCGCTGCCATCGACAAAGCGACGGCAAGCCAGCCGCCTGCCAGTCCAGCAACCTGAGAACCCTTCACAGGAACGAACACTAGGTCAGATTTCATCGCCGCGGGCAATCGGGGCGGGCTTTGCGGGTTCATTCGATCCCACTAGGGTTCTTTGTATGACACGGATCCTCCTCGTAGAGGACGACGCAGCGATCCGGCGTGCGCTCAGACGCTCCCTCGAGGACCAGGGAGACGCGGTCGCGGTGGCCCCTGACGGGATGACCGGACTGCGCCTCGTGCTCTCCGAACAGCCGGATGTCGTCCTTCTCGATCTGGGTCTGCCGGACGTCGACGGCCTGCGCATGCTCGGCATGCTCCGCGGGGTGAGCGACGTGCCCGTGATCGTCGTGACGGCCCAGGACGATGACCGCACGGTCGTCAAGGCGCTGGACGCCGGCGCCGACGACTATGTGGTCAAGCCCTTCGGCACCGAGCAGGTCCAGGCGCGCATCCGCGCCGTGCTGCGCCGGGTGAGCCGTCCCGCCGGCGGTGATGGGCCCGTGGTCGTGGCAGGTCTGTCGATCGACCCACGCTCGCGCGCGGCGTCGCTGGACGGCGAACGACTCGAGCTGTCACGCAAGGAGTTCGACCTGCTGTTCCTGCTCGCCTCTCGCGCGGGTGAGGTCGTCACCAAGAGGGAGCTGCTCGCGGAGGTCTGGCAGCAGCCGTACGGGGGCGCGGAGCGCACCGTCGACGTGCACCTGTCCTGGTTGCGGCGCAAGCTCGGAGAGACCGCTGCGCAGCCGCGATACCTGCACAGCGTACGAGGGGTGGGTGTTCGGCTCGCGGATCCTGGTGACGAGTGAGACGGCAGATCGTCTGGCTGGTTGCCGCCACCACGTCGGTGGTGGTCCTCGCCTTCGTCATCCCGCTCGCCCTGCTCATCCAGAACTTCGCGGTCGGCCGAGCCATGGCAGGGGCGGAGGCGGAAGCACAGGGCGCAGAGCTGCTGGTCGCGAGCCTGCACGACGACCCTCGACTCCCGAGCTTCATCACCAAGCTGGACAGCAAGACCCCGCCCGCCACCAGTGTGGTCACTCCAGATGGCCAGGTGTACGGGTCGCCGATCGCGCTCAACGATCCTGACGTGGTCCGTGGCCGCGCAGGCGGGTCGTACGAGGACGACAACCGTCCCGCAGGTGGCGTCGTCGTGCGGTCGGTGCTCGTGGAGGGGACCGGCACGTACGTGGTCGTGGCGTGGGTCAGCAGGGCTGTCCTGACCCAGGGCGTCTGGGAGGCGTGGCTCACCGCCGTCGCCATCGGAGTCGGTCTGACGGTGATCTCCGTCATTGCGGCATCCATGGTCGTCCGGCGCATCTCAGGACCGCTGCGGGAAGTCGCTTCCGTCGCTCATCAGCTCCGCAGCGGCGATCTGGCCGCTCGGGCCGAGCCGGCAGGCGCCGACGAGACGCGAGAGCTCGCCGAGGCCCTCAACGGACTCGCGGACCGCATCACGGAGCTCCTCGCCGCCGAGCGGGCGGCGATCGGCGAGATGGCGCACCGCCTCCGTACCCCCATCACGGCCCTCCGTCTCGACGCCGAGGCCGTCCAGGACCCCGAGCTGTCCGCGCGGCTCAGCGACCATCTCTCCGAGGTGCAACGGGCGGTCGACACGATCGTCAAGGAAGCCCGCCGTGGTGTCCGGGACGACATGGTGGTCGACTGCGACGCCACGCAGGTCGTCCGCGACCGGGTCGTGTTCTGGAGTGCCCTGGCCGAGGATCAGGACAGGCCGTTCGACCAGGAGCTGCCCGACGAACCGCTGCGCGTCCAGATGCCGGCGAGCGACCTCGTGGACCTCATCGACATCTGCATCGACAACGTGTTCGCCCATACGGCCGAGGGCGTGGCGTTCGGCGTCACCTTGTCGAAGAGCGGCGACGGTGCCGTCCTCGTCATCGCCGACCAGGGCCCGGGCTTCCAGGAAGGCGTCCCGAACGGAGGGCGCGAGGTCGTGGGGCACTCGGGCGTGGGTCTGGAGATCGTCGAGAAGCTCGTACGCGGACTGGGCGGTACGTTCCGTACGAGCCCGCCGGGGCTTCCCGGCGCCACGGTCGCGGTGTCGCTGCCGTTGGCCCCGTGAGGTCAGCCCCGGAACGTACCCGAGAGCTCGCCGTGGGCGACCACGTGCCCGGCGGCCGAAACGATCGCCCGCGACAGAGTGTCGCCCGCCGGCACCTTGTCGAGCGCGAACAGGTGGAAGATGTAGTGATGCTCCCCGTGACCGGGAAGCGCCGCGGGGCCCTGGTAGCCACGCGGGTCGAGCAGCTTCACCCCAGGCGCTGTCTTGCGCCGGTTCAGCTCGCCCTCGGACACCGTACGCAGCGTGGGGTCGAGCAGCGCGGCGACGTGGATGATCGGGTCCTTCATCGGGACGTCGATGTCCTCCACGACGACGAGGAGAGCTTTCGTCTTCACGGGCGGCCGCGTCCATGCCAGCTGCGGGGACACATTGTCGCCGTACCAGCGGCCCGCGTGACGCGGCGGAATGGGTCCGTCGGGACGGAATGACGTGCTCGTCAGCGTGACCGACGCCCATCCGGTCTGAACCAGCTCGGGCCGCTGGGCGATGCTCCGCTCGACGCCTGCCCGGCGTCCCCGAAGTGCGATGCCCACCGGTGTGAGGAGCATCTGGACGATCGTCACGAGAGGGTTCACTGTGTGGCTCCGTGGTGTGCGGCCCAGGTGGCGGCCATCTCCATGACCGTGTCGTGGTCAGGGGACATGCCGACGAACGTCGTGAGCGACATCAGCGGGAAGTTGCCGATGACGTGGACGAGGTCGCCGTAGGCCCGGAGGTCCGGCTGGCCCGCCGCCGAGGCCTCGTCGAGCAGGGCCCGGCCCTCGTCGTCGGCCAGCCACTCCTCGTACGACGACCACTCCGTGAGCGGCGCCGCGACCGGCGGGGAGTCGACGGTGATGGTGTGCGTCAGCGGCAGGTCGCGGGAGTCGTTGCCGACGGCGATCTCGAAGTCGCCGGCCTCCACCACCCACCGGTGCGGGGGCTCGAGCCAGAAGGAGAAGGCGCGCTGGTCGAGGTCGATGCTGACGCGTGTCGAAGCGCCGGCGTCGAGCGCGACCTTCGTGAAGCCCTTGAGCTCGCGCGGTGGGCGGGCGATCGTCGCGACCGGATCCGACACGTACACCTGGACGACGTGGCTGCCCGCCTTCGTGCCCGTGTTCGTGACCGTGACGGAGACCGAGGCGGCAAGGTCGTTCGTGACAACCGATCCGGTTGTGCGGACGTCGAGGTCGGAGAGTTCGAAGGACGTGTACGACAGGCCGTACCCGAACGGGAACGCGACGTCCGTGTGGCTGGCGTCGTAGCCGCGGTAGCCGACGAACACGTCCTCCCCGTACAGCACCTTCTGCCAGCCGCCGGGGAAGTTGAGGTACGACGAGTTGTCCTCGAGCCGGTGCGGGAGCGTCTCCGCGAGACGGCCCGACGGGTTGACCGCGCCCGACACGATGTCGGCGATCGCGCCGCCACCGGCCTGGCCGCCCAGCCAGACCTCCAGCAGCGCCCGAGCATGGGGCATGACGTCGCCGAGCACCACCGAGGAGCCGTTGACGAGGACCACAGCGAGCTTCGGGTTGGCTGCGGCGACAGCAGCGAGAGCGGCGAGCTGGTTCGCCGGAAGGTTCATGTGCGTACGGTCGAAGCCCTCGGACTCCTCCGGGCCGGGCAGGCCGAGCAGCATGATGACGGTGTCGGCGGACGTGGCGGCGGCGACGGCTTCGGCGACGAGGGCATCGTCCGGCTCGTACGCGTCGATCGTGTACGCGGGGGCGAACGTGGTCTCGTACACCTCGCTCAACGCCTCGAGCGGGGCGACGACCCGGGTCGGGTTCACCTGGGACGAGCCGGCGCCCTGGTAGCGGGGCGTAAGGGCGAACTCGCCGATGACGGCGACGATCGTGCCGGGCGCGATCGGGAGGAGGCCGTCGTTGGTGAGCAGCACCGCCGACTCGCCGGCCACGCGGCGCGCGAGGGCGTGGTGCGCATCAGCATCGTACGACTCGTCCAGGTCGAGGATCGGCGCGCCTTGGGCGGCCAGCCTCAGCACGGCTCGTACGCGATCGTCGAGGACCGACTCCGGGAGCGTGCCGTTGCGGACTGCTGCCGCGACGGCGTCCGGGCTGTACGGAAGGGCGGGGGGCATCTCCAGGTCGAGGCCGGCGGCGACAGCCTTGGCCCGGTCGTACACAGCACCCCAGTCGGACATGACCAGGCCCTCGAAGCCCCACTCGTCGCGGAGGACCTCGGTGAGCAGCCAGTGGTTCTCGCTGGAGAAGACGCCGTTGATCTTGTTGTACGAGCACATGACGGTCCACGGCTGCGACTTCTTGACGACGCGCTCGAACGCCGGCAGGTAGATCTCGCGCAGGGCGCGCTCGCTGACCTCTGCCGAGACGCGGAGCCGGTCGGTCTCCTGGTTGTTGGCGGCGAAGTGCTTGAGCGACGTACCGACGCCCTTCGACTGGATGCCGTCGACGATGCCGACGCCGAGCTCACCGGCGAGGTACGGGTCCTCGGACATGTACTCGAAGTTGCGCCCGCACAAGGGGGAACGTTTGATGTTGACGCCGGGGCCGAGGACGACCGAGAGGTTGATCGCACGTGCTTCCTGGCCGATCGCCTGCCCGACCTCGTACAGGAGGCTCGGGTCCCAGCTGGACGCGACCGTGGCTGCGGGCGGGAAGCAGGTGGCCGGTACGGAGCTGTTGAGGCCGATGTGGTCGCCGCCCTGGGGCTGTGCGCGCAGGCCGTGAGGACCGTCCGAGACCATCACGCGGCGGATGCCGAGCCGGTCCACGCCCACCGTGTACCAGAACTCCGAGCCGCTCGTCAGCGCAGCCTTCTCCTCCAGCGTGAGCTGATCCAGCAGCGCGTCGACGCTCATCGGGGCCTTCCTCGAGTTGTACGCGCAACGCTAGTCCCCCGCACTCATCCCCGACAGCACGGTCCAACGAGCCGGAGCCCCTCCCCCGTTGAGGAGAGGAGCTATCTCGTTGAGGAGAGGAACTATCCCGTTGAGGAGAGGAGCTATCCCATTGAGGAGAGGAACTATCCCGTTGAGGAGAGGAGCTATCCCATTGAGGAGAGGAACTATCCGCGCGAGGAGAGCAGGTATCCGCGCGGGGAGAGGAGGTATCCGCGCGAGGAGAGCAGGTATCCGAGCCGGGAGAGGAGCTGTGCGCGAAGGGTTGGTGGCTGTGAAGTACCAGACCCTCTCCTCGCGCGTACAGGTCCTCTCCCGGCTCGGATACCTCCTCTCCTCGCGCGTACAGGTTCTCTCCTCGCTCGGATACTTCCTCTCCTCAACCTGCTACTTCTTCGCTGCTCGGCGCTCGGCGGCCTCGACGGTGTTGCGGAAGAGCATGGCGATGGTGGTGGGGCCGACGCCGCCGACGCGTGGGGTGATCCAGCCGGCGACCTCTTCGCACCGTACGTCGACGTCGGGGAGGAGCTTCTTGCCCTCGTACCGCACGCCGCCGCCGACGACGACCGCGCCGGGGGAGATGTGCTGGGGTTGGAGGATGCCGGGTACGCCCGCGGCGGCGACCACGATCGGCGCGCGACGCGTGTACCGGTCCCAGTCCGGCACGCCTGTGTGGACGACCGTCACGGCGGCATTCGCCGTCGGGCGCTTCAACGACAGCAGCATCGACAACGGGCGCCCGAGCGTGAAACCACGCCCCAGTACGACCACCTCGCGGCCCGCGATCGGGATGTCGTAGAACGCCAGCAGCGCCTCGATGCCCGCCGGCGTACAGGGCAGAGGTCCCGGCATGCCCAACGCGAGCCGCCCCATGTTCATCGGGTGCGCACCGTCGGCGTCCTTGTCAGGATCGAGCTCGGACAGCGCCGCCTCGTAGTCGAGGTTCGCCGGAATCGGGTGCTGGATCAGTACAGCGTCGATGTCGGGATCGGTGTTGTAGTCGCGGATCACGGCGAGCAGGTCCGCCTGTGACGCGTCGTCACCGAGGTGTACGTGGCGGTTCGTGAACCCCAGTTGCGCGGCGCGCTCCTGCTTCATCCGGATGTACCCGGCAGACGACGGCTCACTTCCCACGAGGATCGTCCCCAGCCCCGGATTGTGACCGATGGCCCGCAGCGCGGCGACCCTCGGCTCCAGATCGGCGAACACGGCATCGGCGACCGGCTTGCCCGGCATCATCACAGCAACCACAGCCCGTACCGTACAGGCCGTCGCACTCGTCCCCGAGCCCGAGCCCGAGCCGCCAACCTGACGTCGGCTCGTCCTCACGTGAGGAGGAAGCCCTCATGAGTGGAGCGAACGCGCCGTACAGATGCTCTACTGGCAGCGACCGTCCCCCAGGAGGTTGTCGTGGTCGAGGGCGCTCGCGCTGGCTGGACTTCCCGCGTCTCGCGACGGAGCGCCCTGACGCTGCCGGTAGTCGTCGGCATGGCCGGTTGTACGCAGCAGGGCTCGTCCAGCAACGATCCGTACGCGCAGGCGCTGCGGCAGGACCCGATGTTCTCCTGGAAGCCGCCCATGGCAGTGACTCGGCAGGTCGAGTACCAGTCCCACACCTATGGGCTCTCCCCCGGCGGGACCACGTTCGACGTCGTGATCTCGCTGACACCGCGTGACAAGGAACTGGTGCACGATCTGCTCCGCGCGTCTGTGGACGCCATGGCGCAGGCGGGGTACTCGGACAAGACTCCCGGGCTCGATGGGACGCGGCATGGGGGCCGGGTCAACGGCCAGGACTTCTGGATCGAGTGCCAGGTCTCGCTCGACTCGACGAAGTTCATGGGATGGCCGACGAGCACGGGCTACGGCATGTTGGTCATCGTCCTCGCAGGCCCGTACGCAACGGCATGAGCCACGTGATCGCCTGACTCGCCTACCGGCTCCGGCCGGGTTCGTCGGTTAGGCGTCCGTACCTGCCAGCCCATGGCAGAAGATGTCGAGGAGGTCGTCGACCGTTGTGCTCTCGGCGGTCGCGTGGGTGCCCCCCGACGGCGCGAAGAACGGGTAGACCATGCCGAGCAGGATCCAGACGACGAGCTCGGGGTCCTTAGGTACGAACTCGCCGCTGGCCACTCCGTCGGCGACGATCTGCTGCAGGGGCCCGATGAACTTCTGCCGGTACACCTGGCCGAACGTCGCTCGCTGCTCGGTCTCCAGGCTGCCCACGTCGTGCATGGCGAGCCGGAGGATGGCTCGGCGCTCGACAGGGGCGTCGAACATGCCTCGTACGACCCGCCGTAGCTGCGCCTCGGCCGTGCCTCCACCAGCCACGCCCGCCGAAATCACGACTGAGATCTCGTCGAGGTACGCGGTGAAGATCTCGCTGAGCAGCTCGGCCTTGCCGGTGAAGTGGTAGTACAGCGCGGCCTTCGTGATCCCGCACGCGTCGGAGATCTCGCGCATCGCGACCCCGTCGTAGCCGCGCTCGACGAACAGCGACGTGGCCACCGAGAGGATGCGCTCACGCATGCGCTGACTCCTGCGGGGTCGGCGCCTCGGCCTCGACCGAGCGCTTCTTGAGGAGCAGCGCTGCAGCGAGGAGTACGACACCGAGGATGCCCACCAGAGCGAACGCGTCGCCGTACCCCTCGGCGCCCGGCGAGGACGCGGCGATCGCACCCACGACTGCGGCGCTGAGCAGCTGGCCGATGCTGGTGAACGTGTTGACCAGGCCCTGCGCGGCGGAACGCTCCTCGGCGGTCGTCTCGTTGAGTGTGACGTAGCGGATCGGCGCGCCGAGCAACGAGGACAGCCCGAGCCCGATGAGCACGCTGGCGATGCAGTAGATGAGCAGTGACGACCCCGTACGGCTGAGCAGGAACATGCCCAGAGTCATCACTGTCACGCCGGTCACGATGACCGTCTTGGAGCCCACCTTGTCGAGCGTACGTCCGGCCAACGGCGAACCGACAGCCATGGCGGCGACGACGACGAGCAGCAGGTAGCTCGCCACGTGCGCGCTCACGCCGAGGGCGGCGACGGCCAGCGACGGCATGAACACGAGGCTGGCCTCGCCGATGCCGGCGCCCGCGGTGAGCGTGTAGCCCAGTGCGAGCTGGCGGCGCTTGAACAGGACGACGGGAAAGACGGGGTTGGCGACGCGGCGCTCGATGAGTACGAGGACGACCCAGGCCACGACCGACGCGACCAGCCACGGCCAGACGGAGACACTCCCCACGGAACCCCAGAAGCGGTCGGTGTCGATCGCGCCGAGTCCCAACGCGAGGCTCGTGAGCGCGACCGTCAGCACGCCCATGCCGAGCCAGTCGAACGCGCCGGTACCGATGCGACGGTGGGGGAGCAGCGCCCACGCGAGGACGATGACGACGGCGGCCATCGGAAGGTTGATGACGAACAGCCACTGCCAGCCGAACGGGAGGAGGATGCCGCCGAGCACCGGGCCGATCATGAACGCGATGCCGAAGACCGCGCCGATCATGCCGAGGGCGCCGCCGCGCTTCTCCGGTGGGAATGTGTCGCCGATGACCGCGCTCGCGACCGGGAAGATGCCGCCGGCGCCGAATCCTTGAATCGCACGACCGGCGAGCAGGATCGCGAACAGGCCCGTCCCGTGCGAGAGGATCACGACGAGCGACCCGACCGCGAACAGCGCCACGTCGAGGATGTAGATCGCGCGGCGTCCGTACCGGTCGGAGAGCTTCGCCATCAACGGCGTACCGATGAGGTTCGTCAGCACGTATGCGCTGAAGATCCACGACCCCGAGCGCGAGTCCAGCCCGAACTCGGCCTCGATGGCCGGCAGCGCGGGTCCGACGATCGCGATGTCCAGGGCTCCCATGAGCACACCCACGAACAGCACGGCCACCGTGCGATTGCGCGTCTTGTCGTCCACGAACATCTCCTAACCGAGCGGTTAGTCAGGAGCATACGTCGTTCCAG
>PMLO01000038.1 GCA_003158895.1 Propionibacteriaceae bacterium
GGTCTTCCACTCCTCACAGCCGCGCGAGCGCGACGATGTCCTCCTGGAACTGGGCGGCGACTTCGGCGGACACCGTGGCCTTCGTGGCGGCGACGGCGAGGAGGTAGTCCTCGGTGACGGGGCCTTCGCGGCCGCTGCCGTCGAGCGAGGCCTCCAATGCGTGCTGTGATGCCCAGCGGGCGGCGTACTCCACGTCGGCGGGTGAGAAGCCGTCGCTTTGGGCGACCACCTGGTCGAGGTCGACGTGCTCCAGCGCGGTCACGGGTACGTACCGCGCCCAGATCGCACGGCGGGCGGCCTCGTCGGGCAGGCCGAGCGGGATGACGTAGTCGAAGCGACCGTGTCGGAGGAATGCCGGGTCCAACGCACGGATGAAGTTTGTTGCCACGACCAGCAGGCGGTCGGGTTGCTCGCGGAACGCCGGGATGAGCTTGAGGAGCTCGTTGGTGACGCCCTGCATCGTCGACGGTGGCTCGCCTCCCCGACGGGCGGCGATCTCCTCGACCTCGTCGATGAACACGACCGCGTGCTCGAGCTCGGAGACCTTCTCGAACGTGGCCCTCAGTGCGCCGGCAAGGCCCAGCGGGTCAGCCGCCAGACGCGAGGGGAACACCTCGACGAACGACCATTCCAGGCGCGAGGCGATGGCCTTGGCGAACGTCGTCTTGCCGGTGCCGGGAGGGCCGAAGAGTACGACGGCTCGAGGCGGCACGATCCCGTACTGCTCGGCCAGCTCCGGCTTGGCCAGCGGCAGTACCAGGCGTCGCTCGAGCATGTCCTTCTCGGCTGCCATCCCGCCCACGGCATCCCACAGCCCGCGCGGCAGCACGCGCCCGCCAAGCTCGGCGAGCGCACCCATCTCCTCACGCTGGATGGGGATGCGGCGCTCGATGTAGCGCATGGTCGTGCGCACCTCGAAGCCCTGAGCCAGGAAGTCGTCGACCGGCCCGCGGTCCTCGGGCATGAGCGCCGAGAGCTTGGCCAGGCCCAGCGGACTCATGCGCTTCTCCACCGCAGCGAGCATCGCCGGGCCGATCCCGCGACCCTCGAGGCCCTCCTTGGTGGCGCAGAACACGATCCAGCCCTGCTCGTGGGCTGCTCGCCCGACGCAGGCGCCGACCACCTCGTCGCCGCGCTGCGCCACCACGGCGTAGTCCTTCTGGCACGAGGCGAGCACCTCGGACAGGGCGTACACCGGCTCGCTGCCGTCCCGATGCGTCTGCTCCCAGAGGCGCAGGATGCCGTCGAGGTCGTCAGGATGGAACTCCCGTAGTCGCCAGCCAGGCATCCTCGCCTCTTCCTCGTCGGGTCGTCGCACTCGTTGGTCGAGCGATCGTCGACGTGATCCATACGAATCGTTGCAGACTGACGCTGACATGGGCCCTGCGCCTCGGGATTGTGGTTATGGCGACGATGAAGAGGGGCGCGTCGGTGTCGGCCTATGGGATCGTGGTTATGAGCTCGCAGGGGGGTCTCATAACCACCAACGCGTGGGCGGCTAGGGGAGTGCACCACCTCACGGGTCGTCATAACCACGAAGTCGAGGCTCTCGCGACGGATTGGGCTCGTGGCTCGAAGGAGCGACATGGCCCGACCGGCTACAACCCGTGGCCGGGTTGCGGGATCTGCGCGGCCACCGATTGACCTGTACCCACGCATGACGCAGACTCGGGCGATGACGGAGCAGACCCTCTATGAGCGGATCGGGGCCGACCGGATCACGGCTCTCGCGCAGGCCTGGCACGAGCGTGCGGTAGCGGATCCGGTGGTCGGGCATGCGTTCTCGCACGGGTTCAACCCCGACCACGTACATCGCATCGCGGCCTACTGGGCCCAGGCGTGGGGAGGTCCGTTGGACTACACCGACACCATGGGCGACGAGTCCCAGGTGGTACGGATGCACTCGGGCGACGGCGAGCACGACGAGATGGACGAGCTCGCGGAGGACTGCTTCATCGCGGCGGCCCACGACGTCGGCCTGACCGATGACATCTGCGACGAGCTCCGTGCGTACTGGCGCTGGGAGACCGTCCACCTCAACGCCTACCCGGACTCGGACAGTAACGTGCCGGACGGGATGCCGTTCGCGATGTGGTCGTGAGCCACTCGGCGAGTGTCAAGGCAATGTGAACCGATCAGCGTGCCGCATTGCGCCGGGCTTGACGTAAGCATAAGATTCTTCTCATCGCAGGGGGGACTGTGATGATGCTCTTGGGGGGCAAGTGCGATGACCGAACACGTGGCGTTCTCGGGTCAGGCTCTGAGTAGTCCGACCGTTGGAGAACCGAGTTTCGGGCCGGCGATCCCGATTGCCTGCCGTGCCTGTGGTTCGTCGCTCGTGTTCCCGCGTCCATGCCCGCATTGCGGTACGGCCTCGACGTGGGTCGAGGTCGAGACGGTCCCCGAGCCTCCTCTCGGCATCGCGTGCTGGCATCTGCGCGAGGGCGATCCGTACGGCGTCGAGCGCTGGTGGGACGGTCACCAGTGGACGATCGAGATCGCCGGCGGCGAGAAGATGCGCTGGCTCGAGCACCTCACCGGGCTGCCGGCAGAGCTGCGTACGTACTACACGGCCGATCAGATCGAGCTGCTGACGGCAGAGGTCGACCGCATCGCGTGGGCGATCGATCCCCTCGGTCCTCCGTGGTCTCGCAAGCGGTCTTGGATGGCACGCCTCTTCGGGCGCTCCTGACCCCTCGGTCGTTGCCCAGGCCGCACGTACTCTGGGACTCGTGATCCGGATGCCGAAGATGCCGCAGCCCGGCAAGCCGGGCGCGCCGGTCAAGCCAGATCTGTCCCCGTCGCCTTCGCCGCGAACTCCCACCACATCGTCGCCAGAGCCGGGTCGCACGCAGCCCACGTACGTCCCACCAGCGTCGGATACCCCCGCATCCCCAGCAAGCCGTCAGGACCCGAGTACGAGCAACGCGGCAGGTCCTGAGTCGCCGCGAACAGCGTAGGCAACGCCCCCCGCCACGCCGGCTGACCGAGGCGTTTGTTCGCTCCGGTGACCAGCCGGTCGAGGCGATCGTTGCCGGTCACGTTGCTGATGCCGGTCCCGGCCCAGCCCGGATGGCACAGCTGCACGTCGACTCGGGTGAGGCGACGCGACAGGCCGAGGCCCCACACCATGTCCGCCAGCTTGGACTGGGAGTAGGCAGCGCTTGTCGTCCACCTGCGATGTACGAAGTAGGGGTCGTCGAAATCAAGCACCCCGCTCTTGTGCGAGTCCGAACCCACGATGACCACCCGGTCGGCGACCTTCTCCGCGACGAGGTTCGTGTACGCGAACGGTCCGAGCGCATTCGTACCGAGCAGGCACTCGAAGCCGTCGTCGGTCTCCTGGCGGTGGGTCGTCACGCGGCCGGCGTTGTTCACGAGGACGTCGACCTGTGGTGTCGCCTCCGCCGCACGGCGCACGGAGGCCAGCGAGCCCAGGTCCAGCTCGACCACGGTCGCCGTCCCGTCGAGTGAGTGGGCCACGGCGTCGCCCTTGGCCACGTTGCGTACCGCCAGGACCACGGTCGCTCCGGCTCTCGACGCTGCTTTGGCCGCCTCAAGCCCGATGCCGCTGGTGGCCCCTGTGATGAGCCAGGTCCGCCCGGTTTGGCTGGGCATGTCCGACGCTGTCCAACGCGGTTTCATGTGGTCTCCTCGAAGTCGATGATCCGTGGCAGCAGTGTGACGAGCAGCGGAGCGAGCTCACCCGTGGGCTGATCGAGCTCCAGCCAGCGCAGCTCGGCGATCTCGGCCGCCGGGAGAAGGGCGCCGGTGACGCGTCGTGTCCACGCGTACACCCCCGCTCGTACCGTTGTGTCCGGCTCGTTCGCCGCGACATCGGTGTGGATGCCCCAGTCCAGCAGGTCGTCTCCGTCAAGATCGAGGCCGACCTCCTCCGCCAACTCGCGGATGGCGGTCTCGCGGAGGTCCTCACCTGCCTCGGGCTTTCCCCCAGGGAGCATGAACCGCGTCGTACCCGACTTGCGAACGGTCAGCACGCGCCGCTGCTCGTCGAGCACGACGACGGCTGCCACCACTACGACCGCCCCCGACGTCACGTCCACGACCCTAGCGGTGACAACCGAATGACCCAGCGTCGTGCCAGCGGTTCAGACCGTGCCAGGATGAACCCCGCCGGTCCCGGCACCATCGACCCTAGTGAGAGCGAGGCCCGTTCCGTGTGGACCATCCTCGCGAAGGCTCTGTCGCTGGTCGTGATCGTTGGAATCGGCTTCGGGATGAAGCGGCTTCGCTGGGTGAAGGCCGAGGACTTCTCCATGCTTTCCAAGATCGTGCTCCGGGTCACGTTGCCGTGCGCACTGGCGACGTCGTTCAACCAGTTCGAGATCGTGCCCTCCTTGCTCGGGCTCACCCTGTTGGCGTTCCTCGCCAACATCGCTCAACAGGCGGTCGGCTACGTCCAGCAGCGCCGCGGCACGCCTGTGCAGAAGGCGTTCGGAATCCTCCACGGCGGCTCGTACAACATCGGCGCCTTCGCCCTTCCGTACCTGTCAGCGTTCATCGGACCCGCCGCAATCGTGTACGCGTCGTTGTTCGACGTTGGCAACTCCCTCGCCACCGCGGGTGTCGGCCGGAGCGCAGCACACGCCGTCGCACGTCCGGAGGTCAAGCAGACGCTTCCCTCGATCGCGAAGCTCCTCTTCACGTCGCCGGTGTTCGACACGTACCTCGCACTGGTCCTCATGCGGCTGCTGCACATCCAGCTGCCGAGCGTGATCATCGGGTTCACGAGCCTCGTGGGCGCCGCGAACCCGTTCCTGGCGATGTTCATGATCGGTGTCGGCCTGGAGATCGGCCTGCCGAGGCACCGGCTGTCGACGGCGATACGGGGCCTGATCACCCGTTATCTGTTCTCGATCACGATCGCGACGCTGGTGTGGTTCTTC
>PMLO01000101.1 GCA_003158895.1 Propionibacteriaceae bacterium
GTACAGGTCGCGCTGACCCATCCCGTCGCCACGTTCGGCGCCCTGGAGCTGCGCGAGCTGCACCCGTTCGAGCTGCCCGACGGCAGCCTCGACGATGTGCCGTACATCGGTGAGCCCGTCACGTACGTGCTGCTCATGGGCAGCGAGCCCGGCGCATCAGAGCCCGACCCGGCCGACGAGGGGCTGCCGGCAGCGTGGATCGAGCAGGCAGGCGACGCCGAGCGCGGCGGGGCGCGGCTGCGTCCCGCCGACGAGGCGATCACCGTACGGATCCGCGACGGCAAGCCGCTGGTCACGCACGGTCCGTTCGCCGAGCTCGCCGAACAGGTCGCCGGGTACGACCTGCTCGATGTCCCCGACCTGGACGCCGCGATCGCACTCGCGGCCGCGCACCCGGCCGCGCGCCTCGGCGTCGTCGAGATCCGGCCCCGCTGGCCGATCTGGGAGCAGTGAGCCCGGCATGGACGAGTCCGATCCTTCGGCGGCGCTGGCTGACGCGTTCGCGACCGAATGGGGTGCCGTGGTCGCGACGCTGATCCGCGTCACCGGGGATTGGGCTCTCGCTGAGGACAGCGCGGCGGAGGCCTTCGCGATCGCTGCGCAACGATGGCGGGGCGACGGGGTGCCCCGGCGTCCAGGTGCGTGGCTGAGCACCACTGCCCGCAACGCGGCCGTTGACCGTATGCGTCGACGGGCGGCCGAGCAGCGTGCGCTGTACCGGGTGGCGGGCGACCCGACGACTGGGCTCTGGGCTGACGAGGACCTCGAGCCGGACCAGGGCGGAATGGCCGCCTGGGCGCATCCGGCGTCCGGCGAGGGTATGGGTGACGACCGGTTGCGGCTGGTCTTCACCTGCTGCCATCCGGCGCTGCCGCTCGAGGGCCGGGTCGCGTTGACGCTCCGTACGCTGGGTGGGTTGGAGATCGTCGAGGTGGCTGCAGCGTTCGGGGTCACCGAGTCGACCATGGCGAAACGCCTTGTCCGGGCGCGACAGAAGATCGTCCACGCACGGATCCCGTACCGCGTCCCGTCCCCCGACGAGCTGCCCGAGCGGCTCGAAGGGGTGCTCGGAGTCCTCTACCTGGTATTCACCGAGGGGTACGCGCCGACGTCCGGGGCCGCGGTGCGCACGGACCTGTCGGCCGAGGCGATCCGGCTCGCGGCCCAGCTGGCTGCGCTGCTGCCCGGTGAGTCCGAGGTACATGGTCTGATCGCCCTGATGTTGCTGCACGACTCCCGCCGTGCGGCACGGGTGACGCCCGACGGCGGCCTCCTACCGCTCGAGGAACAGGACCGTACGCAGTGGAACGCTGAGCAGATCGCGCGCGGGCTGGCTGCGTTGGATGCGGGGTTGCGGGCCGCGACGGGACGCGTGGCCGGTCCGTACCTGCTCCAGGCCTCGATCGCGGCGTGCCATGCCACCTCGCCGACGCCTGATGCGACGCCGTGGCCGAGGGTGGTCGAGCTCTACGACGCGCTCGTGTCGATCGGTCCGTCCGCTCACGTCCTCCTCGCGCGTGCCATCGCCGTGGGCATGGCGCAGGGGCTGGACGCCGGGCTTGCGGCCCTGTCCGTCCGCGACGACGCACCTCGCGGACTACGCCTGGCCGCGGAAGCGGACCTGCTACGCCGGTACGGGCGCGTGGCCGATGCGGCCGTCGCGTATCGCGCGGCTGCTGATCACAGCGACGGCGCGCAGCGGGCGTTTCTCGAACGGCGTCTCGCGGAACTCGAGGCGTCGGGCTAGTGCCGCGTGTATCGACCTGGTCCAGGTCGGGTTCTCCGTCATCGAACGCCAGGCGATCCACCTCGGGACTACACCTCGGTCAAAGACCTCAACCCAAGTTCCGCGCCTTCATCGACGCATGGAACGACCGGGCCCGCCGTCGGGTCGAAAGTCGCCGACGAGATTCTCACGAAGGCCAACCGCAAGGACAGCGTCAGACACGCGCACCTGCAAGCTGCTTCGTCGGTTTGGACGGGAGTTGTGGTCGCTATCACGACGGTCTTCCGGGCTTACGGAGGCTGTACGAGAGTTGTGGTCGTTCTGAGGCCGAATCGGGCACTCAGAACGACCACAACCCTCGTCGAATCGTTCGCGGCTGTCGCGACCCCCGCCATACCGACAACAAGTCTCGTTGAAACGGGCTGGTGCTGCGACAGCGCGTGTCAGCAGTCCGCCGAATGGCAGCGGCGGGTGAGGGGCCTTGTGGCCCGTCGCCGAAGACCCTTGGTGGTGGGCGCGGCCGGGCACGCATCTCGCGGCGTTGCCGAAGCTCGTCAGGCGACTGGTAGGCCTACGCTCCGGCGCCGTGCGGGACGCACCCGGACCATGCCAACCGTGGAGGACCTTCAGCGACGCGGCGCCAGCTGGCTGCCCTCGGATCATGGTGCCGGCTCGGCTGACGCCTCATCGGCTAACAGCCTTGGCAGTACTGATTCGATGCGCTCGCGGATGACCGCCCAGGCGTAGTGGTCGTAGTCGGTCTCCTCGGCGTTGACGATCACCGCGCGGGCGCCGGAGCGGAGCGCCAGCGGAAGCAGCCCGGCCGCCGGATACACGGCGAGCGAGGTTCCGACCGCGAGGAACACGTCGCAGTCCGAAGCCGCCGCGACCGCAGCGTCGATGACCTCCGGGTCCAGGTTCTCCTCGAACAGGATCGTCGTCGCGCGGACGATCCCGCCGCACGCCGGGCAGTTGGGGTCGTCCTCACCCGCCTGTACACGCTCGAGCATCTCCGTCATCGGCCCCGTGCGACGGCACGACTCGCACCGCCAGCGCCGGGCGTTGCCGTGCAGCTCGATGACATTCGTCGACCCAGCGAGCTGGTGGAGACCGTCGGTGTTCGACGTGATGATCGCGCGGAGACGCCCGGACCGCTCCGCGTCGGCCAGCGCTCGGTGCGCGTCGTTGGGCTCGGCGGAGAACACCGGCGACCATGTACGACGCTGCCAGGCCGCCTTCCGTACCGCCGGGTCGCTCAGGTAGTACGACAGCGTCGACACCCGCTCGGCCTCGGGGTCCAGGGTCCAGACGCCCTGCGGCCCGCGGAAGTCGGGAATACCCGATGCCGTCGACATGCCTGCGCCGGTGAGCACCGTGATCTGCTCGGCATCGGCCAGCATGCGGTGCGCGGTCTCGAACGCGGTGTGCTCTTCCACGCTGCCGACGGTACCGCTGTCGACAGGGTTGCGAGTTGTCCCGCGACCCCCTGGGGGCCTGTTGGCGGTCAGCTCAGCAGTTGTTTGATGATCGGACCGGCGGTGCCCGAGCCCGAGCTGCCGTCCTTGACCCAGACGGCGATCGCAAGGTCGTTGCTCGTGAAGCAGATCATCCAGGCGTGTGTGGGGAGCGAGGCTCCGGTGCCGTACTCGGCCGTGCCGGTCTTCGCGCCGAGAGCCAGACCCTTGAGTACGCGCCCGGAGCCGGTCTGGACGGTGTACTCCATGACCTGCTGGAGCGTGGCCGCCTCAGCGGGGGTGAGCGGCGCCGCGGTCGAGGTGGGCTTCGTCTCCTCGACGAGGTACGGGATCACGGTGTGCCCAACGGCCACCGAACTCGTGAGCCCTGCCATCGTCACCGGCGACGCCAGAACGCCGCCCTGCCCGATGAACTCCTGCGCCTTCTGGGCGCTCGACGCCGGTTTCGGCACGATGCCGTAGTTGACGGGGAAGCCCGCGTCGTAGTCGACGCCGACCCCGAGGCTGGCTGCCGCCGCCTGCAGGTCGGGCCCGGCGATCGTCCCGTACTCGTTGATGAACGCGGTGTTACACGACTGTGCGACCGCGTCCTTGAGCGGGATCCGGCCGACCTTCGAGGACGGGAAGTCGGAGTAGTTGTGAAACTTCTGGCCGTCGACGTTCGCCGACGACGTGCAGTTCATGATCGTGTCGGCAGTGAAGCCCTTGCGGATGAGCGCCAGCGAGGTGGCGATCTTGAACGTCGAGCCCGGCGCGTACTGACCGAACGTCGCGTCCGGCTGCCCCGCGCTGCCCGGCGAGTTCGCGACAGCGAGGATGCCGCCCGTGGACGGCCGGATGATGGCCACGGCGGCAGGTCCGGCGATCGCCTGCATGACCGCCTCGGCCTTCTGCTGAAGATCGAGGTCAAGGCTGAGGGTGAGGTCCTTGCCCTGTACAGGGTTGGTCGAGTACACGACCACCGGCGTCACCGACGCCGCGGCGGTGGCGGACGTCGCCGTCGAGGAGCTCGCGCTCGCCGTCGACGAGGAGCTGCTCGACGCGGATGCCGACGCCTTGGACGCGGATGCCGAGGCGCTCGCGGAAGACGTGGGCGAGCTGGCGGCTGTCGTGCGGCGGCCGGCGATCGTCACCTTGTCCCCAGGGGTGCCGCGCAGCTGGGCGTCGTAGCGCCGCTGGAGGCCGGTCAGCCCGACCTGGTCGCCGGAGAGGACGGCTCCCTTCGACGCGGTGATGATCTCGCTGGTCGCATCGCCGATCACGCCGATGACCTCAGGCGCGAGCCCGTCGGTGACCGGGAGGATCGCCGTACCTTCCACGCCGATTGCCCCCGTGATGCTCGCGACCTGTGCCGGCACACTGCCCTGGCGCAGCGTGATGGCCAGCACGAACGCCTTGGCGGAGGAGTTGGCGACCTGCGTCGCGTACTTGTCGGGGTCGATCCCCACCACGCCTGCGAGCGCTCTCGCGGAGGCGACAGCCGCGTCGCCGCTCACGCGGGTCTTGTCGATGCCGACCTTGACGACCGTGAACTGCTCCACCAGCGCCTGG
This sequence comes from Propionibacteriaceae bacterium, assembly GCA_003158895.1. GTDB lineage: Bacteria > Actinomycetota > Actinomycetes > Propionibacteriales > Propionibacteriaceae > Fen-668. The sequence goes on from PMLO01000101.1 coordinate 4,753, forward strand.
TTGTTCGCGCCGATGATGGCGCCGCGCTGGGCGGTCGTGTGCGTGTGCACCAGGCGGTTCGTCGTGTTGAGCTGGGAGAAGACGACCGCGGGGGACCACTCGACCTTCCAGCCCTGGCCGTTATCGATCAGCGGCACGGTCACGTCGTACGTCCACGGCGCGCTCGGCAACGGCCACGAGTAGTGGAGCACGGCCGAGGCGTTGGGATTGGCGGGGTCGTACGTGATCACGCCCGGCGTCACCGTCGGTGTGATGCCGTCCATCCCGGCGACGATCAGGGCGAGCTCGGCCTGTGCGGCGGTGGGCGAGGACGCCAGCGGTGCGCTGGAGACATCGAGGGAGCTGAGGGAGATGGCCATCGCGGACACGGCGTCGTCAGCGACGGGCAGGTTGAGCGCCGGCTTGTTCGGAGCCTTCGAGCATCCCGCGAGCAGGGCCACGACGAGCACGAGAGCAAACAGCACCTGCCGTGGTCCACGCATGGCTACCTCCTCCAGATGTCAGGCTAACGGGCCGCTCAGACATCCTCTGTCAGCCCCCTGCGCGCGCCTTCTGTGAGTTCGCCGAGCTTCCGTGAAGAATCCGGATGACCGGGACGGCGACCTGCGGCAGAGTGGCGTCATGACCGCTGCCGACGTCGTACTTCTGGGACCCGACCGCTTTCGCGACATCCTCGATGTGGACACCTGGGCGTTTCCCTCGTCGTACACGCTCGACGAGCAGGTGCAGTGGCCCTCGCCGTTGCCCTGGGGCCGTACGTACGGTGTCGAGGACCAGACGCAGCCGGGACGGCTGGCGGCCTTCCACACCTCGTACGCGTTCGCGGACACCCCTGTACCGGGCGCCCGCCTCCCGATCGCCGGACTGACCTGGGTGGCAGTCCACCCGCAGTGGCGCCGCCAGGGCCTGCTGCGCACGATGATGGACGCCCACTTCACGCACTGCATCGAGCGCGGGGAGCCCGTGTCGATGCTGTTCGCGGCCGAGCCGGCGATCTACGGGAGGTTCGGGTACGGGCTCGCGGCTCGGCAGGTCATGCTGACGGTCCCGCGAGGCGCCGCGCTGAAGCCAGTGGCTGAGGAGGGGCTGACGGTACGGATCGAGCACTTCGACTTCGCGACCCACGGCGCCCTGGTCGCCCGGCTGCACGGTGCGATCGACCGGCCGGGTTGGGTGACGCGGCCGACGGAGGCGCACCAGAGGGCGTACACGAGCGAGATTCCGCCCCGCAAGGGCGAGTTCGAGGCGCTGCGCATCCTCGTGGTGGAGCGCGACGGGGAACCGGTCGGGTACGCGTTGTTCCGTCGCCAGTTCGCGTGGGGTGCCGCTGGGCCGGCGGGCATCACGCGCGTGTGGGAGGTGGCAGCCGAGGATCCCGCGATCGTCCACGCCGCGTGGCGGAGGCTGCTGGACTTCGACCTCACGACCGAGGTGATCCCACCGAACCTCGCGGTGGACGACCCGCTGCTCAGCATGCTTGTCGACGTCCGCGCGACGCAGCCGCGCACGCAGGACAACCTCTGGGTACGGCTCGTCGACGTCGGCGCGGCGCTCGCCGGGCGGCGGTATCAGGCTGGTCTCGAGGTGGTCCTCGACGTCACCGATGCCGTGCTTCCGCAGAACGCGGGGCGCTGGTCGGTGCGAGCCGGGGCTGGGCAGGTGCCGGAGGTGGCACGTACGGACCGTACGGCTGATCTCGCCCTCGATGTACGTGAGCTCGGCGCGGTCTACCTCGGCGGCATCTCGCTGGTCGAGCTCGCCGCCGCGGGGCTGGTCACCGAGCTCGCGCCCGGCTCGCTGGCCGCGGCGTCGACAGCCTTCGGCTGGCACCGTGCGCCCGTTGCGAACTGGGTGTTCTAGCCGCATCGCCCAGGGGGGCACGTGGATCGCCACCTGCGCAGCGACGCCACGTACCCTTCACGAGCTCAGACCGCCTGGTCGGCGGCGGCCTCCAGCTCGGCGACGACGATGCGGTGCTGGGAGAGCATGGTCTGCTGAGCGGCGGCCGCGCGAGACGGGTTCGGATCGCTCAGCAGCTCGTACAGCCTCTTCGGCACGATCTGCCAGCTGAGCCCGTACGGATCCTTGAGCCACCCGCACATCGACTCCTCGCCGCCCCCCTCGATGAGCCCGTACCAGAGGCGGTCGGCGTCGGCCTGGTCCTCGCAGGTCACGCTGAGTGACATCGACTCGTTGAACTGGAAGTCCGCGGCCTGGCTGATCGCGCGGAACTCCGTGCCGTTCATGCGCCAGTCGGCCAGCACGGCCGGCTCGTCGGCGCCCATGCGGGTCAGGGAGTGCACCTCGAAGTCGTCGAACAGGCTCTCGTAGCGGGCGAGTGCAGCGTCCAGGTCGCCCTGGAACCACAGGCAGGTGGTGATCATGGTGTCTCCTCAGATCTCGGTGAGCAAGGTGTCGAGCTTGGCGTAGCCGTCGTTGATGCCGACGTCCATGCCACTGGCGAGCCACTGGTCGCGGCCCTCGAAGCTGTCGACGAGCGACGTTGCGGTGAGACGGGTACGGCCGTCGCCGAGATCGGTGAACGTGAGGGTCTCCAGCGAGACCCCGTCGGGCCAGCCGTCGAACGTGAAGGTCTGTACGAGGCGCATCGGCGAGATCTCGTGGAAGCAGCCGTGGAACGAGTACGACTCGTCGCCGCGCACGTTCGAGAACGCCCAGCTCCCACCCGTACGGCAGTCCCAGTGGTCGATCTTCGTCGTGATGTCGTTCGGTCCCACCCACCGCGCGTACAGCTCGGGATCGGTGTGGGCGCGGTAGAGCTGCTCTGGCGTTGCCGCGAAGTCGCGGGTGATGCGGATGAGTGGGACGTGTGTGTCGGCCTCGATGGCTGCGTGCGAGTAGTCGGTCGTGGTGTGGGTCATCGGGTCCCTCCTGCAGGTGTGTCGATGCGTGTGTCGGACAGGGTGGCCAGTACGGCGTCGAGCCGCTGGTAGCGCTCCTCGGCCTGGCGCCGGTACGTCTCGAGCCAGTCCGTGACCGGCTCGAGGACGGACGGCTGGAGATGTACGGGTCGGCGCTGGGCGTCCTTGCCGCGGCTCACGAGCCCCGCGCGCTCCAGCACCGAGAGGTGCTTCGACACGGCTTGCAGACTCATCCGGTACGGCTCGGCCAGCTCCGTCAGCGTGGCGTCCCCGAGCGTCAGCCTCGCCACCAGATCGCGCCTGGTGGGGTCGGCGAGAGCTGCGAACGTGCGTGAGAGCTGGTCGGTAGGCATCTCGTTCCTCAACTGATCGGTTGAATAGACCGTACGTCGGGGTCGACCTGCATGTCAACCACTCAGTTGAATTGCCTGCTATCCGGGTTTTAGCTTCGCAGTCGCGCCCTTGGCGCCGTGTCAGGTCCTCAGAAGCCGCTGGGCGGCGAAAACCCGGATCCCAACGACCTCACACGAGAGTTCCGCGGCTGGCCACGGCTCGACAGCTCGCAAGTTCGGCCAGGATCGTCGAGATGACGTAGTCAGGCTCGTTCACCAGCATCCAGTAGGTGAACCGGAGAACCCGCCAGCCGGCCAGGACGAGCCCGTTCTGTCGGCGTCTATCGTTCTCGAAGATGTCGGGGTCGTCCTCGTGCAGGCGACCATCGATCTCGATGGCAAGGCGCGCCCCTCGGAAGGCTATGTCGATGAAGTACTCCTTGCCACGCGCGGCGACGCGATGGTTCGCGGTCCAGCCATGGATGTGCGCGGCACGAAGAAGCCGATGACTCAGCCGCTCAGCCGCCGACCACGGCCTGTCGCGAGAGTCGATGAGCATCCGCTGTCGAGCGGTGTTCCCCGGACGGTCGGGATGCGCTCTGAATGCGGACCAGAGGTCTTCGAGGCGAGCCGCGCGAGATCGTAAGCAGGTGTCGATGGCGTCACCGCCCACCTCATCGACGAGGTCGATCGCGGTCAGGGCCGGCGCAGAGAGCCGCACGTCGCCCACTCGCACGATGAAGTCAGGGTCGATGCGGCGCTGATGGAACCGGTAGCCGAGGGCCGACGGCGGGTGCGCTCTCCGGGCCACGCCGATCGCATCGACGGACAGCGTCGGCCAGAACGTCAACCGAGCCGCAGCGCGTCCGGTGATCACGGCGTCCGGCTGCCAACGCGAGACTGCCAGGGCTCGTACGGCCAGGTCTGACGCCCCGTCGCGGTACGTGTACGTCCCCGGCAACAGCCTCACCAGCACACCTGCAGCCACGGCGCTCTCCAGCGTGCGCTGGCCGGCTCGGTCGAGCTCTCGGCGACAGATCACCGGGCCGTGCCCGTCAAGAAACGTCTCCAGCTTCACACCAAGACCATGTGCGCCGCGAGCGATGATCCGTCAGAGAGTGCGGTCTCTGTGGATAAGCGGCCCCGAGGGCCTGTCCACAGCCCGCCTCACCCGACCGAGGCTGCCGTCTGATCCGGATTTCGCTGCTCAGTGGGACTAGAACGGGTTCCACAGCCCAAGAAGCCCCACTGCGCAGCGAAAACCCGAGTGGAGGTCGTTCGACTCCCGGGAAGGCGCGCGGGGCACCGCGCCGAACACCAGCCCGCCCAGCGGGAGGATCCGCGTGCGCCAATGGGTCTGGAACCGCCTGCGTCACGCCGCTTGGACCGACCTGGAACACTGGCAGGGACTGAGCTACCGGGCAGATCGAGGATTCCGACCGCCCGGTCGGAGGGCGTGGTGTGTCAACGCCCCGGTTCCGTCAGAGGACACCAATGCTTGTGCCCCCTTATGTCTGGGCGCTGACGATCGCGGCGATCGCCGGACTCCTGGCCTACGACTTCTTCTACCACGTCCGCAAGCCCCATGAGCCGACGCTCGGGGAGGCAGCGCGCTGGTCCGCTCTGTACGTGGGCATCGCCGTCGCGTTCGGCATCGGCGTCTGGGTGTTCGGCGGGTCCGGATCGGGCCAGCAGTACTTCGCCGGCTACCTCACCGAGAAGGCCCTCAGCGTCGACAACCTGTTCGTGTTCCTCATCATCCTGAGCTCGTTCGCGGTGCCCCGGATGCTGCAGCAGAAGGTGTTGCTGTTCGGGATCGCGGTCGCGCTCCTCGCCCGTACAGTCTTCATCTTCGCCGGTGCCGCACTCATCACCCAGTTCTCCTGGGTCTTCTACATCTTCGGCGCCATCCTGTTCGTCACCGGCGCCCAGCTGCTGCTCGACAGCGGCGACTCCGACCGGGCCGACAACGTCGCGGTCCGCCTGGCCAAGCGGTTCCTCAAGACCACCGACCACTACGACAGCGACCGCATGACCACGATGGAGAACGGCCGCCTGCGCTTCACGCCGATGCTCCTCGTGATGGTCGCCATCGGCGGTACGGACATCCTCTTCGCCCTCGATTCGATCCCCGCCATCTACGGCCTGACCCAGGACGTCTACCTCGTGTTCACCGCCACGGCGTTCTCACTGCTCGGCCTGCGACAGCTCTACTTCCTCATCGACGGGCTGCTCGACCGGCTCATCTACCTGTCGTACGGTCTCGCGGCGATCCTCGCGTTCATCGGCGCCAAGCTGGTTCTCCACGCGCTGCACGAGAACACGCTGCCGTTCATCAACGGCGGTCGGCCGCTCCACGTCGTCGAGATCTCCACGGGTCTCTCGCTCGGCGTGATCATCGGAGTCCTTGCCATCACCGTCGTCGTATCGCTGGCGAGTCCCGCCGGCCGAGCGCAGGTCCGGGCACGCGGCAAGAGCGTTGAGGTGGCCGACTGAACTGCCGGCGGCCAGGCAAGGCAACGTCGCACCCCGTACCGAGTGTGCGATGTCAGCGTGGTGCGACGTCGGCTCCGGATCCGGGCCCGCGCAGCGAGAACGTTGCGCGGGCGCGGACACGAGGCCCTCAGCCGGCGAGCTGTTTGAGCAGGGACCCGGCGGACTCGGCCAGTCCCTGGCCTTGCTTGCTCAGCCCAGCCAGCCGCTGCGTGGCAGCAAGCGCCACCGCATCGAACGACTCGAGCCAAGGACTCGGGTCGGGACCCTCGGTGCGGTGCGGGCCGGGGACATGCGGGCCTTGGAAGGGGAAGAAGTACGGGGTCGGGCAGATGTCTTCGTAGTCGGCCAGCACCGCGAGCGCGCTGACGACCTTCTCAGCGGAGACGCCGGTCGAGCCCGACTGCTGTCCGATTCCCGCAGCCGCGTGGGCCACCGAGCGCGCAACGACGGGCTCGAGCTCCTTGGCGAGGCGGGGCGTCGCGACGGTGGTGGCGATCCAGCCGCTGACGATGATGATGGCGCGGTCGAGCTCCGACTCGGTCCGTGCGCGGATGATGAGCTGCCACGGTCCGTGTGGCATGTCTTGGATGTCAGACCACATGGGTCCTCCTCAGGACGAGGCACGAGGTGTTTCGCACCACCCCCAAAGAGGCGCTGTCTAGCGGCGTTGATACACCTACGCGGGCAGCAGTACGGCCCTCAGCTCGGCGACCGTGTCGCACAGCTCGAGCGGCTCGGTTGCTTCGATGTCGGATCGGACCCCCGCACCCCAGGTGACGGCGACCGTCGGCAACCCCGCGTTGCGCGCGGCGATGACGTCGACGGCGGCATCCCCCACGTACACCGCATCCTCGGCCTTCGCGCCCAGCAGCTCGAGCCCGCGCAGCAACGGCCGGGGATCGGGCTTGTGGGCCGGTACGTCCTCGTGGCCGACCAGCAACGGGATGTCGAGCCCGCAGAGCCGGATCGCCCACTCGGCCGGCGGGCGGCGCTTCGACGTGACGACCCCGGTCTTCACGCCGTCGGCGTTCAGGTCGCGCAGCAGCTCGGGCACGCCCTCGTACCCCTTCATCAACCGCTCCGTGTTCGCCTCGTTGAACGTCGTGTAGGAGGTGTACGCCTTCTCGCCGAGCTCGTC
>PMLO01000237.1:0-7010 GCA_003158895.1 Propionibacteriaceae bacterium
CACCAGATCGACCATCGCCTGCGTGCCGCGAGCGTCCTCGAGGGGCCATGGGAACTCGACACCGCTCCGCAGGGTCGCGACGAGGTTCTCGAACTCGAGCACGTACTGACGCACCCCCGGGAACCCCTCGACGCGCGTCGTCTCGCCTTGGACCACGTGTACCTGCGCCTCGCCCACGACCCCTGCGTTGAACGGCGCGGTCAACCGGATGAGTCCGTCGTCGCCCTGGAACGTGACCTCTTGCCGCGGGTACAGACGGGTCGAGGTAAGCGCGCAGTAGCTGAATTCACCCGAAGGCCCGGCCATGGTCCCGGTGACCTGGGCCCACACGTCGACGCCGTGCTCCCTGCGGATCCGCGAGGTGAGCTCCACAGGTTCGGCGCGCGCAGCGAACCGTGCCGAGCCGTAGGCGTACACGCCGATGTCCGGGATCGACCCGCCACCAGTCTCCGGACGGTTGCGGATGTTGCCCACATCCGGCAGGTCGAAGCTGAACACCGCATCCACGTGCCGGAGCCTGCCGATCGCGCCCTCGTCTATCAGGGTTCGAACGCGCTGCCACTGCGGGTGGTGCACGATCATGTACGCCTCAGACGCGAACAAACCGGTCCGGTCACGGGCAGCGATCAGGGCGTCGATCTCCGGCGCGGTCATTGCGATCGGCTTCTCGGTCAGTACGTGCTTGCCCGCCTCAAGTGCCTTGAGGGTCCACTCGACGTGCAGGTGGTTGGGCAGCGGGATGTAGACCGCCTCGATCGTGGGATCGGCCAGCATCGCGTCGTAGTCGGGGTGCACGACGATATCGGGCGCGAAGGACTTGAACGCCTCCGCCTTGGCCGCGGACGACGTAGCCAGCGCTGCGAACCTGGCTCCCCGCGCCTCGTGGATCGCTCGGGCGGTCTGTGCAAGGGCGAAGCTCGAGGCGCCCATCACGCCGATGTTCACAGGTTCCATGTGTCCTCCTCGTCATGGTCATCGTAGAGACGTAAGAGGCTTCGGGTGGGGGTCGAGGCGGTTTGCCTGGACATGTCCGGCAGAGGGTGGCTGGAGGGGGTGCGGAGTGGGCGGGCGGCGCTCACGGGATGTCGGCGGGTGGGGGCCGTTCGGATTCTCGATGGCCGGTCCAGCGCTGGGGGTCGTGCGCGACTTCGTTGGGAGAAGCCCCACCGGTGGGGGTCACGATGCGGCCGTCGGCGCCCTTATGCGTGTTGTGGCGACGGTGTGAGAGTCACCTTCCTACCTGACGACACAACGGCGCCAACACTTCTCCGAGAATCGGTGGGAGCCGATCCAGGTCTCTGCCTCTGACTCAGCCAAGCAGGGGTGCGAGCAGTTCCTTCACCTGTGCGGCGGTCGGTACGCGGCCTGAGAGCAGGACCTGCTCGTCGACGACGAGGCCGGGGGTCCGCATGATGCCGTACGAGGCGATGTCGGCGTAGTCCGTGACCTTCTCGAAGGTGGCGTCGATGCCGAGGTCGGAGGCTGCCTGCTTGGCGGCCTTCTCGAGGTTGATGCAGTTGGCGCAGCCGGAGCCGAGGATCTTGATGTTCATGTCGTGGTTCTCTCGTGTTGGATGGTTAGAGGATGGCGTTGAACAAATAGCCGACGCCGATGATGCCGACGGCGGTGACGGAGACGAAGACGGCGATCAGTTTGGGCTTGAGCACGCGGCGCAGCAGGATCATCTCGGGCAGGCTCAAGGCGACCGTGGCCATCATGAACGCGAGCAGGGTGCCCATGGGCATGCCCTTGGCGTAGAGGGCGTCGATCAGGGGCAGGATTCCGGCGGCGTTGGAGTAGAGCGGGATCCCCACGAGAACGGCGATGAGGACGGCGAAGGGGTTGTCGGCGCCGGCATACCTGGCGAAGAAGTCCTGCGGCGCCCATCCATGGATCGCCGCCCCGAGCCCGATGCCGACCAACAGGTACGGCCAGATCTTCCGCAGGATCGAGGCCACCTCTTCGATGCCCATCTGGATCCGGTCGTCCCAGGTGAGGCCTGCGGTGGAGTCGATGATCTTGCCGCGCAGCTTGGTCTCGAACACGAACGGCTCGACCCAGCGTTCGAGCTTGAATCGGCCGATGATGAAGCCGGCCAGGATCGCGATGACCAGTCCTGCGCTCACGTACAGCAGGGTCGGCCCGATCCCGAACAGGCCGAGCAGGAGCGCGATCGCGACCTCGTTCACCAGAGGACTGGCGATCAGGAAGCTCATCGTCACGCCCAGCGGGATGCCTGAGGCGACAAACCCGATGAACGCAGGGACCGCGCTGCAGGAACAGAACGGCGTCACCACGCCGAGGCTGGCGGCCAGGACGTTACCGATGCCTTCTCTCTTTCCGCCCAGTAGCGCCCGGGTCCGTTCGACGCTCATGAAGGACCGCAGGACGGTGACGATGAAGATGATGCCTGCCAGCAGCAGCAGGATCTTGACGGTGTCGAGGAAGAAGAAGTTCACGCCGCTGCCGAGCCGCGACGTCAGGTCTAGGCCGAAGACGCGACCAACCAGCCAGTCCCAGAACGGCTGGTTCAGCAAATACAGCGCCCACCAGACCACCGTGGCGAGCAGCAGGCCGCCCCAGCGCTGGATGGACTTGCGTCGCGTGCTGGTGCCGGTGTCGGTTGTGGCGCTCATCGGACGACAACCAGCTGACGCGCTACAGATGCCGGGTCCGGGAGAGCCGCATGAAGGCGCTCCAACGCGCCGGGAACCAGGGAGTAGTCGATCCACCGACCCCTGCGGGTGCCCTCGATCAAGCCAGCCTCACGCAGAACCTTCAAGTGGTAGCTCAGGAGATTGCCCGGGATCTGGGGCTCGGGTTGAAGATCGCACACGCACCGGGTCCGGCCGACGAGCAGGTGCAGCAGCTCCAGGCGGATCGGATCCGCCACCGCTGCAAGGAGCCCTGCCGCCTCAGCTCGGCTAACAGGCGTTTTTGAATCAACCATGTTTGAAGCATGCTCCGGGATCGTCACCAGTGTCAAGCCAGCGGGGAAGGGCAAGATCAGACCCGTCAGCTCTTCCAGATCTGACCCGAACGGATGCCGGCCACTGTGCGTACGAGCACGACGCCCCAGGCGGCGAGCAGTCCGAGGTAGAGCACAGCGTCCACTGCCTCCAGGGCTGGTGACTGCCAGGCGCGGGCAAGCGTGATGGTCGCGGCGGTGTAGGCGCCGAGCGGGAAGACGAAGGCCCACCACCCCAGGTGGAACGGGACGCCTCCCTTCCGCACATAGCGGACCAGCAGGACCACGGCCAGTGCCAGCCACCACAGCCCGAAACCCCACACGGCAGTGCTCGCCAAGCGCGTCAGTACGTTCACCGCGGGGCCCGCGTCGGCCCACAGGGTGGTTCCGGCTTTGGCCAGAGCCATCGGCACCAAGGCGGCGACACCGATCGGTCCGAGGCCGATCCAGACGGTGGGCGCCAGCGGCGCCGGCGGGAGGGGATGAAGGACGAGCCGGTCGTACACCAGACCCAGCGTCAGGAGGAACAGCAGGAAACCCATCCCGAAGAACGCGTAACCGGCAACGATCAACAGCCCGGCAACGCTGGCGTCGGCCTTGCCGACCAGTGGCGCCAACGCCATGGGGATGATGATCGTGACCACCGGCGGGATGAACCAGCCGCCATTGACCGACTCGGCCGGTGGTTGCCCGGTGACGAGGATCACGGCGAACGCAACTCCCATGACCAAGGCCAGGCCGCCACCCAGAATCGCCAGTATCGAGATGGTCCAGGTGGACACGGACGAGGAGAAGAGGCTGGGGCCCACCACCGAGGTCACGACCGCGGCGACGAGCAGCCCGCCGGGAAGCATGGCGTGCATGGCGCCCTTCATCGGGTGCCGGAAGTCGGCTGTGGCAGCGTTCGTGTGGACGATCCAGCGGACTGCGTTGACCACCAGCAGGACGGCTGCCAGGAAGTATGTGACGATGGCCAGCCCGGCGCCTACTGCGTGGGCAGACCCGACAAGCGCGGTCAACCCGCCGGGGTTGTTGTACGTGGTCACGGCGAGAATCCCGGTTCCCATGACGGAGGCGAACCAGCCAGGGTTCAGTTCCCTGATCCGCTGCCCGGCGACGAGTGCAGGCGACGGCGCGGGGATGGTGGGTGACGTGGTCATGTGACGTGCTACTCCTTCGTTGCTGTTGCCGGGGCGTGAGTCCAGCTCGCGCAGATCGGATCGCCAGCACTACAGCGTGCGTTGATTCAAACCTGCCTGAAATGTACCACTGTCCAGCCCTGAGATTGACAAGCGGCACGGAGATTGCGCTGGTGCCGGACGAGGCGTACCGTCGATCATAGATCAAGCAATTTTGAGACAACCGGCATTGAACCATGAGGAGAGACATGACGTCAGCACCGCCCACCACCGACCAGATCCTGGCCAACATGAACGTGTCCCTGAACGGGAAGGTCCCCATGGCTGCGCAGCTGGCAGCCAAGGTCGCGCCGGAGCTGCTCCTCCGCCACGTCCAGGACAGCGGCTTCGCGATGCCGAAGGACGAGACCGGCGCACTGTCCGAAGAGACCAGGACCCTCATCTACCTCGGTGTGGCGTTGGCCACCGGGAGCCGTGCGTGCATCGAGGCGATGACCAACAAAGCTCACGTCCTGGGGATCGAATCATCGAAGCTCTTGGAGACCTTCAAGATCGCTCGGTTCGCCGAGGCCACCCGCGTGCTGGGTAACGCAGAGCCGCTGTTCGCTGCTCTGGAGACCGGCAACTAGGTCTCTTGCACGCCACTGCGTTCTCACCGACCGACACGATGCCCATGCCTCGGTGGGCGAAGGGCCTCATGGCAGTGCAGAGCGCAATCGCCCTCTCGACTACCGCGCTGGTCATCGCCCGGGCGGTGAACATTCTCACGTAGTGCCGGGACCTCCGGGCCGTACGCAGCAGGCACGTGACGAGGATGCTGGCAGAAGAGCCCTGCGGGTCCGATGCGCACATTCAGTCTCCAGGTCGGTGCGGCGCTCAGGGCTCGCCGGATCCTGACTCGTCGCCGCTTGGTTCGGTGATCCACCAAGGAGTACTGGTGCTGCCGCCGGCCGCCTCGATGGAGTCGAGGGCCGAGTCGATTTCGCGGGCCACGTTCCCGTCATGCCGGATCCAGTCGACGATGATCAGCGTTATCATCGGCACCACGACCGGCTGGGCCGCGGCCCAGAGGATGCCGCCCCAGACCTGGTTCACCGTGATCATGACGACAATCCCGGGAAGCTCGTCCAGCAGGCCATCGACGAGAGAGAGGGCCATCCGCGGGCCCGGGGTCATCCACCCAGGCACAAGGTCCGGTGAGAGAAGCTGCAGGTTGGCGAGGAAACCGCCAAGTAGGCACGCACCGATGAGCGCGAGCCAGGAGCTGTCGTCCGATCGGGATCGCGCGAACCACGACGAATTGAACGCCACGACGATGAGGACGCCGTTCAAGGTCGCGCTGACCAGGGGGAAACCCAATATCTGGAACAGCGGATTCCGAATCCAGGCGACTCGGCGTCCGCGCGCCTCCTCCCACAACCGGATCGGGGCCGCCACGACGAGGCCGAAGCCGACCAGGACATCGGTGAGGGCGACTCCCACGACACCCCACGACCCCACGGTCAGGCGAAGCAGGGCGGGCGTCCCCGCCAGGCACCACCACAGCAGCGCGCACGAGGCGAGGTACACGGCGGTGCGCCAGTGCGCCCAGCCGGGCAGGCGCAGCGCATGCCACAGGTAGGGTGCGGCGAGCACGAGAACCAGCCCGCTGGCCACCAAATCCAGCATCATGCGGCGTCCACGTCTTATCCCCCTCGCTCGGATTGCCAGAGTCTATGCACGTGGGTCTCGGGACGTGGACCCGCGACGATCCAACCGTGCCCGTCGAACACAAGCCCAAACGCCATGCCCGGACGGCAACCCCAACGCGATTGCCGGCGTCCAACGCCAGTTCGCCATATCGCAGGCCACCCACGACGCGGGCGGCACCGCAAGACGCAACCGCTGCGGCATCGCCTCCACCAACTCGTCGAGCTGCCGAGCCTGGCGGGGTCAGCGGGCGAGGCTTCGAACTCGTCACTGCCATCGGGTCGCTAGCCTTCACCGGGGAGGTTTCGACGAGCTCCTCATCGGTCGCAGGGTTGAACGCTGTTCTGACTCCCAAGGCGCTCCATCTATAAATATCAACGATCTCATCGGATTTCGGAATACAGCGCGCTGCCGCGATGGTTGCAGAGTGCAAGCACATGACTGAGACTCGTACCGCCCTCCTTGAGGCGCTCTCCGCAGATCTGGCCCGTACGGTCAGGTTCGTCCGCGCGCTCAAGCAGCGATACGGCGTCCCGGATCCCGCTTCGTTGCCGCTGCTCTTCCGGCTGCTCGAGGGGCCCGATCGGCCCACCGAACTGGCGGAGGCCCTGCACCTCGACCTGTCGGTCGTGAGTCGCCAGCTCACGTCGCTGTCGGGGAGGGGACTCGTAGCGAAGACGAAGGATCCGGGGGATGGCCGAGCACATCAGGTGGAGATCACCGATACGGGACGTGCCCTGACCGCCGAGGTCGAACGGATCCGTACGGAGTTCCTCGCAAGCCTTGTACAGGAGTGGGACGAAGCCGACGTCCGTCACTTCGCCACCTATCTTCACCGGCTCTCGGAGTCGCTGGAACAGAACGAATGCACTGGTCGCTGAGGCGACCGCACCACCTAGGGGACATATGACCACCGCACCGCACGCGCACCGCTCGTCCGACGAGCTCACACCGCGCCAGATCACCATCATCCTGCTCGGGCTGATGTCCGGCATGTTCTTGGCAGCGCTCGACCAGAACGTGGTCGGCACCGCCATGAAGACGATCGCCGACGAGCTCCACGGACTCGACCAGCAGGTCTGGGTGACGACCGCGTACATGATCACGTCGACAATCTCGACGCCCATCTACGGCAAGCTCAGCGACCTGTACGGGAGGAAGAAGTTCTTCCTCCTGGCGATCACGATCTTCATCCTCGGTTCGGCGATGTCCGC
>PMLO01000237.1:7017-11948 GCA_003158895.1 Propionibacteriaceae bacterium
CCAGGGCTACTTCCTGGCGGTCTTCGGCACGTCGAGCGTGTTCGGCCCGATCATCGGCGGCTTCTTCTCCGAGGCCCCGACCGTCATCGGCATCACCGGCTGGCGCTGGGTCTTCCTCATCAACGTCCCCGTGGGCATCTTCGCCCTCATCGCCGTCACCGNNGCGGAGCAGGGACGTACGTGGGGCTGGGCATCCACCAACTCGATGCTGTCGTACGTCATCGGTGTCGTGGGTCTCGCTGCCTTCATCTGGGCCGAGCGGCGCGCGGGTGACCACGCGCTCATCCCGCTGAAGATCTTCAAGAACCGCACCATCGTCATCGCGCTGTCCGGCGGCTTCGTCATCGGCGCCGGCATGTTCGGCGGCATGATCACGATCCCGCAGTACCTGCAGATCGTGCATGGCTCCAGCCCGACGATGTCGGGTGTCCAGCTGCTGCCATTGGTGCTCGGCATGATGATCGCGTCCGTTGTGTCCGGTCAGATCATCTCCCGCACCGGTCACCTGCGGATCTTCCCGATCATCGGCGTCGGACTCATGGCAGTCGCGCTGCTGTTCCTCTCGAGGATCGGCGCCGACACGCCGTGGTGGCAGCTGATCACGTTCATGGCCATCTTCGGCCTGGGTCTGGGCAACACCATGCAGCCTCTGACGCTGGCGGTGCAGTCGGCCGTCGCTCCGCGTGAGATCGGCATGGCGACGAGCTCCGCGACGTTCTTCCGTCAGATGGGCGGCACGCTCGGCGTCGCCGTCTTCCTGTCGTTGCTGTTCAACACGCTCGGCGACAACATCAAGAACGCGTTCATCGACGCCGCGAAGACGCCTGCCTTCCTGGCGGCCCTGAAGGATCCCAACGTGCTTGCCAACCCGGTCAACGCGACCTTCATCAAGGCGCTGACCACCGGCGACACGAGCGCGTTGANNTACCCCTTCAAGGTCGGCTTCTCGCACTCGATGGATACGGTCTTCCTGGTCGGCGCCATCGTCTGCGCCGTGGGCCTCGTCGTCCTGCTGTTCATGCCCAAGGTCGTACTCTCCGGCAAGTCGGCGTCCGCTCAGCTCAAGGCCGACGCCCGCCAGCACACCCTGGCCGACGACCTCGTCGAGGTCACAGCCATCGAGGCCGGCGGTCACACGATGGAGGAGCTCGACGACAACGAGGACGAGGGCGACGACCCGAGGTCGAACTCGGAGCTGGCCGGGCTTCACTAGGGCTGTACGGCTCGGAGAGCAGCTATTCGCTCGGGGAGAGGATCTGTCCCGTCCAGGCTCGTGCCTGGGCGGGACTCGTCTTCTCCTGGCCGCCATGGGCGCACCGCCCGGGCCGCCTTTCAGATCGAGAGGTCACGACACGCCCGGCTCGTACGGCATGTTGAGACAAGAGCTGACCTCTCGCCCCGGGCACGTCCTGCCGCGCCACAGCGAGGGGTCACGACACGCCGGTACGGACGGTACGGAGCCGTACGAACCGACCCTTCGATCTGCAACGGCGAGATGAGCGTTGTCTTGCCGGCGGCAGTTCCCGAGCAGGAGCATCCTCATTCAGCTATTTCCCCCACGAGCCGCTCTCGCCGAGGGGTACAGGTCCTCTCCGGGATGGGTATAGGTCCTCTCCGGAGGGGTACAGGTCCTCTCCGGAGGGGTACAGGTCCTCTCCGGGAGGGNNCAGGCCCTCTCCGCGACCTACGTCGACTGGTTGATCGAGAAGGTCGGGCTCGTCCAGGTCTCGTAGTTGTTGCGGCTGTCACCGGAGGCGAGCGCCTTCGTGATGGTGACGACGAATTCGTACGTGCCGTTCTGGATCGGGAACTGCGTGCCCTTGGCGCCGAGCGTCGTGTAGGTGCCGTCGAAGTAGCGGTACTGGTAGTACCCGTCCTTCCCGGTCGGGCCGGTCTGGACCCAGCTGCGGTAGTTCGGGGCGATCGGTGTCGCCAGACCCTTCCAGCCGACCCGGAAGATGTCGATCCGCAGGTCGTTCACCGGGTAGTCGAGGTGCAGCAGGACGAACGGGTAGTCGAAGTTCGTCATCGTGTACGTGGGGTGCCCTGGGACCGGGGCTGGGTTTCCGGTCGCGTCCAGCTGCGCGAGCGTCGGGAACCCCCGGCCCGTCAGCACGTTCACCGACTGATAGTCGCCCGCCATGCCGGCGAACGGTACGTGCAATGTGGTCGCACCGGTGGCAGTGAACGTGATCCAGCCGCCGTAGATCGCGGTGGCAGGAGCCCTCGGCGGTGTGATCTTCACCGTGACCGTCGCCGTGCCCTTCGCCGGTACGGTCACCGTCGTCGGCGCCGACATGGTCGCCGATACATCCCGGAAGAAGCGTTTGGTGACCAGGCTCCCCACCGTCGCGACGCCGTCAGCCTTCGTGATGGCGTACGTGACCGGCTTGCTCGACGTGTTGGTCAGCGTGATCGAGGTCGTCTTCGGCCCTGCGGACCCTTCACCGAGCGAGATCTTCCCAGGCGACACCGTCTGTTTCGTCGTCAGCGCGGTGACGATCTGGATCAGGCCGCCGCCCTGGTGATGTACGGGCTCGAGCTGGCCACTGGTGGGGTCCCCTGACCAGGCCGCGAGCGTACCGGTCGTCTGCAGCAGCTCCCGGACCTTCGTGGTCTTGCCCCTCAGCTCCGGCTTCGCCTGCAGCAGCAGCGCGACGGCGCCGGCCACGTGAGGCGACGCCATCGAGGTGCCGGAGAAGCTGGCGTACGAGCCCTTCTCGATCGGGAACGTCGACAGGATGTTCCCGCCCGGAGCGCCGAGATCGGGCTTGAGGCTGAGATCGGCCGCGAGCCCGTACGAGGAGAAGTCGGACACCAGCCCACCGACGGGGTTCGGCGCGGTGGTCCAGATGGCCGTCCAGGTGAGCGACACGGGCCCGGACGCGAGCGAGGCCGCCAGCGCCGTGCCGTCCGCGAGCGGGATCAGCACGACGGGGATCGTGATCGCCGGGACGCCGACGACCGTGATGACCGTCAGTCCGGGGGCATCGTTGTACATGACCACCGACGTCGCCCCAGCATTCTGAGCTCTGATCGCCTTGTCGTAGAAGCCGCAGGTTCCTCGGCTCACCAGGGCGGCCTTGCCGTTGACGGCGTCGGAGATCTGCGTGCAGGCCGTGTTGGCCGAACCGTCGCCGTCCGGCCCCGCGAGTGCGAGGTCCTGCGACCCGGCCGTCGGGATCGCGGGGGCACCATCGGCCGCTGTGTACGCGACGGTCGCGCCCGTCGAGGTCGTGAACGAGTTGAACGGGATGTTCGTGTTCTCGAACGAGGCGACCGAGATCGCAGCGTCGGACACCGATGGGGTGGTCGTCGTGAACGTACCGTCAGCGCCCTCGTTGCCCGCGGACGCGACGAGGATGACGCCGGCCTTCTGCATCGTCTGCGCGGCGACGGAGGTGGGGTAGCTCGGCCAGGACATGTACGTCTCGCCGAGGCTCATGTTGACGACGTCCATGTGGTCGGTGATCGTCTGGTCCATGGCCGCGAGGACGATGTCGGTGCTCGTGCTGCCGTCGCAGCCGAAGACGCGGTACGAGCCGAACATCACCTGAGGTGCGACGCCACGCACGCCGCCCGTGGCGAAGTTGCCGTTCGCGCCGATGATGCCCGCCACGTGCGTGCCGTGGCCGCTGCAGTCGTCGGGATTGCCGTCGGGCGCCGGAGTGAGCTGCGCAGCGGTGGAGCCTGCGGAGTCGTACGCGTCGCCGACGAAGTCGTGCCCCCACTTCACCCGCGGGCTGGGGAACGGTGTCGTCCCGGGCGTGCCCGTACCGCCCAGGTCGGGGTGGTCGATATCGATGCCGGAGTCGATGACGCCCACCTTGATGCCCTTACCGGTGAGGCCGAGCTCCGAGTACGCCGCATCGGCGCCCGTCATCGCGAGTGCCGACATGAGGTTCTTGGTGTTCGTGGTCCCCGGGTCGGGCGCGGCGACCTGGAGCACCGGCCACACGCCCAGCACGCCCGACACGTCCCGCAGCTGGTCTGCGTCGGCGCCCGATGCGGTGATCGTCATGCCGTTGTACGCGTTCGTGAAGGACGCCGTACGCCGCACGCTCAGGCCCTCGCTGCCCGCTTTGGTGAGCACCTGGTCCTGCGACGCCTTGGCCGCGCTGGCGGAGCCGCCATCAGCAGTCGCGGCCCCGCTGACCTGAACGATGTACCGGCCGGCCACCGTCTTGGCACCCGTCGGCAGCGTCGGTGCCGCGGACGGAACCGTCGGCGACCCCGGTCTCGTGACTGGGGTTGCTGCTGCTTGCGGGCTGAACGCGAAGGTCATCGTCGCGGCGACGGCGAGGGCGAGAACGCGGCGGGACGTGCGTGGGCTCACGGATGGCTCCTTGGGGGTGTATGGCCTGAGTGGAATCTATGACTGGGATTCGGTGATGAACAGTCGCTTGTATAACTTCTCGGATACTGGTCATGGGAATACCTGTTGGTCATGCAGAAGTCATGGATAGGCTGCGCGGCACCATCGACCCGTTGCCGAGGGCGGGCCGGGAAGGGCCACGCATGATCCCGACTCCGGAGCAGACGACGTTGTCCGCCGGAAATGTCACGATCGTTGCCGTCGTAGCGATCCTTGCTGCAGCGGCCATCGGCATGTCCTTGTGGTTTCGGGCCGAGGTGCTGCGCGCCGACGAGGGAACCCCTGCGATGCGGGTCATCGCCCGCGCCATCCAGGAGGGCGCGTCGGCATTCCTCACAAGACAGTTCCGCACGCTCGGAGTTTTCGCCGCCGCCGCGTTCCTCGCGCTCCTCCTGCTCCCCGCTCACTCGGAAGGCGGCTCGGACCTCGGGCTGCGGATCGCACGATCGGGCGCGTTCCTGGCGGGTGCCGGTTTCTCGGCGCTCATCGGCTACCTCGGGATGTGGCTGGCGGTGCGCGCGAACGTCCGTGTCGCGGCCGCCGCGGAGGCCACCGG
>PMLO01000177.1 GCA_003158895.1 Propionibacteriaceae bacterium
CTACCTCAACAACGCCATCAAGGCCAAGGAGCTGTTCAAGCGCGACAAGGACTACGTCGTCATGGACGGCAACGTGCTGATCGTCGACGAGCACACGGGTCGTACGCTCGACGGCCGCCGCTACAACGAGGGCCTCCACCAAGCGCTTGAGGCGAAGGAGGGCGTGCAGATCAAGGAGGAGTACCAGACCCTCGCGACGATCACGCTGCAGAACTTCTTCCGCATGTACGACAAGCTCGCGGGCATGACCGGCACCGCCAAGACGGAGGAGTCGGAGTTCCAGAAGATCTACGGTCTCGGCGTCATCCCGATCCCGACGAACCAGCCGATGATCCGCGTGGACCAGAAGGACCTGATCTACCGCACCGAGGACGCGAAGTTCGACGCGATCGTCTCCGACGTCACCGATCGTCACGAGAACGGCCAGCCCGTCCTGATCGGTACGGCGTCTGTGGCGAAGTCGGAGAGGCTGTCCAAGCTGCTTGTACGGGCGGGCATCCCTCACGAGGTGCTCAACGCGAAGCAGCATGCACGTGAGGCGGCTGTCGTCGCGCTCGCCGGCCGCAAGGGTGCCGTCACCGTCGCCACCAACATGGCCGGCCGCGGCACCGACATCATCCTCGGCGGCAACCCCGAGTTCCTGGCCGACGCGGTCCTGCGCGAGCGGGGACTGGACCCGGTCGAGAACTCCGAGGAGTACGAGGGCGAGTGGGCCGAGACGTTCGAGCGGATCAACTCCCAGGTCGCCGATGAGCACGAGGAGGTCGTCGACGCTGGCGGTCTGTACGTGATCGGCTCCGAGCGGCACGAGTCGCGCCGCATCGACAACCAGCTGCGCGGCCGTTCCGGTCGCCAGGGAGATCCTGGCGAGAGCCGGTTCTTCCTGTCGCTGGGCGACGACCTCATGCGTCTGTTCAAGTCCGACATGGTCGACTGGTTCATGCGGGCGCTCAAGGTGCCCGACGACGTGCCGATCGAGGACAAGCGGATCACGAAGATGATCCAGGGCGCCCAGGAGCAGGTCGAGGCGCAGAACTTCGAGATGCGCAAGAACGTCCTCAAGTACGACGACGTCATGAACCGCCAGCGCCACGCCATCTACTCCGACCGTCGCGCGGTGCTGGAAGGCGCCGACGTCGAGGAGAAGCTGCGCGCGACCGTCACCCGGGTGGTCACCCAGTTCGTCGAGAACGCGACCCAGGGCTTCGAGGAGGACTGGGACCTGGAGCAGCTGTGGCTCGACCTCAAGCAGCTCTACCCGGTCTCGCTGGACCTCGCCGAGTACGTGGACCACGACGTCACCACCGAGCAGCTCGTCGCCGACTTCACCGCCGACGCGCAGAAGGCGTACGACGCGCGCGAGGAGGCCCTCACGCCCGACGTGATGCGCGAGCTCGAGCGGCGGGTGCTGCTGACGGTGCTGGATCGCAAGTGGCGCGAGCACCTGTACGAGATGGACTATCTCCGCGAGGGCATCGGCCTGCGGGCGATGGCTCAGCGCGACCCGCTGGTCGAGTACCAGCGCGAGGGCGGCGTGATGTTCCAGGCGATGATGGACTCCTTCATGGAGGAAGTCGTCGGCTACCTGTTCAACCTCCATGTCGAGGCCGTACAGCAGCCAGCTCCGGTGCTCGACTCCGATGGGAAACCGGTGGACCTTCTGGCAGCCGTCAAGCGCTACCACGACTCCGAGCTCGAAGCCGAAGCAGCCGCCGCACGCAAGCAGCTGCACATCGGTGCGGAGGGGCTCACCGATACGACGCCCAGGAGCCAGAAGCCAGCGAAGCGCACGGCCGCGCCAGAGCCTGTGGAGTCCGCCGACGACGAGCCGATGGTCGCCGCGGCGGCTCAGTCGACCGCGCGCACGCCGTCGCCCCGTACATCCCGGCCGGGTTCTCAAGGGCGGCGCAACAAGAAGCGCTGACGCCTCAGGGCCCGACGACCAGTGCCGTACAGCGCCACCGGTCTCGGCGCTTGTCGAGCCTGTACGCAGCGGCGGCATAGCCACGTCCGCGCTGGAGCCGCAACGTCACCTCGTACGAGCCTCGTACCGTGTGCTGGAGCCTGATCGAGGCGATGGTCGGAGGCGTACGGCCGTAGGCGCGGCTGGCGTCTGAAAGCACCTGGAGCGGCGGGTCGTCGAGCCATCGGCTGAGCTGCATCGCGGGCCGCAGTCCGGCGAGCACCTCGGCGATGACCCGCGCCAGAGCCGTCGACATCCGGCGGATCTCCACGGGGACATCGTCGCCGACCGGTTGCGGCATCCCGGCGTCATCGGTCTCGAACGGCAGCGTCGGCTGGCCGAGCCAGCTCTGTGCGCTGTCGCCGGCGAGGTCGTCCCAGCGCCAGGACGGAGCACGGACGCCGACGCGCAGGATGTGGCACCGCGCGAGGTCGGGGGTGAGCAGGGGGGCGGCGTTCATGTCTCCAGGCTGCGCCGTCCCGACCCCTCAGCGCCAGCACTTCTTGCTCTACCTGTGGAAAACTCGCCGCTTACGGGGAGAACAGCAGGAGCAGCCCGCCGACGGTGTAGACGACCATCACCGTGAGCAGCGGGAGCTGGGCGCGGCGCATCGCGTCGGGCCGGAGCAGTGCCACCGCGCGGTCGTGGGCCACGATGACGCCGAGCACGTGCCCGCCGACGATGAACAGCAGCTGGGCGAGCGCGGTGACCGTCGGGTACGTGAGCGGGGTCGCGACGACGCCGTTCTCGGCGAGCCCGAGCACGTTCCAGCCCTGACCCAGCGGGTCGGCGAGCTGGATGACCGTTCGTTGCCCCTCGATGACGAGCAGGGTGAGGTAGTGGCCGAGGGCGTAGCCGGCGACGATCGGTACGAGTCCGACCGCGAGCGAGTCGGCGGTCGCGAGCAGCGACCGGCGCATGGTGAGGCCCCAGCGCAGTGCCGCGACGCCCGCCACGTACAGGCCGGCGACGATCGCGACCATGACACCCATCCCGATCAGTCCCCACAGCCAGCGGGGCAGGTCGGACGCCTGGATGAGCCGTACCCACCAGGTCGAGGAGCTGAAGCTGTCGTACGCGGTCGTGCCGAGCAGCGCGCACGTCAGCGCCCACGTGCCGGCCGGAGGCTGCCACGACCCCAGGTTGCGCAGCGGGGAGACCAGGCGCAGCGTGCCG
>PMLO01000218.1 GCA_003158895.1 Propionibacteriaceae bacterium
GCTGAGTCTCCGATGCCTGAGCCCGCGAAAGTGCTGGCGCTCGTACGTGCTCGGCGGCGCAGGTCGCGCATCCTCACGGCTGTTGCCGCCGTCGTGCTGGCAGTGGCGATGCTGGCTGCTGGTACGGCGATCGGCATGAACCTCGGTCGTACACCCACTCCTGTCGCCGCGGCGCGGGTTTCGGCGTCGCCTGCCGTGGGGTCGCAGGCGTCTGTACAGGTGGCATTCGTCACGAAGGCGTGGGGTACGGAGCTGCAGCTCGAGGGTGACGGTCTTCCGACGGCGGGGGAGATGGCGGTGTGGGTCTACGACACCGGGGGCAGGGACACCCAGGTGGCAACGTGGACGGCGACGACTACCGGCAAACTGAAGCTCACGACCGCGTGCGCCAGCCAACTTGGCGACATCCGAAGGGTCGAGCTGGCCACAGCCACCGGTGCGGTCATCGCTGTCGCCCAGCGCTAGGGCAGCGACGGCGGGAGCCCGGGGCCCGCCGGTCTCCTGCGCGCTGTACAGGGTCTCTCGCGGAGGGCACAGTTCCTCTCCTTGCGCGGATAGCTCCTCTCCTCAACAGTCAGTCGAGGCGCTCCATCGCGAGGGTTCGCAGGACTAGGTCGCCGGTGTCGTCGCTGGCGGTGAGGTCGATCTCGGCGAGGATGGACCAGTCGTGGTTGCCCGCCGGATCGTCGAGCACCTGCCGGACCTCCCAGCGGCGGCCCGCGAGCTCGGACACGACGAGGAGTCCCGGTCCCCGGGAGTCGGGGCCCATACCGACGGTCTCATGCTCGTCGTAGTAGGCGTCGAGGGCGTCGCTCCAGGCCGTACGGTCCATGACGATCGACTGCGGCGGATCGGTGGCGCCGGCGGCGAGCTCCTCCGCCTCCACCAGCCCGTCGAGGTCGTCGCGTCCCACCAGCATCACCCGCCGGTACATCGCATTGCGCACCAGCACCCGGAACGCCCTCGCGTTCGCCGTGATCGGCCGCTCCGACACCTCGGCGACCTCGCCCGGCTCGAGCCCGGCGAGGATCGACTCCCACTCGGCGACCAGCGAGCTGTCGGTCTGGCGCACCAGCTCCCCCAACCACTCCACGAGATCGCTGAACGTCTCGTCCCGGCTGCCCTCGGGTACGGTCCGGCGTAGCGCACGGTACGCGTCCGACAGGTACCGCAGCAGCACCCCCTCGACGCGAGCGAGCCGGTAGTGCGCGACGTACTCGGTGAACGTCAGCCCCCGCTCGTACAGGTCGCGGACCACCGACTTAGGCCTTAGCGCGTCGGGCAGCCAGGGATGCGTCTGCCGGTACGACTTCAGCGTGTACTCGAGCAGCTCGGCCAGCGGTGCCGGCCACGTGACGCCGTCGAGCAGCTCCATCCGCTCCTCGTACTCGATCCCGTCGTCCTTCATCTGCCGTACGGCCTCGCCGCGCGCCTCGAACTGCTGCGCCAGCAGGACCTGCAGGGGATCCTCCAACGTCGATTCGATGACGCTCACGAGGTCGAGCGCGTACTCGGGGGAGTCAGGGTCGAGCACGTCCACCACCGCCAGCGCGAAGGCGCTCAGTGGCTGGTTGAGCGCGAAGTCGCGCTGGAGGTCGACGGTGAGCCGGTGGGTACGACCTGTGGCGTCCGGCTGAGGCAACGGCACGACGATCCCCGCCCGAAGCAGCGACCGTCCGATCGCCAGCGCTCGGCGCACCAGGCGTCGCTGCGACGCGGGTTCCTCGTGGTTGTCCATCAGCAGGTGCCGCAGCGTCTCGACCGGGTTGCCGGGACGCGCGACGACATCGAGCACCATCGAGTACGTGACCTGCATCCGGCTGCGCAGCGGCTCGGGGGGTGCGGCCACCAGTCGGTCGAACGTGTCCCGGTTGTACGAGGCGGTGCCGGCGGGCGCCTGCTTGCGGATCACCTTGCGGCGCGCCTTCGGGTCGTCGCCCGCCTTCGCGAGCGCCTTCTCGTTGGCGATCACGTGCTCAGGCGCCTGCACCTCGACGTATCCGACCGTGTCGAAGCCCGCACGTCCCGCTCGGCCGGCGATCTGGTGGAAGGCGCGCGCGGTGACGATCCGCACCCGGTGCCCGTCGTACTTCGCGAGCGTCGTGAACAGCACCGTACGGATCGGCACGTTGATGCCGACGCCCAGCGTGTCCGTGCCGCAGATGACCGTGAGCAGCCCCGCCTGGGACAAGCGCTCGACCAGCCGCCGGTAGCGGGGCAGCATGCCCGCGTGGTGCACGCCGATGCCCCGCCGGATGAGCTTCGACAGCGTACGGCCGAAGCCGGCCGAGAACCGGAACCGCGCGACCACGTCGGCGATCTCGTCGCGCTGGGTCCGGTTGCCGAGGTCGATCGACAGGAGTGACTGTGCCCGTTCGAGAGCGTCCTTCTGGGTCGCGTGGACGACGTAGACGGGCGCTCGCCGCTCGGCCACGATGTCGGCGATCGTGTCCTGGATCGGCGTCATCACCCAGTCGTACGACAGCGGCACGGGCCGTACGGCGTCGTCGACGAGCACCGTCGGACGCCCTGTGCGCCGGGAGATGTCGGCGCGCAGCGACGCCGTGTCGCCCAGCGTGGCCGACATGAGCAGGAACTGCGCCCGGGTGAGTTCGAGCAACGGCACCTGCCAGGCCCAGCCGCGGTCCGCGTCGCCGTAGTAGTGGAACTCGTCCATGACGACGCTGGCGACGTCCGCGTCCGGGCCCTGGCGCAGCGCGAGGTTGGCGAGGATCTCGGCCGTGCAGCAGATGATCGGCGCGTCCGGGTTCACGGATGCGTCGCCGGTCAGCATCCCGACCCGTTCGGCGCCGAACGCGTCGACCATTGCGAAGAACTTCTCGCTGACAAGGGCTTTGATCGGTGCCGTGTAGACCGTACGGCCTCCTGCGGCGACCGTCGCGAGGTGCAGCGCGGTGGCGACCAGGGACTTGCCGGAACCGGTCGGCGTGGCGAGGACGACGTTTGCGCCGCTCAGCAGCTCGAGGATCGACTCCTCCTGGTGTGCGTACGGGACCAGGCCCTGGTCCGCGACCCAGCCCGAGAACCCCTCGTACACCGCGTCGGTGCCGTCGAGTCCCGCGTCGAGCAGGTCGCCGAGCGAACTCATGAAGCCGGCGGGCTCCACCGGCCGATGCGCTGCGCCTCGCTCGAGTAGTTGCGGGCGCGGTCACGCAGGAAGCCGAGGTCGCCGTGGTCCAGCGCGTCGGAGAGCAGCGACGAGTCGGCGACGACCGCGTACGCACCGGCGTTGAGCCATTGCGTGACACCGTACGGGCTCGAGCCGCCCACGATCAGAGGGCAGCCGCCTGCGGCAGCAACCGCGTGGGGCGCGTAGTTCGTACCGAGCACCTCGGCAGGGTGGACCAGCACGCCGGCCGCNNGCGAGTGCCTTCGTACCGATCGGCGCCAGCGCGTACGTCGCGCCCGCTGCTTGTGCCTTGGACAGGTCACCGGCGGTACGCACGCCGTGGACACCCAGTTCGACACGACCGCCGAGGACCATGGCGAGGCGCTGGATGACGTCGAGGTCGGCCAGGTCGACGGTGAGGGCCGCGAAGCCCTCTTCAACCAGGATGGAGGCGGTCGCGATGGTTCGCGGCGTCACGCCGAGGGGAAAGGAAGCGATGAGGCGGGTTTCCGCGAGCACCTCGAGCGGGCCGCCGTCAGTCATGGGTGCCATCTTGCCGTACGCGGCGAAGGATCGTGTCACGCGGAGCGACGGCGACGGCCGAAGTCGCTGCCGAAGCCGCGGCGTTCGCCGGGCAGGAGATCATGGCGACGCCAGGCGAGCACCCACAGCACGCAGAGTGCGGTGACCGCGCCGACGCCGACGATTCCGA
Source organism: Propionibacteriaceae bacterium (assembly GCA_003158895.1). Taxonomy (GTDB): domain Bacteria; phylum Actinomycetota; class Actinomycetes; order Propionibacteriales; family Propionibacteriaceae; genus Fen-668. Next base: position 3,843 of record PMLO01000218.1, read on the forward strand.
GAACAACTTCGAACGTGGTGATGGGTGCCGAAGGGTTCTGGAGCGTCATCGTCGCCGACGAGGGGACCACCGTGGGGGTGGAGCTTGCGGGGGCGACAGAGGGAGTGGTCGATGCGGGCGCAAGGGTGGGTGTCGGGACCGCGGACGGTTTGGCCGCCGCCGTGACCGCTGCCTGGAACGTACCCTGCGCCGCAGAGAAGCGGTTGTCACCCGCGAAGGCCACGGTCACCGTGAGCTTCGAGGGTTGCCCCGCCGCGGGTAGCGAGAAGTTGGCCGAGAAGTTGCCGCTCGCATCCGTGACGCCAAGAGCTGTGAGACCGCCGAAGTCGCAGGAGATGTCCACCCGGGAGGAGTCGACGGGAACGCCCCCGGAGAAGAGGTTCCCCGTCACGGCGAGCACGGCTCCCGCCGCCACGGGGCTGGGCGTGAGCTGGGCGGTGATGACCGTCGCGGGTGGCGCGGTCGTGGCGGGCGCGCTCGTCGCGGGCGCGCTGACCGTGAAGCGCTGCGTCGCGGACGCGAAGCGGTACGTGGTGTCGCCCGCGTACGTGGCCGTCACGACATGCGTGCCGACGTCGGGCAGCTTCGTCGAGCCGGAGTAGCTTCCGTCGCTGCCGGTGGTCGTGTTGCCGAGGGACTGGGTGTCGAGAGTCAGGTTGATGCCGGCGCCGGGGATCGGCTGGCCACCGGCCGTGAGGGTGCCCGTGAGGGAGAGGGTGTTCGCGTTCGCGTCTCCCTTGGCCACGATCGTGAGGACGGACTGCTGGGTGGGCGCCTGGGGGACGTCGGCATTGGCTCGCGACGGAACAAGCCAGCACAGCATGACCAGTGCCCAGGCTGTAGCTGCGAGGGCGAATCCCCACAGAATCCTGAGACTCTTCATGGAGTGCTTTCCCCTCTCGGCGACATTCAGGTGTCCTCGACGTGTCCACAGTGGAACCGATAAGGGATTGTACGGTCAAGCCACGCCAGAAGTTCCATCGCCCCGGTACTTGACGCGGAGTCGGTTTCTGAGGTTAGACTGAGAAAGTCTCAGCCTTTGGGGGGCTGGGCTCTCTGTCACCTTCTGCGGGAGTTCTCTAGTGACCGGTCCGGCACGACGAAGCGCAGGCGCTAGCAGCGCGCCCGTCGCTGCTGGGCCGACTGCGAAGCGTGCGATCTCAGCCGTACAGGTCCCGGCCGCGACACGTACGAGGCACTGGGCCACAGGCGCTGCGGCCGTGGCGACGACCCTGTGCGCCGGTCTCGTGCTCACCGCTTCTTCCCCCGTCGGCCAGAGCGCGGTCGCCGCTCCGGCGCCCGTGACGGCCGTGCTCAACCGCGACGTCGACACCCTGAGCCGTGGCAACATCGACCGCGCGTTGATCCAGATCTCCGAGGCGTCCGCTACAACGCCCGAGACGGCGACGACGCCGACCGCGACCGTGTTCTACGTGGTCAGCGCCGCCTACCTGCGGGCCCAGCCCTCCACCTTGGGCAACGTGCTCACCACGCTGGCCACCGGTACGCAGATCTCCGCCAACGGTGACGCGGCCAACGGCTGGCAGCCGGTGACGGCGGGCTCGACCAGCGGGTACGTGAAGACGTCGCTCCTGTCGACCACCGCACCCACCAAGAAGGCGACATCGAATGCGGCCGCCGCGTCGTCGTCGTACCCGGCCTGTGCGTCCGGCTCCGCCGTCGAGGCAGGGCTGGTCGCCAACACGATCCTCGTCCACCGCGCGGTGTGCACGACGTTCCCCGACGTCACCGCCTACAACGGCCTCCGCGGCGACGGCAGCGAGCACGCGAGCGGCAAGGCGATCGACTGCATGACGTCAGGGGCACGCGGCCAGGAGATCGCCGCCTGGCTACAGGCGAACTACAGCAAGCTGGGCATCGTCGAGATCATCTACCAGCAGAAGATCTGGACCACACAGCGTGCGTCGGAGGGCTGGCGGGCCATGCCGGACCGCGGCAGCGCCACGGCCAACCACTACGACCACATCCACGTTCTCGTCGTCTGACGACCACCCACAAGCTCGCGGCTCCTCGTCCCCCACACGAGGAGCCGCGGCGCACGTCCGGGCCCCTCCGCAGCGATCAGGTGGTGGGCGGAGACGGAGGCGTCGGTCCGGCAGGACTCTCGCCCCGCGCACGTTCGTACGCCTTCGCGTAGGAGATCCCCAGGACGAGCAGCAGCAGTCCGACGAGCAGGAACGCCACGCCCCTGGCCAGGCCGGGCAGGAGAGCCAGGTCGACGAGGAACAGCTTGCCGACGGCGGCGGCGGCAAGTCCTAGGCCCAGCCTGATCCAGCCGGCCGAGTGGTCGGTGCTGCGGAGCGGCCTCCGGAGGACGACCACGCTCGCCAACGCCCAGCCGACGGTGACGACCACCGACGACGCCTGGTCGATGCCGGTCGCAGAGCCCACGGCCTGACCGATGAGGAATCCTGCCGACGTCACGGCAGCGGCTGACCCCAGGAGACCGAACGCGATGAGGACGTAACGGAGCCATGCAGGGTTCGCGTCTCGCAGGATGCGTCGCGCGGCGACGTGACCGACGGCGGCCAGGACTGCGATCAACACGCTTCCGAGCAGCAGGTCCCCGAAGTGGATGCCGAATGCCGCCGGGAGACCTTCGAAGAGCCAACCCAAGACACCGATCGCCGAACCGGCCAGCGCGACCAGCCCGACCCCTCGGCTACGCATCGCCGCGGCAGCCACCGCGTACGCCACCGCGAGCCCCGGCACCAGCACGTTGACGAGGTTGAGGTCGGTCGCGAGGGCGACAGCCGTGACGGCGAAGATCCCGGCCAACGCGACTGCTGTCGCCTTCACCCAGTCCTTCGTACCAGGGAATATCGCGACGACGACGAACAGTGCGGCGGCACCGCCCGCCACCCACGCCCCCTGGAGGCGGGGCAGTCCGCTGGTGGCGAGCACGAGAAGAGGCAGTGCCGGGCCGATGAGCACGGTCGCCAGAGCCCACTGCTCGGGGGCGGGCGCACGTCGGCCAAGGAGCGTCCACATGACCGCCATGACGGCGTGCACACCGGACAGGGTGACGAGGAGCCAGGCGTCGGTGCTGGCGAGGCCGTACATGGACGCGAGGCTGACGAGCAGCACCGTCGTCGGCAGCGTGCGAGCCACGTGGAAGAGGGGCCATCGCATGCGGAGGTGGGCGACGCCGGCCACGGCCGAGAGCACGACCATGAACGCCGCGCCGAGGTGTACGTCGCCGCTCACCCACGGCCCGATGACAAGGGCCGCCGCGATCGCTAGGCAGGCCAGCCATTCGCTGCGCCACAGGGCGGCGACCACGCTGACCACGACGCCCAGGAGGCCTGCGAGCACGAGGCCGAGGGCCCCGGGCATGAGCTGGTACAGGGTCGTACCGGCGACGAGCGAGAGGAACCCCGCGGCCATGCCGGTCGCGAGCAGAGCCGGGCCGCCCGCGTTGTCGACGTCGCGGCGATGGAGCACGAAGGCGAGCGCCGCGAGCACGACGCCGAGCCCCGCCGCGCTGATCGTGCGGGGCGCGGGACCGAAGTAGCCGTACTGGGCGGCCAGTACGAGGATGAACGCGATCCCGACCAGCGTCACCAGCGCGCCGGCGCCGGCGACGAGCCTGGCGATGATCTGGGTGTTCGACAGAGACGGCTTGGTGGGCATCGGAGGGGCTTGCTGGACGGCAGGGGCGACCATTGGCGGCCGCTCGGTCGCCCACGGCTGCTGCGGAGGGTTCCCCTGCGGCGGGTACGAGGGGGCTCCCGGTGCCACGAGCGGCGGGATCGCCGGGGCCGGTGTCATAGGCGGCGGGTACGTCGGTGCCGCCATCGTCTGTACAGGTCGCGGCCCGAACCGTACGGCCCACTCGTGAAACTCGCGGTTCTGCTGGGCGGTGTCGGCCAGCAGCCTGTCGTGCCTGGCGAGGAGCTGACGAAGCTGCTCGTCCGGCGGCATCGAAGTCATGGCTGCTCCTTGGTTGACGCGGGGTGGTGGTGTGGCGGTGATCGAAGGACGGGCGGTGTCGACGGGGCCAATATGCTCACACCATGACCATCGTTGACCCCACCACGACCCCTGCCTGGTCCGAGCTCACCCGGCTCGCTGACGGGTTCACTCCGGACCTTCGGGCGTGGCTGTCCGACGCCGAACGAGTTCAGCAGCTCAGTTTCGGAGCGGGCGAGCTTCACGTCGACCTTTCCAAGAACCTTGTCACCCCTGAGGTTATCGAGGCGCTGCTCGACCTTGCCGACCAGGTCGGCCTCGAGGCGCGGCGCGACGCGATGATCCGCGGCGACCGCATCAACGTGACCGAGAACCGGTCCGTACTCCACACCGCCCTGCGTCGTCCCCGCGGCGACAGCCTCACCGTCGAGGGCACCGACGTGGTCGTGGGCGTTCACGAGGTTCTCGACAAGGTGTACGCGTTCGCGGACAAGGTCCGCAGCGGCGNNAAGCCATACGTACAGCCGGGCCTGGAGTGCCGCTTCGTGTCGAACATCGACCCGACCGACATGTACGCGAAGACCGCCGATCTCGACCCCGAGACAACGCTGTTCATCGTCGCGTCGAAGACGTTCACCACGCTGGAGACGCTGACCAACGCGCGACTGGCGCGCGACTGGCTCTGGGCGTCCCTGTCGAAGTCCGGCGCGATCGACGGAAGCGAGTCGTCGCGTACGGACGCCGTGGCGAAGCACTTCGTCGCCGTCTCCAC
>PMLO01000072.1:0-1943 GCA_003158895.1 Propionibacteriaceae bacterium
GCCCTCTGATAGGACGTTCGCACGCGGACAACCCGTTGTGGGCCGTCCCTTAGGTACGTTCTTCTGGCGGGTTGGCCAGCCACGCATCGACCTCCGCCAGCCAGGCGGCCTTGTCCGTGGGGCTGGCGAGGGACGCGGTGATGCTGGAGCGCGCGAGGTGGGCCAGCTCGGGGTCGGTGAAGCCGTGGACGTCGCGGGCCAGGACGTACTGGTCGGTGAGTCGTGAGAAGAACAGCAGCGGGTCGTCGGCACCGAGCGCGATGGTGGCGCCGGCGTCAACCAGCGTGCGGAGCGGGACATCGGCGACCGTCTCGTACACGCCGAGGTGCACGTTCGACGTCGGGCAGACCTCGAACGCGATGCCGCGGGCGACGAGCTCTCCGAGCAGGGCGGGATCCTCGGTGGTACGGACGCCGTGGCCGAGCCGGGTGGGGTTGAGCGCATCCACGATCCGCCGTACGTGGTCGGGGCCGGACAGCTCGCCGGCGTGCGGCACACCAGGCAGCCCGGCCCGGCGCGCGATCGAGAACGCGTGCGACCACTCCTCGGTCACGCCCGCCTCCTCGTCGTTCGACAGCCCGAACGCGACGACCTGTCCGGGGCCATCGCCTGCGTGACGAGCGGCGAGACGGGCGAGCGTCTCAGCCTCCATCGGGTTGCGCATTCGCGACGCGGCGACGATGACGCCCACGCTCAGCCCGTACGTGTCGCCGGCCCGTCGGGCCTCGTCCATGACGATCTCCAGCGCCTCGACCAGGCCACCGACGTGCGGGGCGTACGAGCTCGGGTCGATCTGGAGCTCGAGCCGTCGTGACCCCTCGCGGACGTCGTTGGCGACCGCGGCCTCCACGACCCGCCGCATTGCCTCCTCGCTCGCGACGACGAGCCGCGCGGTGTCGTAGGAGCGCTGGAACCGGTGCCAGCCACGCGTCGTCGCGGGTACGGACAGGGCTTCAGCATCGACCAGGTGATCGGGCAGGGGAACATCCGCCAGAACGGCGAGCTCGCGCAGCGTGGGGATGTCCAATGACCCGGTGAAGTGGAGGTGGAGATGAGCCTTGGGAAGCAGCGCGAGGTCGCGACGGGACGCCTCGGGCTGCATGCGAGCCCACCTTAGCCGCGAGTACGGACCGTCAGGGTTCGACGCCGCGGACGATGCGCGGACGCTCCAGGTCGAGGTGCACGACCGATCTCCCGGTGGCACCCACAGCCTCGACGAGCTCAGAGCAGAACGTGATCTTGCCGGACCCGCAGATGCCGTCAATCCCCACGCGCAGCGGATGACGAAAGTCGGCCGTGCGGAGGTGCGCAGCCAGTCGTCGGAGGACAGACGCGCGCGCTCCGCTCATCGAGGGATGACCACCGCCAGCACGACGGAGGCGACCCACAGCAGACCGAGGATCAGCAGCATCGGGTCGTGGAGGACGACGTTCTCCGGCTCGCCCGCTTCGCCGCGGTCGATGTCACGCGCGTAGCTGAGGATCGCGAGCGTGAACGGGGCGATGGAGATCGCGGGCCACGGGGCTGTCCAGAGCCCCTGGCCGCGCTGGTCGAACGCCCACAGGCTGTAGAACGTGATCACGAGGGTCGCGGAGGCCGCCCAGACGAAGCGCAGGTAGTCCGGCGAGTACGACGCCAGCGAGGGCCTGGTCCCGGCTTCCGAGCCGAGCTGCACGAGTTCCGAGTACCGCTTCCCCGCCACCATGAACAGTGACCCGAACGACGCGACGAGGAGGAACCACTGGCTGAACGGGATGCCGCTCGCGACGCCGCCGGCGAGTGCTCGCAGAAGGAAGCCGAGGGCGACCAACGCCAGGTCGACGATGGGGCGATGCTTGAACCAGATCGAGTAGGTGACCTGCAGGGCGGCGTACACGACGAGGACCACGCCCAGCATCGGCGAGGTCCAGAAGCCCACCGCGAGGCCGCCGGCCAGACAGACC
>PMLO01000072.1:1956-19126 GCA_003158895.1 Propionibacteriaceae bacterium
AACGCGAGGAGCGAGAGCAGAGCCCCGCGCAGGACGTGCCACTCGAGCAACCGGCCTGATGCCAGGGGCGCGGCGAAGACCAGCACGTTCTTCACCCACTGTTTGGGTCTCAATGCCCGGATGACGGCAGGCACACGCGACCCACGCGGCGCCGCCTCGGACGACCCGTCCAGCGCCAGCGGGTCGGAAACCTCTACCTCATCCATTGACACGAGGCTATCGCGAGACGCCGCCTTCACCGTAGGCATGAGTCGGTGCGTCCTGTGTGGTGCGCTTCACCGCGCGCGGTCGTTCCCTGCTCGCTTGCTAGACTCCCCCTGCTTCACAAGCCAGGAGGTAGCAGATGGCGTCGGTCCGTGCCGGCACGTTGTCAATGCGCGACTCGTTGGTCAAGAACCGGACGGTCAACCTCTTGGCGAACCTGACGCTGCGCGAGATCAAGGGCCAGTACAAGAAGACGGTCCTCGGGCGCGCGTGGTCGCTGCTGAACCCGCTGGCGAACATCGCGGTCTATTCGCTGGTGTTCGGGATCCTCGTACGTGCCACCCCGCCCCTGGGCACCAACTCCGGTCTCAAGAGCTACGCCCTGTGGGTTGCGTGCGGGATCATCCCGTGGGGATTCATGTCCACAGGCACGTCGCTGGGTCGTGGCGCGCTCGCGGACAACGCGGGCCTCCTGACCAAGGTGTACTTCCCGCGGTTCGTCCTTCCGACATCAACCATCCTCGCCCTGGCCAGCACCTTCCTCACCGAGCTGGCAGCCGTCGCGATCTTCGTGGGAGTCGCTGGCGGTGGACCAAGGATCGTGTGGCGCTTGCCTGTACTCATCCCGATCGTGATCCTCAACACCGCGTTCGTGCTCGGCCTCTCCTTGATCCTGTCGATAGGCATGGTCTACTTCGGCGACATCCAGCACATCTGGGGCATCTTCCTGCAACTGTGGATGTACGCGTCGTGCGTCGTGCTCCCGTTCTCGCTCGTCCAGCAGGCGCAGGTCGGCCATCCCAACCTCCCCATCGAGTTCCTCTTCGAGCTCAACCCCGCCTATCAGTTCGTCGAGGCGTACCGAAACGTCCTGTACGACTTCGACGTACCGTCGCTTACGCGCTGGCTCGTCATGCTGGCGTGGGCGGCCGTGTCCATGATCATCGGGTCGTGGGTCTTCAGCAAGTTCTCATCACGGATCGTGGAGGAGCTGTGACGTCCAACGCCGTCGTCGTCTCGGACGTGTCGAAGTCGTTCCGCATCTACCGTGACCGGAACAGGTCGATCAAGGCCACGGTGCTCAAGCGGAGCCGTGCCAAGTACGACGAGTTCTGGGCTCTGAAGGACATCGACCTCGAGATTCCGCAGGGCAAGACGTTCGGTCTGCTGGGCAACAACGGATCCGGCAAGTCGACGCTACTGAAGTGCATCGCCCAGATTCTCGAGCCGAACAAGGGTTTCATCACCCATGTGGGTCGGATGGCGGCGATGCTCGAGGTGGGGTCCGGCTTTCATCCGGAGCTGTCCGGGCGCGACAACGTCTATCTCAATGGCGCCATCCTCGGCATGAGCAAGGCCGAGATCGACCGGAAGTTCGACTCGATCGTCGATTTCTCGGGAGTGGGCGACTTCATCGACCAGCCGGTCAAGAACTACTCGTCCGGCATGTACGTGCGGCTGGGATTCGCGGTCTCGATCCATATTGAGCCCGACATCCTGCTCGTGGACGAGGTCCTGTCCGTCGGAGACATCGCCTTCCAGGAGAAGTGCACCGAGAAGTTCTCCGATCTGCGCCGCGATGGCCGGACCGTGGTCGTCGTCTCTCATGCTGTCGACCAGATGCGGACGTTCTGCGACCAGGCGGCATGGCTACGCAAAGGTCAACTCATGGGCGTGGGCCCCGCCCAGGACGTCATCAACGATTACGCGGACCAGGCACACAACGTCCAGCAACACCACTCGCAGCTGGCAGAGGGCGACGCTGAATCGTCGTCCGAAGACCAGACCCAGGGACGCTTCGGGAGCGGGGAAGCGACGATCGAACGCGTGGAACTCCTCGATGCGCATTGCGAAGACGTACGGCAGGTTCGTACCGGTGACAAGGTCACGCTCAGGATGCACTTCACCTGCCATGAGCCTGTCGCGGCTCCGGTCTTTGGTTTCAGCATCGAACACGAGACCGGGTTCTTGGTCTGGGGCCACAACAACGTTCAGTCGGACTGGGTGGCCGCGCCGATGCGTCCGGGCGCTGGGTCGGTGGACCTCGTGATTCCCGAGTTCCCGTTACGGCCGGGCTCGTTCCGCATCCAGGCGGGCATCGCCGCCGACCACAATGCGCGCACCGTCGATTCGCTACCGCGAGCGCTGTCGTTCACAGTAGCCACTGGTGAGCCGTTCGAATCCCTCGGCGTCGCGGTCATGCACAGCCACTTCGAGAACCTCCGCCAGGAGGGCTGACCGTACGTCCGCCCGCTGGCTTCGGCAGTCGACTCAGTCTGCGAGGTGACCAAGGAGCGCGGCAGCGAACTGCTGGGTGCTCTGCTCCCAGGTGAGCCAGCGGATTCCGCCCGACCGAGGGGCTGTCCCGGCAGCGATCGATGCGAACCAGTCCTTCAACGACGTGGCAAGCGATTCAATTGACTCCCCGGAGAAGTACGTCACGTTGTTCCCCGCGACCTCCTCGAACACCGGCAGGTCCCGCGCCAGCAGCGGGAGGTCGTAACGCGCCGCCTCAATCAAGGGCAGCCCGAAACCCTCGCCACGGGACGCCATGAGGCAGCCGTCAGTGACTTCGTAGAGACGCAGGAGTTCCACGTCGCTCGCGTCCTCGAACCACAGGAGACGCCGGCCCCATTCCGGATGCGTACGCATCGAGCGCAGGAACGCGTCACGACCCCAGCCTGCTTGTCCGACGATCACGAGATTTGCATCGACGCCCTCGTCCCAGAGGGCGGAGAAGGCAGCGAGCGCTTGGTCGTGTCCCTTGCGAGGTTCGATGGTACCGACCATGAGGATCGATGGTCCGGGGCCTCGGTTCGCCCACCGTTCCTCGAAGTTGGTCGTTGTGTGATCCGTGGGAACGCTGCTCTCGATGTCAGCGCCAAGGTTGAACCAGCCGACAGCGAGGTCGTCGCGCCCCGGACAGTTCTCGCTGATCCATGTCGTCAGGTCATGCGCCGTGCTCTGGGAGATGCAAATCAGACTGTCTGCGTGTCGGACGAGGTTCTGCAGGTAGTCATAGAACCAGTGAGGAGGCCATGGGAACCAGTCAGGACGGTGGCACGGCAGCAAGTCGTAGACGATGAACTGGAGACTCACCCCGCGCGACCTGAGCCACTCGAGGGCCGCCTCCATGCTCGGCCCGTTCATCACGTCGCTGGGGAACATCCGGTCGTTGAGATCGAGTCCCGCAAACACATCGCCAGGGCGCACCACCACCGGATCGTCGCGCAGCTGCGCGCCGTCGTAGCCCAGCATCGCCGCGGCGTACCTGCGTGCGTATCGGAGATCTCCGGTGTCATCGCAGTAGATCGGTTCGACGCGATAGCCCACCGGGGGGTCCTCGAGCAGACAGAGTGCGAGGCTACGCGCCACACGCTGGATTCCGGTACGCGCGTCCCGCCGAACCATCATCGTGAGATCCAGCAGCAGTTGCTTGGTCGAGCGGGGTGACGGGTGGTTTCGCGTGACCGCGAGAACGGTCTTGGGCCAGTCCTCTGCCGTCAGGCCGGGCTGCTGTGCGGCGATGTGTAGCGTCTCCAAAGTCCTGGACCGGCGGCCGTTGGCATACAAGTGCTCGATCGCGTCCCGATATGCCTCGGCGCTGGGGGTGGTCGGCGTCGCGACGGCGGAGGGCGAGTCACGATGCCAGGCCAACTCGAGTTCACGCACAAGGGCGGTTTGGTCGAGGCCGTCGCCGAGGTCCTCGTCAGTCAGTACCGGGATGCCAAGAGCCCGGCAACGCGCGAGCCAACGGTCGGCGGATGAGTCCTGTGCCCTGGAGAGCTGTACGGCGAACCGGACATCAGCCAGCACGTGGGCCGCATGTTCCTCCGAAAGCACCCGCCATCTGCCCCCCGGGCGTTGCCGCTCCAGCATGTGCACCAGCTGACGCCCGTAGGCGTCCTCAGGGGCCGGTCCCACGATGACCAGTTCCGAGTCCCCGTGAACACTCAGCTGAGGGGAGGCCAGCCATGCAGCCACGAGTCGGTGGTGCATGTGTTCCGTGCCGATGCCGAAGGCCGCGATCAGGTGCCGGTGGGGCGTTGTTGCCTGGACGGCACCAACCGGCGCGACGAGGGGCACCGTGACCCAATCCTTTGTCGCGTGGGATCCGAACTCCTGCGTCGCCATCTCGGTGATGCGAGGGTTGGTGACCATCACACCGTGCGCTGTCTCGATCACTGTGGCGTTCATGGGCAGACGGGGCGGGGCCCCCCCGGGGAGTTTCGCCGACATTACGCGGCGGAGCCCGTCGTAGCCGTACGCCTCGATGATGGTCTGCATCCACGACTGGGTGGGCTCCAGATCGCCGGAGGCGCATGACAGCGCCCGATCCAGGTAGTAGTCGTTGAGGAGGACGATCCCAGGATGGCTGGCCTGGACATCTCGGACGTGAGCGAAGTCCCCGCTGTTCGCATAGTGGTGGACGATCCGGTCGTAGTCGCCGCTGACAAGGTCGAACTGCTCCGCGGAGACAGCATGTGCGGGGCCCTCGAACCCTCCTGGCTCGATCTCCTGGCCAATGACGATATCGACCGCGTAGTGGCGGTCGAGCTGCTCGACGAGGTGGACGAGATGGTCGCGAGCAACGTTCGGTCGAGGCGGAAGTGCGGTCACCAGGGCCAGCCGTGGGCGGCGCAACGTCGACAACTCGGCCTTGGTTGACTTCCTTGTCTTCACCCTGTCCCGTTGCGCGACGAGCCTTTCGAAGGCCGTGAGAGCACGAGTGGCGCTGTCATCCCAGGTGAAGGTCTTCGCGCGTTCCAGCCCATGGCTCCGAAGCTCAGAACGGAACTCCTCATCAGCCAGGAGTCGCGCGAGCTTGGCCGAGATGTCAGCGGGATCGTACGGATCGAACATCGCCTCCGGATTCCCCACGACCTCCGGGATCGACGTCGTGTTGGACGCGATGGTCGGAGTCCCGCAACTCATGGCCTCCAAGGGCGGTAGGCCAAACCCTTCCAGCTGGGACGGGAACACGAATCCGGCGCACAGGTTGTACAGCCCAACGAGGTCGTCATCGGGGACGAAACCGGTGAACACCACCTGGTCGGCACGCAGGCCCTGGGCCAACGCGTGTTCCAGGTTCCAGTGATCGATCCTCTCGTCAGCCTTACCGACCAGAGCCAGTTGGTGCGATTCCCGAAGCTCCGGCGGCAGCATCGCGAATGCCGAGATGAGTCCCTTGATGTTCTTGCGCGGATCGAGGCCACCGGTGTACATGACGAAGGGCTTGGCAATGCCGTAGCGGCCGCGAAGCTCTGCCTCGCGCTCGCTGGTGACCCTGAGGGGGGTGAAGATGTCATCGGCCGCGGTACGGACGTTCACGACCCGCTCCTGCGGGAGTTCGAGCAGTTCGCAGCCCTCGCGTTGGGTGTACTCACTGATGGCGAGCAGCAGGTCGGCGCGGCGCATCTGAGCGATGCGCTGGCGGTACCAACGCTCTTCCCCGTGGTCCAACAGGTACCGCGTGCGGTCGATGAGGGGGATGACGTCGTAGAGGGTCGCGGCGGTGAGGGGACCTCGGATGTGCTCATGGATACTCGTCACGGAGTCGACCCAGAGGCCCTCCACGACGCCGGAACAGTGGACGATGTCCGGTTCGAGGTCGCTGAGGAACGCCTCCCGGATCACTTGCGCCTGTGTGCGCCGACCGTCGTTGGCTGCGTGAATGCCCCCAGTCGGGGTGACCGTGTTCCAGATGACCAGCCGATTCTCAGGGAGGACATCAGCTAGCGCTGCCCGGATGGGGGAAAGTGAGTCAGGTAGCCCGGCCGTGAGGCCCACCCAGACCTCATGATCGCCGGCGTTGCGGATGATGCCGCGCGCGAGGGCCATGGTGTACCGGCCGATCCCACGATGTCGACTCTCGGTCTGGGCTCCTTGCAGGTCGAGAACGATCCTCATACGGCGTCCCGGGACGATGGGCGCGCCTCCGCATACTTCAGCAGGCGCGCCTTCACGCGAGGAACTCTGTGCAACACCTGACGCAGTCGGTTCTCGATGTCCTCGTTGCGACGCACGAACTGGAGACCCGCATCCAGGACGGGCCGAGCCGCAGTCTTCGCCGCGCTCACTCCTCCGCGGCGGATCTTGCTCGAGGCGGTGCGCAGCGGCTGGGCCAACTGTCGCGCGAGCGATCGTTGGTTGACTCCCGCCGCCTTCTGGGCCTTCTCGAGAGCGTGCGCCGCGTGGTCTTGGAACTGCAGGAGCTGCCCCTCAGACGTTCGAGCCCATTCCTCGCACGAACGGGCCAGCTCCTCGGTCGCCGTGAGGAGGCCTCGCAGCCGCTCGACCTCCAGGAGGAGGGCGAGCCTCTCGGTCTGATCAACGAGGCAGTGGTCTGCTGCCAGGGCGAAGCCGTCGAAGCAGTTGGGCTGGAGGCCGAAGTCTGCGGCCAGCTCTGCGTGCTCGTCAGCAACGTAGTAGTTGTTGAGACCGTCGAAGTAGACCTTCTGGTAGCCGGAGGCGAGGACGCCCGGCTCCCACGTATCGGATACGAGATCTTTGCTCAGAGGAGCAGTTGCCTCGATGACGAGAACCCACGGCCGCCATCGTGTCAACTCGCAACCTGCAAGGACTGCGGGCTCCGCGCCCTCGACGTCGATCTTGAGGAAGTGGATGGGGCCTAGATCATGTTCCTCAAGCAAGCTGTCGAGCGTCACCATGTGAACGGGCGTCTCCACCACATTCCAGCCACGGGCGCGCATCTCGCTTGCATGCAGTGGGTCCACCGTCGACAAGCCAGTGTCCAGGACCTCGTAGAACGTCAAGTCCTGTGCATGGTCCGAACAAGCCACCTGCACGTTGACATCTTCGGGACGCCGATCGACCAGCTTCTCGAACATCGTGACGACCGGTTCGACGTTCATGCCACGCCACCCGGCCTCGTAGAACCGCCGGGTCACCGAGGAGTAGTCGGGGTCGTGCGCACCGACATCGACGTAATGCCCGTTCTCGATGTTGCCCAGAGCCCGCCACAGGATGACATCTTCGAAGTTCTGCGCATACACGGTGGCCACGTCGAACTACCTTTCCCGACTGCTTTGGAGGGCCCCTACACCAAGCACGGGCACTGACGAACTGTACCCGAAGAGTCCGGTTCAACGTGGTGACGAGCGGACCCGTGTAGGGCGTAGCCGCTACGCATGCAGGTCGGCCGTCACCATCCGTCCGACGAGATCGTCGAATCCCACGGTGGGCTCCCAGCCGAGGACCCGGTGCGCCTTCGAGGCGTTCGCGAGCGCTTTGGTCGGGTCCGCCGGCCGATAGAACTCCGGGTCCTGGACCACGTACGTTTCCCAGTCGCCTATGCCCGCGGCGATGAAGGCCGCGGCGACGAAGTCACGCACGCTATGAGCCTCGCCCGTGCCGATGACGTAGTCGTCCGACTCCGGGTGCGTCGCAGCCAGCACCATGGCCGCGACGTAGTCCGGTGCCCATCCCCAGTCGCGACGTGCCTCGAGGTTCCCGAGGCGTAGCTCGGTGGCCTCCCCCTTGGCGATGGCGGCTGCGCCCTGGGTGATCTTGCGGGTCACGAACGACGGTGGCCGCAAGGGTGACTCGTGGTTGTAGAGGATCAAGCTCGACGCGTGAAGGCCTCGAGCCCGGTAGACGCCGGCCGACAGGTGCGCGAGAGCCTTCGATGCGCCGTACGGGTTCATGGGACGGATGGAGGTCGACTCGTCCTGCGGGGACGTGTCGGCCTCGCCGAAGATCTCCGCGCTCGACGCTTGGACGAACGCTACCTGCTCGCCGATCTTCTCCTGCAGCTTCCACGCGGCCTCCATCAGGAAGACCGCAGCGGTGCCGTTGACCTCCGCCGCGAGGACCGGCTCGGTCCAGCAGAGCGCGACGGAACTCACGCCGCCGAGGTTGTAGATCTGGCTGGGCCGGATCTTGTCCAGCATGGCAGTCATGGCCGGCCTGTCCATGAGGTCGCCGGCGTGGACGGTGATCAGCTCCGGTTCCATCGGGGGTTTGTCGCCCGGACGTACAAGTCCGTGGACCTCGTAGCCCTGGTCGTGGAGATGGCGGGTCAGGTACGTGCCGTCCTGGCCCGTCGCGCCCGTGATGAATGCCCGTGTCATTGCCATCAGGGCCTGTGGAGGTCGGTCTGCTCCTTGAGGTCGTTCTCGACCATCATGCCCACAAGCTGTTCGAAGTCGACTTCCGGCGTCCACCCGAGCTTCTCATGGGCCTTCGTCGAGTCGCCGACTAGGAGGTCGACCTCCGCCGGGCGCATGAAGCGAGGATCCTGCTTCACGTACTTCTCCCAATCGGTGATTCCGACGTGGCCGAAGGCCGCGTCCAGAAGGTCGCGGATGGAGTGGGTGTGGCCCGTGCTGATCACGTAGTCGTCGGCGATCGGCTGCTGAAGCATCAGCCACATCGCACGGACGTAGTCGCCCGCATAGCCCCAGTCGCGGCTGGCATCCAGGTTGCCGAGCGTCAGCGAGTCCTGCAGGCCGAGCTTGATCTTCGCGACCGCGATCGACACCTTGCGGGTCACGAACTCCGTGCCGCGGCGCGGCGACTCGTGGTTGAACAGGATGCCGGAGCTGGCGTGCATCCCGTACGACTCGCGGTAGTTGATCGTCATGTAGTGGCCGTAGACCTTGGAGACGCCGTACGGGGAGCGCGGCCACAACAGCGTCGTCTCGCGCTGGGGCACCTCTTGCACCTTGCCGAACATCTCTGAGCTCGAGGCCTGGTAGAAGCGGACCTTCTGGATGTCGCTGCCGGCGTAGAGGCGGATGGCCTCGAGGGCGTTGAGCACGCCCAGGCCGGTCACCTGGGAGGTGACGTGGGCGTTCTCCCAGCTGTAGGCCACGAACGAGATCGCGCCGAGGTTGTAGAACTCATCGGGGGTCGAGGCGTCGAGGGTGCGCGTGATGCTGGAGCTGTCCAGCAGGTCACCGAAGTGCACCTTGAGGTCGGGCACGATGCTCTGTACGAGCTCTAGCTTCGGGTTGTTCTGACCACGGATGAACCCATGGACCTCGTACCCCTTGGACAGCAGAAGCTCCGCCAGGTAGAGACCGTCCTGTCCCGTGATCCCCGTGATCAGTGCGACCTTAGACACTCTGAACTCCTTCTCATGACGCCTCGTGCAGCGACTTAACCCTAGCGTGCTCAATCCTCGAGCCCCTGAACGGCGCGCAGCCCGTACGCACCGGTGGACGGTGCCATGTGCTGAGGCAGGAAGTTGACCTGTCGTGCCTCGGAACCGGCGCCGACCGTAGAGTGTGACCCGTTGTGCGCACCGAGCGGAGGAGAATGATGTCGGGTCCACGCCGCGCGTGCACGATCGCCCCGCGGAACGCGCTGGCCCGAACGCGGGTGATGGTCGCTTCTCTCGAGAGGGCCCAGCCAGGTGTCGAGGTCTGGACGCTCATCACAGACGGGTCCGAATCTGATCGTTCCCTGTCCGGACTAGGGAAGATCCAGCTTCCCGGCGACCTGCTGCCTGACCGCGAGTGGGCTGATCTGGCCGCGATCTACGACGCGGACGAGTTCGCGGGCGCGCTCAAGCCGTACCTTCTGGCCCGGTTGGTGAGAGAGGACGGCACTGCGGTCTACCTGAGCCCTGACACGGTGGTGTACGAGGACGTGGCGGAGGTGTTCGAGGCGGCCGAACGATCAGGCGTGGCGCTGACGCCGCAAGTCCTTGACCCGATGCCGCGTGACGGGCGCTTCCCCGACGAGCTCACGATCCGTACAGCCGGTGTCTTCAACCTCGGCCTCGTCGGCGTGAGCTCGTCCGCCGGGGAATTCCTCGACTGGTGGTGCGAGCGCGTACGCCGTGATGCGGTCGTCGACGCGAGCGAGGAGCTGTACGCGGACCAGCGCTGGGCCGACTGGATCCCCGGGCTGTTCTCGTGCGAGGTGCTGCGCGACCGTGGCCTCAACATCGGCTGGTGGAACCTCCACGAGCGAGTTCTCAGCCGCGGCCCAGATGGCGGCCTGCTTGCTGGCGACACGCCTCTGAGGACACTCCGGCTCGAGGGGTGGGACCCGGCGACCCCGTGGCGCCTGACAACCCATGACAAGGCTCGTCCGCGTGTGCTGCTCAGCGAGGAACCCGTACTGGCGACACTCTGCGCCGACTACTCCGCAGACCTCGCGGCCGCCGATCCGGGCACTGCCGAGCCGTACGGCTTCGACCACTACCCCGATGGCGGCGAGTACAGCCCGATCGTGCGCCGGATGTACCGCAAGGCGCTCATCGCCGCCGAGACCAAGGGCACGCTGCTTCCCCCGAACCCGTACCTGGACACCCCAGAGTTCCGGGAGTGGGCCTTCGGATACACGCCGGGCATCCTCTACAACCGGCTCGACCTCGCCATCTGGGACGTGAGACCCGACCTCAAGGTCCTCATGTCCGACCCGGAGGGCCTCTCTGCTCGTGCCTTCTCCGATTGGCTCGCCGTCGACGAGTTCTCGCGGCACGAGCGAGTGCGGGCGGGGGTCCCCTCCACGCAGGTTCCGAAGCGATCGAAGGTGAGACCCACGCGTCGCGGCTGGTCGGTCCTCGCGTATGCGAAGGCCGAGTTCGGCGTCGGAGAGGCCGGCCGGAGGATGGCCGCCGCCGTCGCGCACATCGGGTGCCCGTACGAGGTCGTACCCGTCGTCAAGACCGAGTCCCGCCAGCAGATGCCCGTCGACGTCGCCCTGTCGCCCAGCATCCACTACGCCAACACGTTGACGTGCGTGAACGCGGACTACATGCAGGCGGCATGGGAGTACGCCGGCATGAGGCGCGGAGGCCATCGGGTCGGACTGTGGTTCTGGGAGGTCGACGTCTTCCCCGCCAAGTGGGCCCCCATCATGAAGACGGTCGACGAGGTCTGGGTGACGAGCGACCACACGAAGCGAGCCATCGACGCGCTCGGGTCCCGGACCCGGGTCCGTGTCGTGCCGTTGCCGGTCATCCCGCCGAGCGCACCGACCAGCTTCACGCGTTCCATGCTCGGCATGCCGGAGGACAAGACGATCTTCCTGTGCAGCTACGACTTCTTCTCTGTGGTGCGCCGCAAGAACCCGCTCGACACGATCGAGGCGTACAGACGCGCGTTCGGGCCCGACGACGGCGCCGTACTGATCCTCAAGTCGATCAACGGCCACCTTCGCGTGCCCGAGCTGGAGGAGGTCCGCTACCACGCGGCAGACAGGCCGGACATCATCGTCATGGACGGCTACCTCGACGCGGTCCAGGTACAGGGGATGATCGAGCTCAGCGACTGCATCGTCTCGCTGCACCGCGCGGAGGGGTACGGGCTCAACCTGATCGACGCCATGGTCGTCGGCACGCCGGTCGTCGCGACCGGCTACTCCGGCAACCTCGCGTTCATGGACTCCAAGAACTCCTTCCTCGTCCCGTACGACCTCGTCGAGATCGGAACCGGCAACGACCCGTACGAGCCGCACGCGCACTGGGCGCAGCCGCGGATCGACGACGCAGCAGCACTGCTGCGGGCTGTCCACGATGACCCCGCCGGCGCGGTGCGACGTGGAGAGGCCGGCAGGTCGAGCGTCCTGTCACGGTTCAGCGTCGAGAAGGTGGCGGCTGAGCTGCGGCCGGTGCTGATGAAGGCGATCACGAGGTGGTGAGCGCCGCTCGACGGGGTGTCATCGGCATCGTCTGCTTCGCCGTGCTGCTCAGCGGCTGCTCGATGGCCGCACCCAACCCGGTGTCGTCGAGCAGCCCGCCAGCGGTGGGGGCAGCGCCGTCAGGCACCGTGACGATGGCGACGCTGGGCTGGAAGAACGGCCCTGCTGATCGCATCGTCCTGCCGGTCGGCGCGAGGATCGACGAACGGGTCGACCAGGCCAACGTCATCACCGCGATCGGCGGACCGGCGATGGCCGACGCCGTACTCACGACCCTGACCGACACGCTCCCGTCGTACGGCTGGACGATCACGGCGTCCGGCGGAGGGTCGTTGGTGTTCAGCGACGCCCAGTACGACGGCGCTTTCACCTCCGACTCCTCGCTCTGGGCCCTCACGATCCGCGTGAAGGCCTGAGCCCGTGGGGCACCTCAGGCGAGCGTCTCCAACAGCGCTGTGAGCCCCTCGGGGTCGGCGACCATCGCGTCGTGGCCGCAGGACAGCGTGGCGACCTCCCAGCCGGGCTGACCGGTCACCCGTGCGACGGTCTCGTCGAGGTGGCCCTCGGGGAACGCCGTACGGATGAACAGCTTCCTCGGTACGGACTCGAGCCCGCCGGTCACGGTGATCCGGTCGGTGTAGGTCTTGACCGGGTGCGGCGTGCACAACTCGTCCACCCAGTCCGCGTCGGATCCCGAGCAGCCGAGCGCCGACGCAGGGAAGCCGGGCAGCGCGATCGTGCCCGTCTTCGGCGCCGCGTTGATCGCGTCCCGCAGGCCCTGAGTCGTGTCGTCGATCATCGCGCTGTCGGTGCCTGGCAGGAACGCGTCCAGGAGACCGATCGCCTTCAGCGAGCCCGCGATCTGCTCGGCGGCGCCGCTGACGACGTAGCCGGCGTACGAGTGGCCGACCAGCACGGCGTCCGACAGCTCCTCCCAGTGGATGACGTTGACGATGTCGGTGATGTGCGTGTCGAGTCCCACGTCGGCGGTGAGCAGGTGCGACCGCTCGCCCAGCCCGGTGAGCGTCGGCGTGAACACCCGATGCCCGCGAGCCGTGAGCCTGTCCGCCACGTATCGCCAGCACCACCCGCCGTGCCACGCACCATGGACGAGGACGAAATCAGTCATGCCGGACTCCTTGTCTCGATGAGCCTCACGCTAGCCCTGTGCGACCTGCCTCACTGCCCGTGTGCGCGACTGCTCCAGGACAGGCTCTCGGGGATGACGCGGCGAGCGGCATGGGTCGATCCCGGCGAGGGATCGAGCACGAACCGGCCCCCCTGGTACGGCGACCCGCCGTCGGATCCCGGAAGCGACCACCAGGCGGCGTCGAGGTCATGTACGGCGTCGGGGCTGATCGTGGCGGCGAGCGCCGCGGCAGCCGAGACGCCGAGTTCCGACTCCATCATCGAGCCCACCATCAGGCCTAGCGCCGCCTCGGTCGCCTCGCGCGCGATGGCCAGTCCGGCGTGGATCCCGCCGCACTTCGCGAGCTTGATGTTGACGATGTCGCCGCTGCCCGCATCGATCGCCCGGCGCAGGTCGTGGATCGTGAACACTGACTCGTCGAGCACGATCGGCGTACCCCACCGGCGACGCAGCTCGGCATGTCCGGCGAGGTCCCACGCGGGCAACGGCTGCTCGACGAACTCGAGCGTGACCCCGGCGGCCAGCAACGCCTCGATGCTCGCCGAGGCGGTCTCGAGGTCCCAGGCCTGGTTGGCGTCGATCCGTACGGGGACGCCGGGAGCCGCTCGCGTGATGCGGATCACCCTGTCGACGTCGGCCGGGTCGAGGCCGACCTTGACCTTGACCTGCCGGAACTGGGACGCGTCGACGCCCTCACCGAAATCCCCCTGAGCGGCGACCGTGACGTCGGTCGCGACGGACATCGCCGTACCGCCCAGGAGCTGTACGAGGGGAATCCGAGCTTCCTGTGCCACGAGGTCCAGAACTGCCGACTCGCACGCAGACCGCGCCCCGCCGTTGCCGACAACCGCGTTCGCGAGTGCGTCTGAGGCGTGCGCGACGGGTTCGGTGTCGGGGTCCCAGCCGAGCAGGACCTCGGCCAGCGGTCCCTGGACGCACGCCTCGATGCTCGCCAGCGACTCCCCGGTGACGCGCCACACCTGCGGGCCCTCGCCGAAACCGGTCCGCCCGTCGCCGTCGGTCAGCCTCACGGCGACGCTCACAACCTCGTTGGTCCGCCGCAGCGCCGTGACGAACGGCGTGTGCAGCTGCCGGACGAGCCGTGCGGTCGCGACTTCTACGATGCGTGCCACGTGCCCCACTGCTCCCACTCGGGTCCGGATCTCATGCCTTGGAGTGTGTCAGACCTGCCTCTCGAGACTGTCCCCGACATGTTGTGGATCGTGCAGTCGCTCATGAGGCACGCCTCAACTTCCTTTGCGCGTAGACACATCGGCAGCCGGCTTCACAGACTGTCTGCGTGACGTGGATCCGGGATCGTATGCAGCTACTCCTGTTCGTTTCATCCGCCGTGCTGTTGCTCGGGGGAGGTGCTGCATGGTTGCTGGGTGCAGCAACGATGTCGGAGCTGCTGTGGGTCGCCGGGACGGTTCTCGGCCTGGTCTTCTCGATCGCATGGACTGTTGGCGCGCTCTGGCGCCGTCAACCGAGCGTCGACGTCATCGCGCTGCTCGCGCTGGCTGGAGCCCTGTGGGTGCACGAGCCATTCGCCGGAGCGATGATCACGGTGATGCTCGCATCCGGTCAGCTGCTTGAGGCCAGAGCGGCGGCGCGAGCGCGGCGCGAGTTGAGCCTGCTGGTGGAGCGGGCTCCGCGCACGGCCCGTCGCCGGCTGGAGGATGGTGTCGTCGAGGTCCCGGTGGACGAGGTCTCCAGGGGCGACCGGATCCTGGTGGGGACCGGGGAGGTGGTTCCCGTCGATGGACGTCTCGTGTCGGGTGGGACCCTCGACGAAGCCGCGCTCACGGGGGAGTCCCTGCCGGTCGAGCGACCGGCGGGAGATGAGGTGCGCAGCGGGGTAGTCAACGCCGGCCAGCCGATCGACCTCGTCGCGACCTCGGTGGCGGCGGAGTCCACCTACGCCGGTGTCGTACGGCTCGTGGAGCAGGCGCAGGCGTCGTCGGCGCCGTTCGTGCGCGCGGCGGACCGGATCGCGGTCTTCTTCGTCCCGCTCACGCTGCTGCTGGCCGCCGCGGCGTGGGCGCTCAGCGGGGACCCGGTGCGGGCGGTCGCCGTTCTGGTCGTCGCCACGCCGTGCCCGCTCCTGTTGGCGGCGCCGATCGCGATCATGGCCGGACTGTCCCGGGCCGCGCACATCGGTGTGGTCGTCAAGGGTGGCGGCGCCCTGGAGCGCCTGGCAGCGGGGACCGTCATGCTCTTCGACAAGACGGGCACCTTGACCCAGGGTCAGCCGACCTTGGCTGACGTCGTCACGGCGAGCAACGGCGTTGATGCCGACGAGGTCCTGCGATTGGCGGCCTCGCTCGACCAGGTGTCCCCGCACGTATTGGCGAGTTCGATCGTCACCGCCGCTACCCGCCGCGGCCTGACTCTCGAGATGCCCGACGACGTGCAAGAAGAGCACGGGTACGGTCTCAGCGGGTTGGTCGGCGCCCGTGAGGTGAGAGTGGGCAAGGCCGGTTGGATCGTCGGCGATGCGCAGCCCGCATGGGTGCGTCAGGTGCTCCGGCGCGCGAACCTGGACGACTCGCTCACTGTGTTCGTGGGGATCGACGGTGAACCGGCTGGGGCGTTCCTCCTCCAGGACCCCATCCGGTCCGACGCGCCGCGGATGGTCCGCGGGTTGCGCGAGGCCGGGATCGTCCGGATCGTCCTGGTGACCGGGGACAGGGCAGATATCGCGGACACGGTGGGGCGGATAGTGGGAGTCGATACGGTACTGGCCGACTGCGACCCGGCCGCCAAGCTCGTCGCGATCGAGTCCGAGGCCGTACACGCCCCGACGATCATGGTCGGTGACGGCGTGAACGACGCCCCAGCACTCGCGGCGGCGGGGGTTGGCGTGGCCTTGGCGGCACGCGGCGCGACCGCCTCATCCGAGGCCGCCGGCGTCGTCCTGACCGTCGACCGGCTCGATGCTCTCGCTGATGCGATCCTCATTGCCCGTCGCTCCAAGAGCATCGCCCTGCAGGCGGTTCTTGTGGGTATGGGCCTGTCATTGGTCGCGATGGTCGCGGCAGCGGCCGGGTTGCTCCCGCCCGCGGCCGGCGCGGTGATCCAGGAGGCCATCGACGTCTTGGCAATCGGTATCGCGCTACGGGCCGTTCTCCCGGGCAAGGTTCACACGATCACGATGCCGGCTGCAGACATCGACGCGGCGCACCGGCTGAAGGTCGAGCACGACGCGGTGCTCGCGGTCGTCGAGCAGATCCGTGCCGTGGCCGACACCCTGTCCACACAGAACTGCGATCTCGCACCAGCGCACACCCTGTTCGATCGTCTTGAGGCAGAGCTCCTCCCGCACGAGCGGGCCGACGAGGCGCGGCTCTTGCCGCTGGTCGACCGAACGCTCGGCAGCTCGGACACGACCGTCGCGATGAGCCGCACCCACGCCGAGATCGAGCACCAGGTCAGCCGGCTGCACCGGCTGCTCGCCGACCTGGACAACGACACCGTCCAACCCGAGGACGTCATCGAGCTCAGGCGACTGCTCTACGGGCTGTACGGAGTCCTGCGCCTGCACAACGCCCAGGAAGAAGAGGGTGCGTTCAGCCTCGTGCCTGTAGGCACAGTGGCCCGGGCCGGTAGCTAACCGAATTCCCGCGGCACGTGCTCAGGCAGGAGGGCTCTCGCCGTCTCGCGGCGCGTGGCCGGACGATCCCGCAGATTCCGAACGCATCCACCTAGACCGCATAGAACCGACAACCATGGAGGACATCATGTGGGAAGCACTCAAGAACATGCTTATCAGTGTGAAGGAGTCGCTCGGGATCGAGATCCCTGGGCTTCCCGCTGACCTTGGCTCCCTGGGCGAGACGGCCAGGTCCGCCGTGCAGGACGTCACCGATTCCGCGACCGCGGCTGTCGATGAGGCCGCCGCCGGGGTCGTGGATGGATCGACTGCCATCAGTGATGCAATCACCGGCCTTCCCTTGGGCGGCACTCAGCCGGAGTAGTCGCGGACAGATCAGTCGTCAGGAGCGCCGACGGGGGGCGGGTCGACAGCGACCCACACCGCGTCGGCGGCGCGGGTAGCGATCTCGACGCGATCCGGATGCTCACCCGTGGCGTTCGAACGGGAGATCGTCACGGAACCGACTTCCGGGTTTCTCTCATCCAGGTGGATGCGGGTCCCGACGGCGATCTTCCGCTTCTCGAGGTACTGGAGAATCTCGGGCT
>PMLO01000258.1 GCA_003158895.1 Propionibacteriaceae bacterium
CTGCAGCACAACGCCGACCAGGGCAACGAGCCGGCGATCGCCGGAGCGCTCCTGGCGCACAGCTCATCCACCCTGTTCGACTCGGGCTCCGTAGATCTGAACAGGGTCGACACTGCTGATGGCGCCAAGATCGTCCAGCACATCTTCGGCGACCAGTCGACCCAGCTCGCCCACGCGATCGGCCAGAAGACAGGCGTCAGCGGCGGCCTCGTGAACCAACTGCTGCCGATCCTCGCCCCGATCGTCCTTGCCTACCTCGCCAAGAAGCTCACCATGTCACCGAACGGTGGCGGCCTCGGCGGCGGCATCCTCGGCACCGTCCTGGGCGGCGTGCTCGGCAGCGAAACCGGCCAGCAGCCCGCGAACGGCGGCGGCACGCTGGGGAGCATCCTCGGCGGCATCCTGTCCGGCGGCGGCCTCGGCTCCATCCTCGGTGGCGGCCAGGCGACTCAGACCGCGTCCGACCCGACGAAGGACCAGACCACGTACGACCCGCAACAGAGCAGCGGCGGCGGCATCTTCAACACCACCCCGACGGGCGGCGACGCCGGCTCGCTCTCGGTCGACGAGACCCCTTCCGCGGGCGCAGAGGATCCCCAGCCGGCTCAGCCACAGAGCAGCAGCAGCATCGTTGACGAGATCCTCGGTGGTCTCTTCGGCAAGCGCTGAGCGGATGCGCCTCGTCCTGGCCTCGGCGTCACCTGCCCGACTCGAGACGTTGAGACGGGCGGGTGTCCATCCCACCGTCGTCGTGTCCGACGTCGACGAGTCACTCGTACAGACCGACGACATCCAGGAGCTCGTCGGCGAGCTCGCACGGCGCAAGGCCGAGGGGGTCGCGGCTGAGGTGCTGTCGGGTGAGGACGTCGTGATCGTCGGTTGCGACTCCATGCTCGAGGTCGACGGTGTCCCGTACGGCAAGCCAGGCTCACCGGAGAACGCGGTGCAGCTGTGGAGCCGCCTATCCGAGTCGACCGGCCTGCTCGTCACCGGACATCACGTCATCGTCAGCCGAAACGGGGAGGTTCGCAGCACGAACCGCAACGCCGAGACGCTCGTCCACTTCGCTGACCTGTCCGCAGCGGAGATCGAGGCGTACGCGGCCACCGGCGAGCCCCAAGCGGTCGCCGGCGGCTTCACGATCGACGGGTACGGAGGTCCGTTCATCACCGGCATCGAGGGCGACCCGCACAACGTCGTCGGCATCAGCCTTCCCCTGCTCCGCATGATGCTCGCCGACCTCGGCGTCACCTGGCACGACCTCTGGAACTCCCCCTCCTGACTCGGCGTGCGGCTGCGTACGTGCTGCACATACTCCGCCTACCGCCACCCGTCGAGAGGTCACGAACTGTCGTTGCCCTCACGGCTCTCGGCGTGTCGCGGCCCCTCGACCTGGGGCATGGGCCGGACATCCCGTCGAGGGGTCGGGAAGTGCGCATCCATGAGGCATCGCTCAGCGTGTCGCGACCCCTCGATTCGGCCGCTTCCCTCTTCCGGCCTCCGCGAGCGTCCGCCGTAACCTGCACGTCGATCGAAAGCCGCCCGCAACCAGGTTCATGGCAGCGGTCGTCCCTAGACTGCGGAGCGTTGCCGACAGGAGAACCCATGCCGTACGACGTCGCCGCGCTGCGCGACCAGTTCCCTTCCCTCTCATCCGGCGTCGCCCACTTCGACGGGCCCGGCGGGACGCAGGCGCCACGGGTCGTCGCCGAGGCGATCGCGGCGACGCTGCTGGGGCCACTGTCCAACCGCGGCACCGTCAGCGGGTCGGAGCGCAACGCCGACGCAGCCGTGGCGGCCTTCCGGGCCGCGTTCGCCGATCTGCTCGGGTTCCCCGCGAACGGGATCGTGTACGGACGGAGCGCGACGCAGCTCACGTACGACATGTCACGCGCCATGTCGAAGACCTGGATCCGTGGCGACGAGGTCGTCGTGTCGCGGCTGGACCATGACGGGAACGTACGTCCCTGGGTACAGGCGGCCGAGGCCGTCGGCGCCACGATCCGGTGGATCGACATCGATCCCGCGACCGGTGAGGTGGACCTGGACAGCGTGGCGGCCGCGATCACGCCGGCCACCCGCCTCGTCGCGATCACAGGCGCGTCCAACCTCATCGGCACCATCCCGCCGCACCGGTACATCGCCGACCTGGCGCACGCCGTCGGCGCACTCCTGTACATCGATGCGGTTCACTACGCGGCCCACGAGTTCGTCGACCCGGCCGCGCTCGGCGCCGACATCATCGTCTGCAGCCCGTACAAGTTCCTCGGCCCCCACTGCGGCGTGCTCGGCGCTGACCCGGCACTGCTCGAGCGCTTCTGGCCGGACAAGCTGCTGCCGTCGACGACGGTGGTGCCAGAGCGGTACGAGCTGGGGACGCTCCCGTACGAGACGCTCGCCGGCGCCACCGCCGCCGTCGACTTCCTCGCGGCGATCGCACCCGGCGACGCCACGAGTCGACGCGAGCAGCTCCGCAGCTCGTTCGCCGCCATCGACGAGCACGAGCTGGCACTCAGACAGCGCCTCGAGGCCGGGCTGGCCGCACTGCCCGGCCTGGTCGTCCACTCCCGCGCCGCGCGTCGGACGCCGACGCTCCTCGTCAGCCTGCCGGGCCGGAAGACCCGTGACGCGTACGAGTTCCTGGCCGAGCGCGACGTCCTCGCGCCGGCGGGACAGTTCTACGCGTACGAGCCGTACCGTCGGCTCGGCATCGACGACGACGGTGGTCTGAGGCTCGGACTCGCCCCGTACAGCACCACCGAGGACGTCGACCGGGCCGTCTCCGCGCTCGCCGAGCTGCTCGCCGACCGGGACTGACGTGTCGATCTCCGAGCAGCTGAACCGGGCCTGGGCCGAGGTTCTCGAGGGCATGCCCGGCAGCTTCTCGCTCGATCTGCGAACCCTGGACGGACCTGTGGCGGCACGGAACGCGGACGCCTCCCACTACCCCGCCAGCACGATCAAGCTGCCTGTACTGATGGTGCTGCTGCGCGACCGTACCGAGCACGTCCCGGCCGCCCTCGGCAGGGTTGTGGTCCATGACCAGTTCGCCAGCGCGGCGGGCGGCTCGTTCCAGCTTCGTCAGTCCGACGACCAGGACGACGAGACCTGGAGCCGGCTCGGTACGGAGGTCGATCTGCTCGGGCTCGCCGATCGCATGATCACCGTGTCGAGCAACATCGCGACCGACCTGATCGTCGAAAGGATCGGGTTCGAGTCCGTACGCAGCTATCTGGCTGATCACGGACTCGAGGAGCAGTTCCGCGTGAACCGCCTCATCGGCGACGCCGCGGCTGAGGATGCCGGGATCACGAACACGGTCACCGCGTCCGCTCTCGCCACGCTCATGGCGGGAATTGCGACCGGCACGGATCACGACAGTGCGGCGGCGCTCGACATCCTCGCTCGGCAGACGCATCGCGACATGATCCCGGCCGGGCTCCCCGACGGCACCTGGTTCGCGAGCAAGGGCGGTTGGGTGACCGGGGTCAAGCACGACGTGGCGCTCGTACGACCAGTTGCCGCGCCCGAGTACGTCCTCGCGGTGTGCACGACCTCGGACCTCCCGGACGCCGAGGGCATGAAGCTGGTCGCTCGGTTGAGCGCCGTCACGTGGGAGCAGTGGAGCAGATGGCACGCATCGTAGAAGTCGCTGCGACACAGCGCCCGTAGGATCGGGTCATGAAGGGTCACCGCGTTTCGAAGATGGTGGAGGACTACCTCAAGATCATCTGGAGTGCGCAGGAGTGGCCCGACGGTTCCGTCTCCACGAACGAGATCGCAGAGACGCTGGCGGTGACGCCCTCGTCGGTGTCAGCCAATCTGAAGAAGCTGGCACGCGACGGCTTGATCGACTACGAGCCCTACGGGAGCATCGGCCTCACCCCCGCCGGCAATGAGATCGCCATCATGGTCGTCCGGCGGCATCGAGTTCTGGAGACCTACCTGGTGGAGCGCCTAGGGCTCGGCTGGGACGAGGTCCATGCCGAGGCGCACTCCCTGGAGCACGCCGTGTCCGATTTCGTCCTCGACCGTATGGATCAGGTTCTCGGTCACCCTGACTGCGACCCGCACGGAGACCGGATCCCTCGCGCCGATGGGAGCATCGCGCGGAGCGCGGAGCGCAACTCGGCGGCGCGTCTGAGTGAGATCGATCCCGGCGCTCACGGACGCATCATTCGCATCTCGGATCACAAGCCCGAGATTCTCCAGTACCTCGAGAAGCGGAAGATCGCCGTCGGGACCCGCATCCACCTGGATGAGAGAAACCCGGAAGTCGGTTCCGTGACGATCTCCCGTTCGAACGCCACGGGTGAGCATCCGGATCGCGTCGAGATCGCTACCCGCGCCGCCGACGCGGTGTGGGTCG
>PMLO01000261.1 GCA_003158895.1 Propionibacteriaceae bacterium
CAACAGCGCGTTCCTGTTGCTGCTGCTGTTGTGGGGCGGCTGGACTATCGGGGCGCCGACAGAGGTCAGATGCGCGAAGGCTCTGTCGACGTCGTCGGTCCAGACGACCAGCGCCATGTTGGGGCTTCCGGGCGATTCATCGACCCCGTGGGCGGTCTTGCCAGCTTCCACGGTGCCCAGCCCGAGGGTGAAACCGCCCAACGCTAGTTCGACGTGCTCGGGCGTTCCTTCTTGGAGGTGCGGAAAGGTCTCCTCGAATCCGAGCAGGTCGCGGTAGAAGGCGAGTCCGGCTTCGCTGTCGGCCGTGTACTGATTGACGAGTGCGGTGGCGAACATGCCCCGCAACGCAAGTGTGGACGGATCGGCCCGTCCCACATCGCACTGGCTGAATCATCTCCTCGCTGCGGCATTTAGAAGGGAGCGTTTGAGGGCAGGGCGTTGCCGGGAGAAGCGAGACAATGCCTAGGGAAGTCCGGAGCTCAACGGCGTCCGACCTACGTGGCTACGAGCGTTAGGCCGGGTCGCAACTATTAGCGCCCATGCTCCTTCTCAAGCAATTGCAGCATGTACTCGGCCACGCTGCAGGCCTCTCTGACCACGAGGAGCGCTAGATCCTCGCTGACGCCAGTGGGCAGAGTCCGTCCATGACCAGTTCCTTGAAGGTTCCTGAGTTCGTTCACGTTCTCGGCGATCGTCCAGGACGACTGGTGGATGGCCCGGATTTGTTTGTAGCCTAAGAGAGACTGGTCGACCTTGTCGGGCAAGATGCCGAGGCGTTCGCGTGCGATGTACCAGATCGCGTTGAAATCCATGTCTTTCGCAACAGGCATGCCTAGTTCTTCCAACACAAACTTCGCGACAGCCTCGAGAAGGTCCTTTGCGGTTCCGATGGCCAGCGCAGGATCCGCGCCGCTGCCTCGAAGTCGCTCCAATGTCTCATCTAGAGCGGCGCGTCCCCCGGTCTCCAGGTCGGCTCGGGTCACGGTTCTCAGTTGTCCGTCGTCGGTCAGCTTCCATCCCGATCGGGACAGAGCTGCCTTGAGACGGACTTCATCTTCGGATCGTTCTGCCGCGGGCAGACCAATCAATCCGGCATGCCGCAGCGCGGACAGCAGACCGTCGAGCAGCTTCTGCCCTCCCCCGTACCGCGACGAACGCGTGAAGGCGCTCATGACCCTATGTTCTTTGTTGGGACCCGTCGCTTGAGGGTCGTACTGATAGTCATCGTTCAGCCCGGCCCCGATAAGAACTCGGGTGATGACGGAGTGCGTGGGACCATCTCCGCCGTGGAAGAAGGCGCCTACGGCTGCGGCGATGTCGTCTGAAATCGGGCCAGATGTCACGGTATCGATGCTATACACCGCCTAGCCGACTGTGTGACGAGAGCTGCTGGTATTGCGCTTGAGTGGACACCACGATTTGCTGTGGGCAAGTCAGCCATCCGCGTGGCGGGCGAACATTGAGCTGCCCGGTGACCCCTCGCGCCGCTGCAGGACGTTCGTCAGCGTTCGTGCCGTGGGGACACAGACGTGGCCAGAGGGGTGGCCTCCATGATCGACGACAGCCGGATCCTTCGGCTGCGCGAGGAGGGTCACGCAGGCAGACCCCAACCACGGCAGAACGGGACGTTTGGGAGAAGTCCAGCCTCATCCTGCTCGAACCCCTCGCATGACATGGAACTCGCGGCGCGTTACCCATCCGGATGGAGAGTCGGCTTCGGGCGATACGAACGAGGATGGATGCCACGGCGGACTGACCGACCATGACTGCGCCGGTCGCGGACGTTCCGCGGCCGAGCCGCGGGTCAGCTCATCGCCTAGAGGCCCTCGGCCAGGTCTGCGCACGGACACACGGATATGCTCCCGTGCATGGCGTCCAATCCCCTGTACCGAACAGCAGCGAACTTGAGTTCAGCAATTGTCGCGATCATTCTCAGTGTCCTGGGTCTCGCGATGCTCCTTGTTGCTCAGTGGGTAGTACCTGCTACGTGGCTTGGCGGTTCAGCGTTCGTCGCCCAACTCGGCGGACTCCTTCTGGCCACTGGCATTGTGACGGTTGGCTGGGAGATGCTTGGTAGGCGTCACTTCGCCCGTGAGCTGATGGATATGGCTGGTTTTAGTCACGACCTACAACGTTCCGGAGTTGTGCGCATAGACACCCAGTATTTAGACACGGCAATATGGAACGAGTTATTCGAGAATGTCACCAAGCTCGACGTATTGGTCGCCTATGCGGCTACCTGGCGCAACTCGCACCGAAAGGATCTTGAGCGGGTCGCGGCTAAGCCTGGCTCTCGAATCCGTGTCTACCTCCCGGATCCGAATGATGACCTCACGTTGAGAACCCTCGCGCATCGCTTCAACACGACACCGGAGGCGCTGCGGTCGAAGATCGAGGAAGCGGCGAAGGACTTTGCTTCACTCGGAAGGGACGGCGGGGGGACGGTGGAGGTGTGGTATCGGGCCGGCGACCTGCTGTTCAGCTGCTACCGCTTCGACACCCGGGCCGTGATCACGCTGTACAGCCACACGCGAGAACGTCTGACCTCCGTGCCAACCTTTGTGACGAAGGAGGGCGATCTGTATGCATTCGTCCGCAGCGAGCTCGATGCCATCGAGAGCGGTGCTAGGCGCTACCAGCCCGTCACAGAGAAGGATTGAGCCCAACATGCTCCTCGAGACGACCCACCATGACCTCACGGCAGAGCAGTTCGAGTACTTCACAGCGGTCCCGCAGGTGGCCTGGGACATCGAGACCACGGGTCTCAACTGGAGGGTTGACTCGATCGGCACCTGTCAACTCACAGACGGGTCAAGGACGGTGATCGTCCAAGTTGACGGACGTCGCCCGGAGCGGCTCGCCGCGCTGGTGGAGAGTGGGGTCCAGAAGGTGTTCCACCACGCCATGTTCGACCTGCGTTTCATGGCCCGTGGCTGGGGAGTCGTGCCCGCCGAGATCGCCTGCACCAAGATCGCGGCGAAGATCCTGAACCCGAACGCGGCGCCGGAGTCAAGGAGCCTGAAGTCTCTACTACGCGAGAAACTGGGAATGTCGATATCCAAGGACCAGCAGCGATCCGATTGGCTGCGAGAAGAGCTCTCGGCTGACCAACTCCGGTACGCCGCAATAGACGTTGCATACCTATCAAGACTGCTGGAGCGACTGTTGGACGAACTCCGGGAGCAGGGAACGCTTGAGCTGGCTCTGATGTCCTTCGAGTACATACCGACGCGCGTCCAACTTGACCTTTGCGGCGCGGAAGATGTCTTCACATACTGACTACCCGGTGCGCCGGTTAAAGGATCACCTAATTCCCACGAAAGGCCACCTGCGCGAGTGCCGACCAGGTGGCCTCTGGGATGTTGGCGTCCCACGTGTACCACTTGTCGTGAATCATGGCGAGGTCATGTATGACTGCTTGCGCATCTGGGTTAAGCGGCTCACCGAGCTTCAGCTTCGTGAAGACACTCCTTAGGAACCCCGCGAGAAGGTCTGCCGCCTGCACCAGGGGCTCATTTGCTGAGTCGGCCATGCGCAGCCCCGTGACGGTTGGCATAGCCAAGTACATCAGCGAATCCTCAACCTGATAGACGCCCGTGCCGTCGGCATCACGAAAATACCCCCTCATCGTCTCGAATAGTGCGTCGAACCGAACGAGCTCGTCGTGCACGATCTCGACGTCGAGGGCGTTCAGGCGCAAGAACCCCTCTAGCCTCTGGAGGAGCGCGAAGAGTGTGTGCCCGGTTGTCGTTCGGAGCCAGACGTCTACCGCGAACTCGCGCTGGATGTCTGCGATCCCCTTCGCCGTGACGTCAGCCAGGACGGCGGCAGCATCGGTCGCGCCCAAAGCGGCGGAGCGCTCGCGCAGCCGATCGGCCATCCCACGAACATCGCCGGCTGGTGGTTCGGTTCCCCCGCGCACAGCCAGCCGGCGAACTCGCCAAGGATCGATTGTTCGCTAAGTACCATTTCTGCCAGCTCCTTCTTCACCCTGAAGGCGCTGGTGAATCCAGTCATTAGGTTGGTGTTGTACTCAGGATCGAAGAAGGTCTCGATGATCTTCGCCGCAGTTTGATAATCTTTGTCCGCGACAAGGAAGAATGGCACGGACGCGTTCTGGCGGAAGAATTCGAACATGGCCCTGAAGATTGCGGCACCGTTGGCCCGCTTGCCGATCTTCGACCACTTGAGCTCGCCCCCCTGGATTCTGTGTCTTTCGCGGATTCCATCGAGCGCCGAGATCAGGGCGTTTTCCACGCCGCGAGGAACCAGCCAGCCAGCGTAGGTGAAGACTGGTTGATCTGGGTCGGCCCAGTTGACGCCGGTATTGCCACTTTCATCGCAATAGAAGGTCGCTGCTCCCACCGACGTCATCTCCGCCACCCCCAAACCGTCGCTAGTTGTGCTGCTCACAGGTGACGCACTGCGCCGACAGAACGATGCCACACTCCTGGATAGACCTGCCAGGAAGTTGTTGCACAGGGTGCTGCGGGTCATGGGTCGTCTTGCCGTTGTCAGCCGGACTCGCCCACCCGGTGGCGCCACTTGCGCGGCTAACCGCGCGACCTTACATACCCAGGCCCGTCAATGGGCGGAGGGACGCGACCTGTCATTGGCAGTTTCGCGCCACGACGTGGCGCTCATGAACTCGCTGTACTCGGCAGTTCCGGATGTCTGCGTCCCATCCCGTACTCGGCCGTTGCGCGTGGGCCCTGTGGGCTAACGTCTTGTACCGCTCTCGATCATCTTGGAGACGTTGTCGGCGACGGCGGCTAGGTAGTCGATCTCGGCGCGTTGGTAGCGGAGGGCCATCTTGGGGGAGGTGTGGCCGGCGATGGCCTGTACAGCTCGCAGGTTGCCGCTGGAGAGCCGGTAGGCCCAAGTGAGGCCGGTCACGCGGGTGCCGTGGAAGATGTAGCCGCCGTTGCCGACTAGGAGGTCGCGGATACGCTGCGACTCGTCGCTCTCGGGTTCGCCGGTCTGCCGACGGCGGCACTCGGCTTCGAGTTCCATCTGTGTGGCGACCGACTGGCACGCCCTTTTGAAGGCCTTGAGCCAGTCGGCGGACTTGACCGGCTCTCCATCCTGGGTTCGCCAGAACAGCAACCCGTTGCGGCCCAGCTGGGCGTGGTCGCGCAGGTGGGCCTTCACGTCGTCCACGAGGACCGCCGGGATGGGCAGCGTGCGAGTGGCGATGCCGCGGCGGGCCGTCTTCAACCGGCCGAGGGAGGTGATGTTGTTGTACTGCTTGACCGCGCGTTCGACCTTGGCAGTGGGGATCTCGCCATCGAGGTTGAAGTCCTGCCGTTGCAGCGCTCGCACCTCGCCTGAGCGCATCGCCATCACGCCTCCCATGAGCACGCCGAGGCGGAACCTCTCCGGCATCGCGTCGGCCACCGCGAAGAGAACGTCGACCGGTAGCGGGTCCATGTCGCTCTCTTTGTTCGCCTGGGCGTCGCGGGCATCCCGGAGCCGGACGGGGTTGATGGCGACGAGCTCGTCGTCGAGGGCGTAGTTCATGATCGCGCGAAGAAGGTTGTACGCCTGCTTGCACGACGCCTCCTTCTGCACGAGCGGCAGGCCGGCCCACCACTGACGTACGTGGGCACGCGTCAGCTCGGTGACCCTGATGTGGCCGATGCCGACCTTCACGAGCGGGCGACCCCTGGTGCCGCCCCGGCGAGTCTTGCTCGTGGGCTCGGCGTTGATGTAGAGCCTCAGCAGTCCTCGGTACTTGTCCGCCGTGACGGGGGAGAGGTTGTGGCGCCGGCAGTACCGATCTCCGTACTCGGCGACGGTCGGCATCATGTCCGCGATCTTCCGCAGGTACTCGTCCTGCTCGATCTCCGCACGCGCCTGGCGGATGCGCTCGCCCGGCGGCGTCCAGTCGTCCCGGTCGACCAGCCGATGCTCGCGGTCCAGCCATGCGTAGGCATCCCCACGCGTCTCGAAGATCTGCGGAGCCGTGAAGCGGACGCCCCGCTCGACGCCCCAGATCCCGCCGTGAACATACGACGCCTGCCAGCGTCCGCTGCCCTTTCGGGGTACCTCTCGAACCGTGCCCCATGTACCCTTAGTACGTGCCATCAGATGACCTCCTGAGGACCGATCTTGTATCGGTCGAGGATACGCCTAGAAGTGTGCGCTATCAATGCGTTCAGGTGGCTGCAGCACGCCCTGGCATGACTACGCAGCGTCGGACAAAGAGGATGCATTATCGGGCGGGAAGATAAGCATCACCCCTAGTCGGAGCACGAATGCCATCATTCTTTCGGTCTCAGAAAGAATGCC
>PMLO01000246.1 GCA_003158895.1 Propionibacteriaceae bacterium
GGCCTTCTCGTAGTCGGACTCGCGAAAGCCCTTGTCGACGCTGGGTTCGACCTTGTCGGCCCGTGGGTATGAGCCGAGGAAGTCGACGCGCTTGCAGATCCGGTGAAGGCCCATGAGAGCCTCGGCCATGCGCGCGTCGGAGAGGTGGCCTTCGGCATCGATGGCGAAGCAGTACGAGCCGAGCCGCTCGCGCGTCGGCCGCGACTCGATCCGGCAGAGGTTCACGCCGCGCGACGCGAACTGCTCGAGTATCTCGAGAAGGGCGCCGGAGCGATCTTCGCGCATGTACGCGACGAGGCTGGTCTTGTCATGTCCCGTACGCTCCGCGGGTGCAGCCGGCCGCCCGACCAGGATGAAGCGGGTCACGGCGTCGGGGTTGTCGGCGATGTCGGAGGCGAGCGGCTCCAGGCCGTACATGTCCCCAGCCACCGCCGCACACACGGCCGCGTCGAACAGCGTGTCCGGTGCAGCGACCTCCTTGGCGGCGCCGGCCGTCGAGCCGCGCTCGGTGACGGTGGCGCCGGGCAGATGGGTCGCCAGCCACGTACGTACCTGGGCGGCGGCGTGCGGGTGGGTCACCACGCGCCGTACGTCCGCAAGCTGCGTACCCGCCCGCCCGTACAGCCCGAACTGCACGCTGAGCAGCACCTCGCCGGTGATCACGAGCGGCTTGCCGGCCGCCAGGTTGTCGAGCGTCGCGGAGACGCCACCCTCGACGGAGTTCTCGATCGGTACGAGGCCGGCTCGCACCGATCCGTCGCGCACCGCGTCCAGCGTCGCCGCCACAGACGGGAACGGCGTCGCCTCCTCGTCGAGCGCCAGCGACAGCAGCGCCTGGTGCGTGAACGTCCCCTCAGGGCCGAAGTATCCGAGCACCGGCTCAGGCTATCGGGGTCGGGCACTCATCGGAGTTGAGCAGGCATTGGCGGCAGGTCGGTTCATCATGTTAAGCGGGTGAGCAGGATGTTCTCATGGCGGATCCGCCATGAGAACGTACAACTCACCCACTTAACATGATGAACCGACTACTGACAGCGATGAACCGACACCGGACAGCGTTAGCGGTGAGGCGCCTATCCCTGCGAGAGCGCGTCCATGAGGTCGATCATGAAGCGGNNGCCGGGCTGGCGAGGAACGAGTTCCGTACGACGTAGATCTTGCTCGCGATCAGGACGCGGAGCTGTTCCTTGACCATGGCCGACAGCTCGTCATACGCATCCTGGGGCAGGAAGCCGACCTGCACCTCGTCGCGCATGACTGCCTTGGCGACCAGTACGGGGTTCGGCTTGACCTCGAGCTCCAGGTCGGCCGGTCCCAGGTTCGCGGGCTCCAGCAGGATCCGGCAGATGCGCTCGACGTCCGGCGCGTCGGTCGACGCCACAGTGAGGTGCTTCGGCAGGTCGGCGAGCGCATGCAGCGGGCCTTCGGCCGACACCACGATCGACGCCTCCTTCGAGACACCGGATGCCGCCGCGATCGGCAGGTAGCCGTGATCACGGACGAGCATGGCCGTGTCCGCCGCATTCGCGAACACGAGGTCGGCCTGACCGTCGGCGTACGCGGCGTGGAGGTCGGCGAAATCTGTGTACGCGGTCGCGTGGAACGCCTCGCCCGTCATCCGCTGGACCTTGGTGTTGAGGATGAACCAGTCGGTGATGTTGCGGACGTTGACGTCGGGTGAAATGACGAACTGCCTGGTCATTACCGACCTTCCTCGGCACGCATCGTGGCGTACACGGCTGCCAGCTCGTCGACCTTGTCGCGGCTGGGCTCACGGCGTACCGACGTGTGACCCACGACGGCCCCGTCGACGATCTTGGGGATGACGGTGGCGTACACCCAGTAGAAGCCGCCGTCGCGACGGAGGTTCTTCACATAGCCGCTCCACCGCTTGCCCATCTCGATCGTGGTCCACAGGTCGGCGAAGGCGGCCTTCGGCATGTCGGGGTGGCGCAGGATCGAGTGCGGAGCACCCATGATCTCCTCGCGGCTGAACCCGGACATGTGCACGAACGCCTCGTTGCACATCGTGATGATGCCCGCGACGTCGGTCTGGGAGACGATGAGCTCCCCGGTCGGGAACCGGGTCTCCTCGTCAGTGATGAGCAGCCGTCGGCTCGTACCGTCGAAGTACCTCCAGTAGTACTCGCGCCACTCGCCACGAACATCTTCGGGGCGCATGTCGTGCATGTTGCTCACCCGAGCTCGCGGGCGAGATCGCGGGCAGCCAGCTTCATCTCGTACAGGATCATTCCGAGCTTGGCCTCACCATTGGAAATGGCCGCGAGGACGGTGTCCTTGCCGGCCTGGATGATGACGACGTAGCCGGAGTCGCCCTTGACGAGCACCTGCTCCAGCGAGCCGCGGCGCAGCTCCGCGGTGGTCCGGCCACCCATCGAGAGGGCGGCAGCGGCCATCGCGGCGACGCGATCCTCGTCGGCGCCCTGCGGCAGCGCGGAGGCGAGCGGGAGACCGTCGAGCGTGACAAGCATCGCGCCCTCGACGTCCTGCGACCGTCCCACCAGGCCCTGCAGGATGTAGAGAATCTGTTCGTTGCGTGACATCTGGGTGTTGCTCCTTGTCGATGGCCGTGGATCGGCGAATTGAATATAGGGCGGCACCATTTGCGGCACTGTGTGAATGACAGCTCTCCAATGTCGGTTGGGAGTTCAACGACTTTCGGGTCCCTTTCCGTCCTCGTGCAGGTCGCGCGAATGATCAGTTCCCGGAGAGCCGTGGACGATCTGGGAGGATTCGCCGGTGAGGTTACCCAGGGCGACCCGGTTCGCGTGGTTCGGTGCATTTGCCGTTGCCGCGATCGCGATCATCCTTCGTCCGGGAGCGACCTCGATCGGACCTGTCCTGGCGGAGATCACCCACGGCCTCGGTCTGTCGGCGACCGTCGCGGGTGCACTGACCGCCCTTCCAGGGTTCTGTTTCGCGATCGCGGGCGCGACGGCCGTCACCGTGTCGAACAAGCTCGGTACGGCAGGGGCGTTGACGCTTGGTGCGGCCGCCGCGGCCCTCGGTCTGTTGGCCCGTTCGCTCGTCTCCAACCAGACCGCGTTCCTCGCGCTGTCCGTGCTGGCGCTGCTCGGCGCGGGGATGGGCAACATCCTCGTACCGGTCTTCATCAAGCGCTTCTACCCGCGGCGGCAGTCCGTGTTGATGATGGTGTACGTGGTGGGGCTGACCACTGGGGCCACGGTGCCCGGTCTCGTGACGCCGCTCTTCCTGACCAGTCCGAGCGGGTGGCGTACCGCGCTCGGCGTCTGGGGTGTCATCTCCGCCGTGGCCGTCGTGCCGTGGGTGGTGCTCACGGTCCGCGAACGTCGCCTGACCGGCGCGGCGATGGGTCCACGGAGCAGCATCCTGTCGGTGATCCGGTCGCGGCGGGCCCTCGGGCTGGCGCTGTTCTTCGGGATCCAGTCGATGCAGGCGTACGTGTGTTTCGGCTGGCTCGCACAGATCCTCCGCGACGCGGGGGTGTCGGCGGCGTCGGCGAGCCTGCTCCTGTCGTACTACTCGGCGCTCGGTTTCCCGGCGGCGCTCATCATGCCGATCGTCGTGGCGAGATCACGCGATCTGCGACCGTACGTGGTCGTCTTCGCGACGTTCCTCGCGATCGGCTTCGGCGGCTTGTGGCTCGCGCCGATGTGGTCACCGATCCTGTGGGTGACGCTCCTCAGCGTGGCCGGGTTCTCGTTCCCCATGGCGCTCGCCCTCATCACGGCACGTACGCGCGACCCTCACGTGACGGGCGGATTGTCCGGGCTGACGCAGTCCGTCGGCTACATCTTCTCCGGTCTCGGGCCGTTGCTCGTCGGCATCATCCACCAGCTGACCGGCGGCTGGTCCGTACCGCTGGTGCTGATCGCCGGCTCCGCCGTCTTCCTGCTCCTGGGCGGCCTCGCGATCGCTCGGCCAGGCTACGTGGACGACGACCTGGCAGTAGTGACCGGACAGCACTGACCTCGCCGAGAGACCCTGCACCGCTCCGCGAGAGACCCCGTACGCGTCCGCGAGAGACTCTGTACCGGTCAGTCGACCATTCCCTCGAAGAGCACCGTGGACAGGTAGCGCTCGCCGAAGTCGCAGGTAATGGCGACGATGGTCTTGCCGGCGTTCTCGGGACGTGCGGCGAGGTCGAGCGCGGCCTTGAGGATCGCACCGGACGAGAT
>PMLO01000018.1 GCA_003158895.1 Propionibacteriaceae bacterium
GTGGGCTCGTCCATGACAACGAGCTTGGCGCTCCACAGCACGCCTTTGGCGATCGCCACTGATTGGCGCTGCCCACCTGAGAGCATCCCCACCTGCTGGCGTACGGATGCGACGGTGGTCACTGCGAGGCTCGTCAGGGTCTCCTTGGCGGCTCGCTCCATCGACTCTTCGTCGAGTTGTCCGTGGCGCAGTCGTTCGCGGCCGAGAAACATGTTCTGGACGATGTCCAGGTTGTCGCACAGCGCAAGGTCCTGGTAGACGGTCTGGATGCCAAGTGCGGCGGCATCCATCGGGGTCCCGATGCGGACTTGCTTGCCCTCCCACCAGATCTGCCCGCCGTCAACGGGATGGATGCCGGCGATGCACTTGATCAGGGTCGACTTGCCAGCCCCGTTGTCCCCGGCCAGGGCCGTCACCTGGCCGGCCGGGATGTCCAAGTCGACGTCCGTCAGCGCTTGGACAGGGCCGAAGTGCTTGCTCACGCCCCGCAGTCTCAGCAGCGGGGTCGAGGCGTCGTCGGATGGGTTCGCAGTGTGCTGGCCATAGGTGGATGTCACGTTTTCCTCCAGGCTGGCCGGTGGCGTGGCCGTGTTGAAGGCCACGCCACCGGGTTCGAGGGCACCTATAGGGGCCCTATGAGATCCCTGCTGCCGTGCAGGCCGCTGCGACGTTACCGGCGCAGAGCTTGGCCGCGGTCACAGCACCGTCCTTGACCACCGTGGCCGCCATGTTCGCGCTCGTGACCCAGACCGGCGTGGTGTACACCGAAGTGATGCTCTTGTTGAGCTTGGTGTCCATCGTCGTGGCGTTCGCCAGCGAGCTGGGCGGGGTGACGCCTGCCCGCAGGTAGATCGCCAGTGCCGCAGCCGCTTGGGCCTCGAGGTAGATCGGCTTGTAGACCGTCCCGCACTGGTAGCCGGTGAGGATGTTCTGCAAGCCCGGCAGGGACGCGTCCTGCCCGGTGGTCGGGAACGTCTTGGCCGGGATGTTGTTGGACTTCAGCACCGCGATGACAGCGTTGGCGTTGTCGTCGTTGGGTGTCACCACGGCGTTGATGTCTGGGTGGGCTGTGTACTGCTGCTGGAATGTGGTTGCCGCGATCGACGGCGTCCACGTGCCAGCCGGCTCGCCGACCTTGACCCAACCGCTCGAGAACTTCGGCGCCAGGACGCCGTTGTAGCCCTGGGCGAACAACGTCGCGTTGTTGTCAGAAGGGTCGCCGTCCATGATCAGGACATGGGGGGTGGCGACGTTCCAATCGGCGACGCACTGCACCTCTCCCTGACCGATCAGCTGGCCGACCTTGACGTTGTCGAAGCTGACGTAGTACCGGTCGGCGGGGCCGCCTGTGGTCAGGCGGTCGTAGTCGATGACGGCTGCTCCAGCGGCCCGCGCGGCCGCCTCGATCGCAGCGCCCGACCCGGCATCAAGGGGGTCAACCAGCAACACGGAGGCACCGGCGTTGATGTCCGCCTCGGCCTGAGTCTGCATCGTCGCCGCGCTCCCGTTGGCGTTGTCGATCTTGAAGTCGGTGCTGGCGAGGCCCGCGGCCTCGAACGCCTGCTTGAGGTACGGCGCGTCGTACTGCACGTACCTGGTTGACGTGGTGGTGTCCGGGAGGAGCACGCCTATCAGGCCCTTGCCCTTCTTGGCCAGATCGGTCAGCTGCTTCATTACAGAGAAGTCGGCCGTGAAGCTGGCGGCGTCGATCTGCGGCACTGCCACAGATGCCGAAGCGCTAGCCGACGGGGCGCCCGATGTTGACGAACTGCAGCCGCTCAGGACCATGCCGATGGAAACCATTGCACACGGGATCAAGAGAGAGCGTCGTGGGATGCTCAACTCATCCACCTCCTTATGGTGGGACGCGGAACTTCCTCGTTCCCTTGCCATCATGCGCGGCATAAGGCAATCCCCCAAGGGGATTGCTGAACGTGGCCAAAACGTGATCTCGCCTGGAGGCGATGGCTTCACGGGTCTCCTCCACGCTCCGAGCTGCTCAGCACCTCGCTCCACGTCCCTCACTCCCCGACCACCGCAAGGATGACGCGCTCCGGTCTCCTGAAATGGCTGGACCCGATGTGGAGGCCCCGTGAAGCCGCATGGCCGCTCACCTCGCAGCGTGCCGGGACGCACACCGAGCCGCGGCCCGGGCATTCGACTGTGAACCAGTCTTCGAGCCAGCCACTGCTTCCTGCGGTCCCGACCATGCGGCTAGAGGACCGGCATCGGCGCTGGTCTCGGCGGCTTACACGGCTCGTACATTCCGTTGATCGTCGCCGAATCCGGCTGCGCCAGTGTCATCTTCGAACGCATCTCGTGTTCGGAACGACAGGAGCCTCAGCATGAAGCGCATCGCCACCATGGCCGCAGTCGGGACAGCCGTCTGCGCTCTCTCCCTCGCCACCTCCCTTCCGGCGTTCGCGGCCGGCACGCCGGCGGTCGACGGACACTCCACCCTGGCTCAGATCCAGGCCGCGGCGTCCACAGCAACCTCTGACCGGATCGCCTCGCTGAAGACCGCCATCGGCAAGGTCGACGCGAACACCTCCCTGACCTCAGCCGACCGCGCGACGGTGCTCGCCACCTTCAACGCCGACCTCACAGCGATGGGCTCGCTGGAGTCGAAGATCGCCGCCGACACCACGGTCGCAACAGCGCTGTCCGACTACCACGACATCTTCACCGGATACCGCGTCTACGCCGTCGCCCTCCCTCAGGGGTTCGAAGCAGCAGCGGGAGACCGTCTCACCGCAACGGCGATTCCGAAGCTGCAGTCGGCGCATGACAAGCTCGCCGCAGACCTTGCCGCGCACCCCACCAAGTGGACCGACGCGATGAAGGCCCAGCTCAACGACATGCAGTCCAAGATCTCCGACGCGTCGAGCCACGCGAACGGACTGGCCGGACGCGCGCTCGCGGTGACACCGGCCCAGTACAACGCCAACAAGACGGTCATCACGAGCATCCGCAGTGAACTCAAGACCGCCGTGGGCGACACCAAGGCGGCCGCGGCCGACGGCCACGCACTCGTCACGGCGCTCAAGTGAACCGACACCTCGTCCGGGCCGCCGTCCTGGTCACCCTCGCGCTGGCGCTGACAGGGTGCAACCAGGCGGCGACGTCCGGCACAGCCCCCGCCTCGTCGGCGTCGGTGTCGACGGCTCCGGCGACGTCTGGCACGGCCCCTGCCTCGCCACCGTCGGTGTCAGGAGCGCCGACAGGGGCCGCCACGACCGCTCCGTCGACCACTGGAGGGTCCGCAGCCGATGCTGGGACACTGGACGGCATCTCGAAGGATCTCAACTCCGCCGACAGCGCGAACGCCCAGA
Organism: Propionibacteriaceae bacterium; assembly: GCA_003158895.1. Taxonomy (GTDB): domain Bacteria; phylum Actinomycetota; class Actinomycetes; order Propionibacteriales; family Propionibacteriaceae; genus Fen-668. The sequence continues at coordinate 3,333 of PMLO01000018.1, forward strand.
CCGATGCCGACCAACAGAACGCCGACCAGGCGACGTCGACGAGCGACGGCTCATGAGCTGACCCGGATCCACCGCCGCGACAGCAAGTACGGCAAGGTCACCACAGCAATCCACGATCGGCGCCGACGAGCCCGTCATGGTGTTCCGCGCGAAGCACAAGCTCCGCCCGGCCCTGCTCGACGCCTACGCGGAGATGTGCGCCGCCGCCCGGTCGCCACACGGCACCTCAAGATCCCCGCTGAGAGCCGCGCCAACATCGTCGCGTGGCAGGCCGAGAACCGTCGTCGCGATCCAGGATGGGTCGTTCGGTGGCCTCGTTCGCGTCCTCGGCCGCGACCTCGTTCTCCAAGGCTTGGTGTGAACGATGACGCTGCGTAGTCGGCCAGCGCCTCTCTGATTGCCTCCGACCGGTTCAGGCCCCGGCGTTCGGCAGCCGCGTCCAGCGCTTCGAGTTCCTCGGCCGTGAGCCGAACGGCGACGACCTGCATCGGCGCGGCGCCACGTCCGGGGCGCCCACGACCGAGGTGACGAAGTCGGTCACCGCCTGTCTGCCCCCTGCGACGAGATGCGGCCAGCTCGCGACACCGGTCCGGACGGCAACCGGCACAATGCCCAAGCCACCTTCGTCGCCGGGATGGACGTCGAGGGATGGCTCTTCGAGCGAGAACGGTCGATCAGCCGCGGGGAGTGGCAGACACTGACCCGCCGGGTTCGCGAGGAACCCCGTCTGCTCGGCGAGTACGCCGCCGCTGGTGTCGCGCCGACGACTTCGGCGGCAACGGCCGCACTGTACGAGAAGCTGCTCCGCCTCACGATCCTGCCCACTTGGTCCGACCGGGCACTCCGCGACATAACCGCGGCCCAGATCTCTGCGTGTCGCACCGGGATGCGCAACACCCTGACCCAACAGGCAACGCCGCAACCGGCGCCACTGGCCGAAGAACGGCTTCGATGACCTGCGGATCGAGGTCATGGGCTGGTCAACGCCCAGTTCTGCCCCCTCCGGATCACTGTTCGACCAAGACGGTCGACAGAGTCGCCCATACGGCCCCATAGTTACGCCCAGGCTGTATTCACCCTCGGGAAGGTCTCTCGTGTTGTCTTTTCGTCTGTTCGGTTCGGTTCTTGCGGTTTCGCTCGCTTTCCTCCTTCCATCCCCTCTCGCCGCTGCAGACGCTGGGCAGGGTGCTGGCGCCTCGACCGCACCTCCCGGGTCGGTGAACGGTCCGGTGCAGAGCCAGCGGGTATGCGCGGCCGTACAAGATGGTTACGCGGCCTGTCACGCGCGCGTGGTGACCGACCCGAGCCTGACCCCACTGGCCACAACGACGTACCTGAATGGATACAGCCCTGACCAGTTGCGGACCGCTTACGGGCTGAGCACGGACTCGACCATGGCGGTCGCGATCGTCGACGCCTATGCGAACCCCAATGCTGCAACAGACCTCGCGGCCTACCGCACCCAGTTCAAGATCGTCGGCTCCGGGACCCTGACCCAGGTCAACCAGACCGGCGGCCCGATCACGAAGCTCCGCGGCAACGTCGGCTGGGGCCAGGAGGAGATGCTCGACCTGGAGATGATCTCGGCGATCTGCCCGTCCTGCCAGATCATCTACGTCGGTGCCAACTCGGCCTCCTTCAACGACCTTGCGGCTGCCGTCGACACGGCCGCCCGCCTGGGCGCGAAGGTCATCTCCAACTCCTACGGCGGAACTGAGTTCTCCACCGAGACCACCCTCGCCAGCCACTACAACCACCCCGGAGTGGCGATCACCGTCAGCTCCGGCGACAACGGTTACGGCGTCCAGGTACCGGCAGCGTTCAACACGGTCACCGCGGTCGGCGGCACCACCTTGACGCTCAACACCAACGGAACCCGCGCCAATGAGGCCGTCTGGAGCGGTACCGGCAGCGGCTGCTCCGCCTACATCACCAAGCCCACCTGGCAGGACGACCCCGCCTGCGCCAACCGCACCGTGGCCGATGTCGCGGCAGTCGCCGACCCGGCCACCGGGGTCGCGGTCTACGACAGCTACGGCAGCCACCGCGGCGCGAACTGGTACGTCTTCGGCGGCACCAGCGTCGCCTCCCCGATCATCGCCGCCGTCTATGCCCTCTCCGGAAACACCGCCGGCGTCCCGGCCGCGCTTGCCTACGCCAGCAAAGCCAAGTCACTGTTCGACGTGACCACCGGCAGCAACGGATCGTGCGGCGGCACGTATCTCTGCACCGGCGTAAAGGGCTACGACGGACCCGCCGGCAACGGCACACCCAACGGGACGGGCGCCTTCTAACTACAAGGCGCTTACCTGGGTTGTCTCACCAATGCCTGCTGGTGCGCTTGCTTTGGTGAGACGCCCTAGGTCAATAAGGCCTTGTCAGGGGCCATCGCCAGAGGCGAACAGGGAGCTTCGAGTCCTCCCTCAACTTCAGTTGCGAAAGTGCCTCTGACGAGGACAAAT
>PMLO01000105.1 GCA_003158895.1 Propionibacteriaceae bacterium
TGCGGACATCTACTCGATCGGCGCCGTGACGTACGCCCTGTTGTCGGGCAAGCCTCCGTTCCCGGTCAAGACACTCGCCGACCTTCTCAGCCGCAACCCGGCCATCGGGCCCGCGCCGATCGCTGACCGCGTGGGCGCTCCGCCGGCGCTCGACGCGCTGCTGAACGCCGCCCTCTCGCCCGATCCGAACAAGCGGCCACAGACGGCCGACATCATGGCGAGCGCGCTCGACCAGCTGGCCGAGGTGCTGCCGGGCGGCCAGACGTACACGCCGCGCCCGCTACCACCCGCCGAGGGCTCTGTCCTGCGTCCGTCGGTGCCTGCGCCATTCGGCACCCCCTCGAGCTTCATCTCCGGACTCAGCCCGGCTCCCGGTGGCCCGGGGTCGATGGTCTCGCTGCCCCCGAACTCGTACTACACGGCTGCACCGACCTCGTCGGGGTACGAGACGCCGACCAGCGTCCTCGCGAGCTACATCCCCGAGGCCGAGTACACCCCTGCCCCGGTCGCCGAGAGCCACTCCCCGCTGTTCTGGGTCTGGGTCATCCTGTCGGCCGTCGCGCTGTTCTTCCTCACGCTCATGATCACGATCTGGGTCTCCGGCTGAGACCGAGCCGCCTACAATCGGGAACGTGAGCATGACTCCCGAGACCCAACGGGCACCAGGTGCGCGGACCATCACCGACGAACGCACCGAGCTGCGCCTCGACGACGGCGACCACGAACGGTTCGCGCACTACGTCGCGAAGCGGACGCTCACCGAGGCGATGGTCATGGGCACCCCCGTTGTCGCTCTCTGCGGCAAGGTATGGGTGCCGAGCCGCAATCCCGAGAAGTTCCCGGTGTGCCCGGAATGCAAGGAGATCTGGGAAGCGCACCCCGACGGCCCCGATTCGAACAATCCCGACGCCTGATCCGCACAACCTTCCGAGCGCCCGCACACCCACTGCGACCAGATATCGGAGCGACAGAGGTTGTGTGCGTCCGCGTCAGGACGCGTCGGTCCAGCGGGGCTCAGGGCTCCGCCCGTACCAGTAGCCTCCCGGCGCGAACAGCCGATCGACGACGTCCGTGAGAACCCCAGCCTCCTCGAGCGTGTCCAGGATCGTGTAGCGAGCGCGGATCGTCTGAGCCTGGAAGTACTTCGTCCGGAGCTGCTCGAGGGACACACCGATCTGGCTCGGGTGGTGGATCGCGCCGACCCGGCGCAGGATGTCCTCGACCTCCGACGCGGGCATGAGCTGCTGGGCCAGCCGGAACCTCAGCTCGGGCCACACCCGGCGGATCCTCTCGAGACGCTCGCGGGCGGCGTCAGGCGGGAGGTACTTCTCCGCCGACGCGCGTACCGCCGACTCGCGGATGATGGGCGCCGGCTGTAGCGCCTCGACGCGGGCGCGATCCTGCGCGGGGGTCGGCCAGGCGACCAGCCGGGATTCGACGTCGATCGAGGAGAGATCGATGCCGATGACGATCTCGTACAGCGCACACATCGCGAGCGTGCCGAGGCCCACCTTGAACCCGTGCGAGAGCGGGATGGCCCAGTCACGGCCGTACCCCTCCATCTCCCACTGGTGGCTGAAGTGGTGACCTGCGCCCGACGCGGGGCGTGACGTGCCGTGCACCTGGATCGCCAGGCCCGACATCTGCAGCCCTTCGCTCAGCGCCTCGACCGCTTCCAGGTCGCCGCGGCGCAGTCCGTCGGGATCGGCGATCGCGTCCTGCAAAGGCCCCTGGACGAGGTCCCAGACGTCCCAGTCGACCGCCTCGATCCCCAGCGCGTCGGAGACCAGCCAGTCGGCGCCCGCCGGTATCTTCTCGAAGAGATCGCCCAAGCCAGTTGCCGTGAGCCGGCTCGGCGCGGCGGCCATTACGTCAATCGGCGCCACGACGGCGATCGGCGCCCGGCACGTGACCGTACTCTTCACACCCCTGACCGTGATCGCCGCGCCTTCCGCGGTGTAGCCGTCGACCGAGGCGGCGGTGCACACAGACAGGTACGGACGCCCGACCATGTCGCTCGCGTTCTTCACGACGTCGTTGATCGACCCGGATCCGACCGAGACGGCGGCCGCACCGGTGGCGGCGAGGATGTCCCGTACCCGGAGCACCATGGCGTCGTCGGCGAACAGGACCGGCTGGCCCGGGAAGACCACGGGCTCGTCGGAGTCGATGCCCGCGGCACGCAGCGACTCCTGGACGCCCGCCCCGGCCGCGGCCCACGTGTTCTCGTCGGCGATGATGACCGCGCGCATCCCGGGCAGATACTCGGCGAACGTCGCGCCTGTCTGGTCGAGGACCCCCACGCCCATGACGACGGCCTTGGTCTGGCCTGCGCCGGCAAGGGCGGTCTGGATCCTGATGGACGTCTTCGCGGGTACTCCTCGAGCAACGGTAGGCACCGCTCGATCTTGCCACCCGGTGTGGCGAGGTCCTGCGAGGATGCCCGTACAGGCCATCAGTTGCACGGAAGGCACCGCCATGGATCCCCTCGTCATCGCCGTGGATTCGTCCACCACCGCCACGAAAGCACTGGTGGTCGACGGGGCCGGCTCCGTCGTCGGGTCCGGCCGGGCCGAGATCGGTTTGAGCACACCGGGCGCCGACCGGTACGAGCACGACCCGGCCGACTGGTGGCGCAGCACCAACAGTGCCGTCAGCGAGGCGGTCATGGGACTGTCCGCTGACCAGCGACGCCGCGTGGCAGCGCTCTGCATCACTCCCCAACGGCAGTCGTTCGCGCTGGTGGATGCGGACGGAGCCGCCGTACGGCCGGGCATCCTCTGGCTCGACGGGCGGGCGAGCGCGGAGGTCGCCGAGCTGGGCAGCGAGGAGGTCCATGCGCTGTCCGGCTTCCAGCCCGATGTCACGCCGTCCCTGTACAAGATCGCCTGGTTGTCGCGGCACGAGCCGGATGCGGTGGCTCGCGCGGTACGGATCACCGGCGTCCACGGCTACCTGGTCCACGCGCTCACCGGCCGGTGGGCCGACTCCGTGGCGACCGCCGACAGCCTCGGGTTGTACGACATGGCGACGCTGTCGTTCTCGCCGCGGCTCACGGAGCTCGCCGGGCTACGGGCCGACCAGCTGCCGGAGCTGGTTCCCTCAGGGTCGCCGATGGGTGAGGTGACGGCCGATGTCCTCGACGCCTGGGGATTGCCCGGGTCGGTCATGGTGGTCGCCGGTTGCGGTGACGGACAGGCGGCCGGGCTAGGCGCCGGCGCGACCCGTCCCGACGAGGCGTACCTCAACCTCGGCACCGCTGTCGTGGCGGGCGTGCACAGCGAGACCTACCGGTACGGATCGGTCTATCGCACCGACGCCGCAGGACTGCCGGGACAGTACGTGCTCGAGGTCGTGCAGAACTCGGGCGCCTATCTGGCGGGGTGGTTCCGTTCGGAGCTCGGCGATCCCGCGCTGCACGGCGCTCCCGACCCGGGGCTGGAGGCAGCGGCCGCGGCCGTGCCGACGGGGTGCGGCGGCCTCGTGGCGCTCCCGTACTGGAACGCCGTCCAGAGCCCGTACTGGGATCCGATCGCTCGCGGCGCGTACGTGGGGCTGTCCGGCATTCACGGCCGGGCGCACCTGTACCGGGCGCTGCTCGAGGGGATCAGCCTCGAGACCGCACGCAACCTGCGCGGCCTGCAGGACGACACGGGCGTGCCGTTGACGTCGGTGCGCGTCATGGGTGGCGGCCAGCGCAGCGACCTGTGGCGCCATATCGTCGCCGATGCGACCGGGCTGCCGCTGACGAGCTGCGACGTCGACGAGGTGTCCGCCATGGGGGCAGCCGCACAGGCGATCGCCTACGTCACTGGAGAACCCATCGCCGACACCGCGCGCCGCCTGGCGAAGCTGGGAGCAGTCACGGAGCCGGACGAGACGCTCCACGACGTCTACGAGGAGCTCGGCGCGATCCAGGTGGACGTGTACACGGCGTTGTCCCCCACCTTCGCCGCACAGCACGCGTTCGCCGCGAGGCACCCGCTCTGACGTACGAGGCGTCAGTCGTGGGGCCAGTCGGACCAGTAGCCGCCGGGTGCGAACAGGGCGTCGACGACCGTGTCGAGCAGGCCCAGCTCGTACAGCGCATCGAACATCGTGTACCGGGAGCGGATGGTCTGGGCCTGGAAGTATGTACGCCGCAGGCGGTCCTGGCTGATCCCGATCTGAGCCGGGTGGTACGCGGAGCCGACCTTGTGCAATCGCTCGGCGACATCTGCCGGGCCCAGCAGCAACGGCCTGACGCGCTCGATGATCGCGGGCCACGCGGCTTTGATCGCACGGATGCGATCAGCGGCCTCGCCGGCCGGTACGTACTTGAGCCGTGATTGCGCGATCGCCGGCTCGCGGATCGCTGGTTGCGGCTGGAGCGCGGTGACGCGAGCCACATCCTGCTCGGGCGTCAGCCACGCGGCCGCGCATGCCTCGGGGTCGACGCCCGAGACGTCCAGCAAGAGCGCCGCCTCGTACAGCGCACAGCTCGCGATCGTGCCCAGTCCCACCTTGATCCCGTGCGTGAGAGGCGGCTCCCAGTCGAAGCCGTGCTTCTCCATCTCCCACTGGTGGCTGAAGTTGTGCCCCGCTCCCGACGCCGGCCGCGAGGACTGGAGCGCCTGCATCGCGAGGCCGCTCAGCAGCAATCCTTCCGCGAGCGCGCTGATCGCGCCCACATCGCCCGCGGCGCAGCCTGCGGGATCGGCCAGCGCGTGCCGCAGCGGGGGCTGGACGAGGTTCCACACGTCCGTGTCGATCGGTTCAATCCCCAGCTCGTCGGCCACGACCCAGTCGGCGCCCGCGGGCAGCTTCTCGACGAGGTCGCCGTAGCCGGTCGCCGTCAGACGGGCCGGAGCAGTGGCCATGACGTCGAGGGATGCCACGATCAGGGCCGGCGCGGGACACGTACGCGTGATCTTGAACCCGTCACGCGTGATCGAGGCACCGAACGCCGCATAGCCGTCCATCGACGCGGCCGTCGCGACCACCGCGTACGGCCGATCCAGCTCCCCCGACGCCAGCTTGGCTATGTCGTTGAGCGTGCCCGAGCCGACCACGACGATCACCGCATCCGTCGCGGCGGCGTGGTCGCGCAACATCGACACGTTGCCGTAGTCCGCGTACAGCGTGGGCTTGCCCGGGAACACGTACGGCTCCAGGCAGGTCACGCCGGCGGACACCAGGGAGTCGACCACAGCCTGTCCGGCCACCCGCCAGGTGCTCTCGTCGGCGACCACCAGCGCCGTGGCGTCCCCGAACACGTCGGTGAACAGGCGCCCGGTCCCCGCGATCGCACCGCGGCTGAGCAGTACGGCCCTGGTGTCGGTGGCGGTGGTCAGCGCGTCGTCGATCGCGGTCACAGGGCTTCTCCTCAGTGGGGTTGGCTCCATCCTTTCGTGCCCGCCGCGCGCACCTCCCAGTGGGGTCCGGGGCAGCGTCGAACGTCGAGGGGTCGCCATGGGCCGCACCAGGCGTACGAACCGCGCGCGTCGCGGCTCCTCATCGCAGGAGGGCAACTCAGGTCTGGACCGTTCATTTTCGCCCGCTACAGTGCGGCGCATGGCCGAGCAAAGGGGAGAGATGGCCCTGACTGTCGTGTGGATGAGGCATGGGAAGTCGTCGTGGGACCAGCCGGTCACCGACGAGCGTCGGGAGCTAGCTCCCCGCGGGCAGGCGAACGCCACGGCAGCGGGCGAGCTGCTCGTCAGCCGCGGCATCGCGTTCGATCTCGTGATCCACTCCCCCGCCGAGCGGGCGCGTCAGACCTGGCAGTACGTGTCGGAGGCCGGCGTGAGCGCCGCCGAGGTCCGCGAGGAGGTCGGCCTGTACGAAGGAGACGCGGAGGCGATCGTACGCATCGTCGCCGATGCGGCCGCCGGTACCACCCTCGTCATCGGCCACGAGCCGACGATCGGTGAGGCCGTCGAGCTGTCGGCGACCCGCGAGGCGACGAAGGCCTGGGCGGCGTTCGACATCAAGTACCCGACGTCGGCCATGGCGACCGTCGAGGCCGCCTCAGCCGATGATCTCGTCGCCGGCACAGGCCGGCTCGTCGATTTCGTTGTGCCGCGATAGGCGGTCTCAGTAGCGGTACAGGTCCGACTTGTACGGGCCCTCGACCGGCACGCCGAGGTAGCCGGCCTGCTCCGTGGTCAGCGTGGTGAGACCGACACCGAGCGCACTGAGGTGCAGACGGGCGACTTCCTCGTCGAGATGCTTCGGCAGCGTGTAGACACCGACCGGGTACGCGGCATCGGACGACGTGAACAGCTCGAGCTGTGCGAGGACCTGGTTGGTGAACGAGTTCGAC
>PMLO01000276.1 GCA_003158895.1 Propionibacteriaceae bacterium
CCAGGTTCCCAAGTCCGATACACCGTTTGCATCTGTGGTTGTCTGGTCGGGCCCCGGCGAGGGTCGGGGTCCGTGGCGTCGCCGGAATGGCCCAACCTTTTGCTGCTGGCCTATCGGGTTTGGCTCTGTGAGTGGCTGCCTTCCGGCGACGTTCCATGCTGGCGGTGACGCCCGATAGAGGCGTGGGTTCGTCCCCACAGATGCATGCCCGCAGCCAGTTCACGGTCTTGATGAGCAAGCATCAAGGAGGCGTCGTGTTCGCAGGTATCGATACGCATAAGGACTCGTTGGCGGTGGCCGTGGTCGACCAGGTTGGCTTGTGTGGCTCGCGTGGACGAGCCAAACACCCGGTCCGGCTTCGCTCGGATCGGAGAGCTGCTGGCCACACATCACGTGACGCGGGTCGGGATCGAAGGCTCGGGCCACTACGGCCGATGCGTCGCGGCCTATCTCGCCCTGGACTGGGACCAGAGCAGGGTGACGATCCTCGAGGTGCCGACGTTGATGACCTCGAGGGAACGCGGCGCCCGGGACCAGCCTGACCGGCATCCACGGGGTCGGGCCGATCATCGCCGGCCGGTTCCTAGCCGAAGTCGTCGACATCAACCGCTACCCGAACCGGAACGCGTTCGCCTCAGCCAACGGCACCGCACCCCTGTCCGCCTCGTCGGGGCGGACCCACCGGCACCGGTTCAACCCCGGCGGCAACCGGCGTTTGAACAAGTGCCTCTACACGATCGCGATCACCCAGACCCGCGCCGACACCGAAGGCCGGGCCTACTACCAACGCAAACGCGAAGCCGGCAAGACCAGCAAAGAAGCCCTCCGCTGCCTCAAACGACGCCTCTCCGACATCGTCTACTCAGCCATGAGACGCGACGCCGACGGGGTGGACGCGGCCAGCGCAACCCGGGCACGACCAACAGCCAACCGGCCAGCAGCGTGACGGAGATCACAGCCCGGCAACCCCGCTCTTCAGCTCCAGCGACAAGCCACGCCCACCAAGAGCAAGGCTAATCCCGACAGGCCTTGCACATAGAGGCCCACGGCGGTTCGCGTTTCGTTAGGACGAAATGTTCTGAACAGTACGACGTCGGGGCCCTGCGAGGCTCGAGGATCGGTGAATCCAGGGGTCGCTCGGCCAAGGGGGACCCTCCAGCGAGCCGGTCGCTACGCGTTGCGTCGCCTGACGTGTCGCTCGGCGTGAAGGTGCAGCGGCTCGTCGATCAGAGGTAGGTCGCGTGAGTAGAACTGCCCGTTGCCGAGCTGGGTCGCCAGCTCGTTCAGCAGGTCGCCCACTCCATGGACTGCGCTTCCAGCTCTGATGCTGCACTCGCACTCGGCCGGCCCAGCCGGAAGCGATGCGGCCTTCGCCACACTGCGTCACCATGCGCGAGCCAAGGCCGCGTCGGACACGCAACTCCGCAAGCCGCGCTGATCTAGCGGCATGCCGCGGCCGACCAGGGGAGCCGCTCAGCTCGGACCGCTTCGCCATCAGCGCTGAGGTTGTCTGACCGACCCAGACCCGAATACCCGGTTGACGATGCGGCGCCGGGGATCCTCTTCGGCGATGTCGGTCAGGCCGCGCGGCAGGGCGTACTCGAGCAGCCAAGGGCGCCGACGTGGACCTCAGCTCCGCTTGTGCCCGACTCCCTAATCATGTTGAGAGTCATTATCTTTATGAGCTACTGTCTAGGCGAGGTCACGAAGACGCCAGCGGAACAGACAAGGCTGAGGGGAAACGTCATGAAGGTTTGGAGATTTTCGGGGGTAGTCGCGATGGCACTGTCTGCGGTGCTCACGCTGGCGGGCTGCTCTGGTGGGTCGACGCCCGCCAGCTCTCAAGCAAGCGCTTCGTCAGCGGCGACGATCAAGGTCGTCGCCTCGACCAATGTGTGGGGCGATATTGCCAGCCGGATCGGTGGCGACCATGTGGAGGTGACCAGCATCATCGACGATCCGAACAAGGATCCGCATGAGTACCAGGCGAGTAGCCGTAACCAGCTCGCGCTGTCCCAGGCACAGCTGGTGGTCGAGAACGGCGGCGGCTACGACGACTTCGTCGACACCATGCTGCAGTCGGCTGGCAACCCGAAGGTGGTCGTGCTGAATGCCGTACAGCTATCCGGTGACACGGCTGCGCCGGGCCAAGACCTCAATGAGCATGTCTGGTACGACTACGCCGCCGTACGGAAGGTCGCCGAGGCTGTCCGCGACCGGCTCACCACGATCGACCCAGGCGGATCCACCGCGTTCGCCGCCAATGCCCAGGCGTTCATCGCAGGCTTGGACAAGCTCAACGCCAGCGTGGCCGATCTGAAGGCGAAGTACGCGGGCAAGGGCGCTGCCATCACGGAGCCCGTACCGCTCTACCTTCTGGACGCCATGGGTCTGGTCAACAAGACGCCTGTGGAGTTCAGCAAAGCCATCGAGAATGGCACGGACCCGGCGCCTAGCGTCTTGAACCAGACCCTGGCTCTGTTCACCAACCACGCCGTATCTGTGTTGGCCTACAACCAGCAGACCAGCGGACCCCTGACCCAAAAGGTGCTCGATGCGGCCAACGCGGCAGACGTCCCGGTCGTGCCCGTGCAGGAAACCGTACCGAGCGGCAAGACCTACCTCGACTGGCAAGCAGGAATCATCGCAGCTCTTGGTCAGGCGCTCGCGCAGTGAGCCCGGTCACGCCCACCGGTTACGGCGGCCCGGAGAGCGAGCGAGCGGGCGCCGCACGCGAAGCCCGTTCGGGGGCATCTGGACGCCTGTGGCCGATCCTCGATCATGATCCGGTACTCCGGATGCGCGGCGCGACGCTCGCCTTGGGCGGGCGGGTGTTGTGGCGCGATCTGGATCTGGATGTCCGACCGGGAGAGTTGATCGCGGTGCTGGGCTCCAATGGTTCGGGAAAGACCAGTCTGCTGCGCACGATCCTGGGNNGGCCACCGTCACATCGGGTACGTGCCTCAGCAGGGGCTGTCGGACGTCGGTGTTTCGCTGCGTGGCCGCGACCTCGTGGGGCTCGGGCTGGTGGGGCACCGGTGGGGTCCAGGGCTGCCCAGCCGTCGGCGCCGCAAGATCATCGCCGACCTGCTCCGCGAGGTCGGCGCGTCGGAGTACGCCGACGCACCAGTGGGTCTGTTGTCTGGCGGCGAACAGCAGCGCCTGCGCGTCGCGCAAGCTCTCGCCAACAACCCACGGCTGCTGTTATGTGACGAGCCTCTCGCCTCCCTCGATCTACGCCGCCAATCTGAGGTGGTGAACCTGATCGATCAAGAGCGCAAGGCTCGCGGATTCGCTGTACTGCTGGTCACCCACGACATCAACCCCCTCCTCGAAGTCGTCGACCGTGTCCTTTACCTGGGCAACGAACGGTTCCGGATGGGAACCCCTGGCAGCGTGCTGCGCAGCGACGTCCTGAGCGAGCTCTTCGATGCGCCGGTCGAAGTCGTCCGCGCCGGCGGCCGCATCCTCGTTGCCGGAGTCCCGGAACAGCATCACCACGACCAGGGCCACGGGCAGTGACGATGACGAAACGGAGCGACTCGTGAGCACCTGGCTTTCCCAGCTTTTCAACTTCGCCGACTACGGCCAGCTGTTCTCCCTGCTGATCAACTCAGTCATCGCCGGCGCCATCCTCGGCATCGTCGGAGGTCTCGTCGCCACTTTCGTGATGCAGCGCGACCTCGCTTTCGCCGTCCACGGGATCAGTGAGCTCTCCTTCGCTGGAGGCGCGGCTGGCCTGCTCTTCGGCATCGGTGTCGTCCCCGGAGCCCTCGGCGGGTCTATCGTCGCCGCGGCCATCATTGGCATCTTCGGCGCCCAAGCGCGCCGGCGGAACTCTGTCATCGGCGTCATCATGCCCTTCGGCCTCGGCCTCGGGATCCTTTTCCTCTCCCTCTATCCGGGCCGGACAGCGAACAAGTTCGGTCTCCTGACCGGTCAGATCGTTGCCGTCGACGACCCGAAACTCGGCGCCTTGATGGTCATCAGCCTCATTGTCGCTATCGGGCTGCTCGCCATCTGGCGGCCACTCACCTTCGCCAGCCTCGATCCCGACGTCGCCGAAGCGCGTGGTGTGCCAACCCGCTTTCTGTCGTTGGCGTTCATGATTCTGCTCGGGCTCACCGTGGCAGTCAGTGTCCAGATCGTCGGCTCTCTCTTGGTGCTGGCCATTCTCGTGACCCCGGCTGCCGCCGCGATGCGTCTGACCCACTCTCCGACACGCGTGGCGCTCCTCTCGATGGCGTTCGCGTTCGTCTCCCTCGTCGGCGGCATCCTCCTTGCACTCGGGTCATCGATTCCCATCAGCCCCTACGTGACCACCATCTCCTTCCTGATCTACCTTGCTGCCAGCGCCGTCGCGGCGCTGCGCGGTACGTCGCACAGGTCGTTCAAGGTGCATCCCGCGCACAGTGAGCCCCACCACGAGGGTGACGGGCACGAGTCGCTCTCCCACGAGGACCACGTTGACCATCTCCACGACGGCCACAAGCATTTCCAGCACGGCGACCACGTCCACGAGCACTAGGGCCCACAACCCCGGCCTTTAGAATCGGACCATGACGAGCACGTCGCATCCACGCCAGCGGACCACTCGGCAGAGGGTGGCGGTCTCAACGCTGCTGGCTGAGGCGGGTGGGTTCCGCAGTGCCCAGGATCTCCACGACGCCCTGCGCGCACGCGGGGTATCGGTTGGGATGGCGACGGTGTACCGCAACTTGGGCTTGATGGCTGAGCTCGGGGAAGTCGACACGTTGGTCCGTGAGGATGGCGAGACTCTCTATCGGCGCTGCAGCGACGTCCATCACCACCACCTGATCTGCCGTCAGTGCGGGCGCGCGGTGGAGATCGACGGACCGGCCCTGGAGCAATGGGCCATCGCCGTGGCTACCGAGCACGGGTTCAGTGACGTCACCCACCAGCTCGAGCTGTTCGGCCGTTGCGCCACCTGCCAGGTGGCCGACTGACGCTGGAGCTGGAACTCAAGGTCTCGTTGCTGCCATGTGATTGTCTCCTCGAATCCCACGCGTCGAGTCGGCCACGTCGCGGCGGCTTAGCGCCGGCGTGCCAGATATGACCCAATAGGGACGACGATGAACGAAAGGGGCCAACCCGAGTGACCCCTGCCCGGCTCGGTGGTCTAGAGCTCCGCGAGCCGCTCCCTCCTGGCAACACCTCCATGGCCGCTGGGGACAGCCGCGGCCGCGGCCGCGGACGGTGGCGGAGCGACCATCACGGCGACGGCGGTGGTGGCCGGTATGGCCAGCATCAGGCCGATGGCACTGGCAAGCATGCGCACCACCTCGGCCGTGACGTCCTCCGAGAGGAAGAGGGTGTCGAAGGACCCGGACAGGGCGATGAGGAGCAGGACGGGCAGCGCTGCCCCGGCGTAGGCGAACACGATCGTGTAGACGGTGGACGCTAAGTGGTCCCTGCCGATCCGCATCGCGGAGCTGAACAGGGCGCGTCGGCCGGTCGTCGGGCTCGCGGCGCGCAGCTCCCAGACCGCAGAGGTCTGGGTGACCGTCACGTCGTTGAGGACGCCGAACGCTGCGATCAGCACCCCGCACGCCACGAGGTCGTGCAGCCGGACGGCACTGGCAAGGCTCTGAAGCACGCTGCTGTTGTCGTCGCCGGCCCCTGTCAACCGGGCCGCGTCGGAGGCCAAAAGGCCGGTGGCTGCGGTGAGCAGGAGCCCCAAACCGGTGCCCAGCAATGCCGTGGATGTGCGCAGGCTCACTCCGTGGGTGAGATAGAGGACGACGAGCATCGTCACCCCGGAGGCGGTCAATCCGACCAGGACCGGGTTCTCACCACGAAGCAGCGCCGGCGCTACGAACACGATAAGGACAGCACCGCCCAGGACGAGACTGATCAGAGCCGCCAGGCCACGCCAGCGAGCCACGACGAGGGCGACGAGGACGAAGATCACAACGAGCAGGATGAGCGGCGCGGGACGGTCGATCCCTACGAAGGAGTACGGACTGTCCAGTTGCGCGCCCTGCGCACCTGCCTGCTCAATCGCGGCGTCCGGGATCTTGAGCATCCTCACCGTGTCGCCGGCCCTCAGACCCGACCGGGAGACGTCGGTGGTGATGGACACGGTCTCGATGTTGCCGTCGTTGAGTCGCACGGTGAGGTTTCCGCAGTCCGGAGGGCCTTGGGTCGTCGACATCTCGTCAGGAGCGACGGCCGGGCACGGCTGAGTCATCGACACCACGCTGGCGTGCAGCAGCTCGGCGCCTGAAGCCGTGTAGGCGGTCGGCGCCGTCACGGGCACCGACCCGCGCGGCCACAGCCTCACCATCCCCCACACCGCAGCCGCCGCCATCACGCCCACCAGCAGGAGGACCAGGATGCGGATGAGCACCGGCGTACGTCTCGCGAACTGCGCGTCCACAGGCCCTGGGAAGTGCGTGTGTCCGATCTCGGTCATGACGTCGTCCTTCCGGGCGACCGAGGGACCACGTGGATGCCGTGGCGGCGACCGCCGCGGCCGAGGCTAACTGTGAGTCCTGTGACCCAGCACCCGCCACGCCGGGACGGCGACGACCCACCGGCGACGCCCGCCGTACGCCTCGCAGGGTCAGCGGCGTGGTCGACTGGCCCACGCCCCACGGGTACGGACGACCAACCCGTCAGGCGAACATCATGGTGAGCATGTAGCCCATGGTGACGGCCATCACGATGTTGATGATGGCCGCCGTTGTCGTGGCGAGCGGTCGCGCGGTGGTTGCAGTGTCCTTGTGCCCGACGACCCGCAGGTCTCCGGACCCGATAGCTGCGAGGCCGGGGAGGCGGTCGACGACGAGGACGGCGTAGCCGACCATGAAGATGACGAGCGCGTAATCGAGGGTTGCGAGGGGGACGAGACCACCGCCGACGCTCATACCGGACATACCCGACGTGCCGGAGGCGCTGCTGTCGCTGGCAGGGACCAACATGACGGCGAACATGTAGACCATGGCTGCGGACATGACCAGGTGGGGAAGGTGATGTCCCGTGAACCCGTTGCCGTGCCTCCGCTGGGTGGCATCGCGGGCGACGCTGATCGCGA
>PMLO01000103.1 GCA_003158895.1 Propionibacteriaceae bacterium
TGCAAGAACTACGACGGCGACGTCCAGTCGGACACCGTCGCGCAGGGTTTCGGCTCGCTCGGCCTCATGACCAGCGTCCTCATGACGCCGGACGGCAAGACCGTCGAGGCCGAGGCCGCGCACGGCACNNACGCCTGGACCGGCGGCCTCAAGCACCGCGGCGCCCTCGACAACACACCCGACGTCACGGCCTTCGCCGAGACGCTCGAGCGGATCTGCATCGAGACCGTCGAGTCGGGGAAGATGACCAAGGACCTCGCGCTCCTGGTCGGCCCCGACCAGGCATGGCTCACCACCGAGGAGTTCCTCGCGGCGATCGACGAGAACCTCAAGGCTGCCCTGTCCTGAGCTGTACGAGCTGTACGCACCAGCCCCGTCGTCCGCGTCGGGCGCGGCGCGGCGTCACCAGGTCGAGGCGCGCCCCAGCTGGATGACCTTCCATCCCGCGCGCTGCCACGTGGGTCGGTGCAGCTTGAGGCGGCCGTCTATGAGCACCTTCGACCGTACGACGCCGTCGAGGGCCATCGGGTCGAGCTGGCGGAACTCGGGCCACTCCGTGAGGTGCAGCACGATGTCCGCGTCCGCGAGCGCGTCGAGCACGCTCGGGTGCTGTGTGACGCCGGGTTGGTGGATGTGCGCCTGCGGGTCGTACACGCGAACCTCGGCGCCCGCCTTCGCCAGGGCGGCCGCGACCGTGAGCGACGGCGAGTTGCGGGTGTCGTCCGTACCGGGCTTGAACGTCGCACCCAGCACGGCCACCCGCTTGCCGGCGGCGTTGCCGCCGAGGGCCGAGATCGTCAGCCTCGTCATCTCGTCACGCTGCGTCGAGTTGATGTGCTCGACGGCCTCGATGAGCTCGGTGAGCTGAGGTACACCCAGCTCGCCAGCACGGTGCGCGAGGGCCGCGATGTCCTTGGGTAGGCAACCGCCTCCGAAGCCGAGGCCGGCGTTGAGGAACTCGCGGCCGATGCGGGAGTCGTAGCCGAGCGCATCGGCGAGCAGTACGACGTCGCCGCCGGCCGCCTCGCACATCTGCGCCATGGCATTGATGAACGAGATCTTCATGGCGAGGTACGCGTTCGCGGCGGTCTTGATGAGCTCCGCGGTCGCGATGTCGCACTCGACGATCGGCACGTTCTCCGAGATCGGCAGCGCGTACACGTACCGCATCGTGCGGAGCGCTTCCGCAGAGTGCGTACCCAGCACGATCCGGTCCGGACGCAACGTGTCGGTGACGGCGTACCCCTCACGGAGAAACTCGGGGTTCCACATCACCTCGACGCCGTCGCCCACCGGCGCGAGTTCGCGTAGCCGTGCCTCGAGCATCATCGCCGTCCCGACGGGGACCGTCGACTTGCCTGCGATCACCGTCGG
The DNA here is from genome assembly GCA_003158895.1 of Propionibacteriaceae bacterium. GTDB lineage: Bacteria > Actinomycetota > Actinomycetes > Propionibacteriales > Propionibacteriaceae > Fen-668. The sequence continues at coordinate 1,375 of PMLO01000103.1, forward strand.
CCTGGTCAGCAGAGGGCCCAGCGTCTCGGCGACGGCGAACACCTGGGAGAGGTCCGCCGACCCGTCGGGGTTCGCCGGTGTCCCTACCGCGACGAAGTGGACGTCGGCCCAGTCGGCGACCTCGCGGTAGTCGGTGGTGAACCGGAGCCGGCCCGTCGAGGTGTGCCGGGCGAGCATCGGCTCGAGGTCCCGCTCGAAGATCGTGGAACGTCCGGAGTTCAGGACGTCCACGCGTCGAGCATCGATGTCGACGCCGATCACCCGATGCCCGAACTCGGCCATACCCGCCGCATGAGCCGCACCCAGATAGTTGGTCCCGATCACGGAGATGTTCAAAGGCACGACGTACAGACTGGCACAGCAGCGTGCCCGGCACATGGCGTGCTGGCCATGCCGACGAGGTCACCTCAGCCGGGAGGAGACCCGCAGACCAGGCTCGTGCGCCGTGAGGCGATGTGAGCGTCCGAACTTACGGCTATGAGGTGGCTCGCGTCGCGCGAGCGTCGTCCAACGTCCGAAGTTGCGCTGTTGAGGCCCAGGGAATCCCTCAGAAGCGTGACTTCGGACGTTCAGCCCCGGGGCCCCTGTGAGCGCGGCCTTGTGAGCGCAACTTCAGACGTTCAACGCTGGTTCACCCGCGTTTGGTCGAGTCGTGCCTCAAGCCATCGGGCCACTCCGTCGTCGGCGTTGCTGCCGATCACCCCTGTGGCGACGGCTCTCAGCTCAGGGACGGCGTTCTCGACCGCGTAGCACTCGTCGGATACGGCGAACAGGGCCTGGTCGTTCGCTCCGTCGCCGAACGAGACGAGACGGTCGCATCCGAGGAGCTCCTTCAGCCGTAAGGCCGCCGTGGCCTTCGATGCTCCGGCGGGCATCAGTTCGAACCACGGCGCACCGGAGTAGATGTCCCGCTGGTAGATGCACGAGAACCGATCGTCTCCGGCGAAGAGGTCACGTACGGGCTCCAGTTCCGTGCCGTCTCCGATGCAGCTCACATAGAAGGCATCTCCCTCGTACAGCGCGTCAAGATCATCCACAGGCCTACGTCGGATGTCGTCGCGGCGACCCGCCACGAACGACTTCATCCCATCGCTGGCATGTGCCGGATCGTACGAGAACTTCTCGACGCCACCGATGAGGGAAAACACGATGGGTCGGACTTCTAATCGAGTGAGCATTGTACGGAGGTAATGGGCATCGGCCTCGGAGAACCCACGTGCGTACAGGACCTCCCGCGGCTCGGCCCGCACAATGAACACCCCGTTGTAGACGATTGCCGGCAGGTCGAGCGGCAAACCCGCGGTCACCTTCTGTGCCGTGATGAGCGATCTGGCCGTGGCGAAGGAGAAGAGTCCGCCGCGGCGAACGAAGCGGGTCACGACGTCACATGTTGTCGATGACAACCGCTCGTCTGGACCGAGCAGCGTCCCGTCGAGGTCGCTGAGGTACAGCGTTGTCATCGCGTCCTTCCGGTGACGAACATGGAGGTGCTCTCGGCCAAGTCTGTACCTGGGCGCCCCTGTGGTGCCAGGTCCATGCGACGCGAGGGCAGCTTCGCCGGGCATCGTGGGGACGGGAACGCAGCCTTGATCTCGAGAGTCGCCGATAGACTCGGACCCGTGACTGACCCAGACAGTACGGGTGGTGGTGCGGCATGAGCCCTGTTCTGCAGGACATGCTGCTGATCCTCGTCTTCATCCTCATCGGGGGAGTGTTCGCCGCCGCGGAGATGTCGCTGGTCAGCCTTCGGGAGTCGCAGCTCAAGCAGCTCGCGGCGCGGGGCAAGCGAGGTGCGAAGGTCGCAGAACTCGCGGCCTCGCCGAACCGGTTCCTGTCCGCCGTACAGATCGGCGTGACGCTGTCGGGGTTCCTCTCGGCGGCGTTCGGCGGCGCGACGCTGGCGGACTTCCTCGCGCCGGTGTTCGTCCGATGGGGCGTACCGGAGAGCATCGCGAGACCGTTGGCACTGGTCGCTGTCACCATTGCGATCTCGTACTTCGCGATCGTCCTCGGCGAGCTCGCCGCCAAACGCCTGGCTATGCAGCGCGCCGAAGCGTTCGCGATGGCGCTCGCGCCCCTGGTCGACACGATCGCCAAGGCCGTACGTCCCCTGATCTGGTTCCTGGGTGTCTCGACCAACGCCATCGTGCGGTTGTTCGGAGGCGACCCGAACGCAGGGCGCGAGCAGGTCACCGAAGCGGAGATCCGGGCCCTCGTCATCGGCTCGCAGTCGCTCGGCATCGAGGAGCGCAACATCGTCGACCAGCTGTTCGATGCGGGTGAGCGGTCGCTGCGCGAGGTGATGGTGCCGCGCACCGAGGTCGACTTCCTGGCGGGCTCGATGCCGGCGCACGCAGCACTCCGCGAGGTACAGGGCGCGCCGCACAGCCGATACCCGGTCACCGGCCAGACCGTCGACGAAGTGCTCGGCTTCCTCCACGTCCGCGACCTCATGGATCTCACCTCGTCGACGCGGAACGCGCCGGTGTCGCGCCTCGTGCGTCCCGTCATCTCCCTGCCCGAGACCGTCAAGATCCTCCACGCGCTCACCGAGATGCGCCGTACGAACTCGCAGCTGGCGATCGTGAGGGACGAGTACGGCGGTACGGCCGGCATCGTGACGCTGGAGGACCTGGTCGAGGAGCTTGTCGGCGAGATCCAGGACGAGTACGACGTCGCCCACGTCTCCATCGTGCGGATGTCAGGGGCCGTCGAGGTCGACGGGCTGATCACACTCGAGGAGTTCGGGGACCGGACCGGGTACGAGCTCCCGGAGGGGCCGTACGACACGGTGGCCGGCTACTGGGTCGCGCAGCATGGTGCGCTGCCTGAGGTCGGGGACACCGTACGGGTCGTCGTGCCTCAGGTCACGGGGCGGTCCGAGTCGACGTTTGACATGACGGTGACAGAGCTGGACGGCCGACGGGCGGCACGCATCAACATCCGTCCCGCCGAGGATGACGCGGTTGAAGCCGTGGCGGAGGCCGACGGCGCGGCGACAAGGCAGGGGAGTGCTGTCGACGCCGCAGGCGACCGATAGGCTCGGCGCGACCAGAGCCCGGCGTGTGACAAAGGCGTGCTGAGGAGGTGTTGTGCGCGATCCGGACGGTTCGAAGCTCCTGACCGGAGACGAGGTGGGGAATCTCCTGCGCACCGCCGTGCAGCATGCGGGCGGGGTGCTCCAGTCCTGGGCGCTCGACCACATCGACGCGAACCCCCAGCGCTCGACCACGGCCACGTACGTCGCGTCCGTCGAGTGGCCGCACGGCGTCCGCAAGGAGCTGCTCGGCGTGTCGGCGCGCGCCGGAGGCCTGGCTCGTACGGACGAGCGCGCGGCCATCTTCGCCGACGGCGACCGGGAAGTTGCTGTCTGGATCTACCCGAAGGATCCGGACCTGCCCGGCCTCGAGCGTGCCGCGTACCCCACCGAGATGGCGGCGGTCCTCAACGAGTACAGGGTCTTTCCCACGCCGGTCGGCGTCGACCAGATCCGGCTCGACATGATCGGCTACCGGCCGCGGCGTCGAGCGGTGCTGAAGTGCACGGTGACCTCACCGCCGAGGGTGCTGTACGTCAAGGTGCTGCGCGAGCGTCTCTTCGAGTCCGTGAAGTCGCGCCATGAGCTGCTCCTCGAGGCGGGCGTCCCGGCGCCCGTGATCCTTGCGGCGACCTCCGATCACCTGCTGATCCTCGACGAGCTGCCCGGGAGGCCGCTGGCGAGGGCGATCTTCGACGACGAGCCGCCCACCACCGCCGAGCGGCTGATCCGGGTGCTCGACGCGATGCCGGCCTCGGTCGCCGCTCTGGAGCGCCGCCCGCCCTGGGCCGAGGCCGTCAGGCACTATTCCCGGATGGTCTCGCAAGCCCTCCCGCCGCTCCAGCCTCGGCTGGACTGGATGGCCGAGCAGATCACGCAAGGTCTCGAGGGGTGTCCCGAGGGGGAGGAACCCACCCACGGAGACTTCCACGAGGGNNGTGCAGCGGATGAACACCCGTCAGGCGGAGCGCGTCCACCACCTGCTTCGTACGTGGGTGCCGGTCTTCGACGAGCGGGTCGATCCCACCGAGCTGCGGCTGCGCGCCGCGGCCGTGATCATCTCGCTCGCGACGGGTCCGTACCGCAGCCAGGAGCCGCACTGGGAGCGTGAGACCCACCAGATCGTCGATGCCGCGGAGGCCCTGATCCGCCAGGTTGTCTAGCCTTCGACGACGCGGTCGGCCGTGACCCGCCGCTGACCTGCGTGGTGACTGCGCATGCCGGCCCGGCCACATGGAGGAAGACGGGCATCNNGGCGGGAAGGCTCACGGAGCCACTCCGAGGAACTCGTACACCCTGGCCCCGGGTTGGTCGTACACGACCTGCCAGCTGACGGTCTTCGCGCGCAGCTGTGCCTCGAGTCGCATCTGGTCCGAGGCGAGCTGCTGCCCGTACCGCTCGTCGAAGATCCGCATCGAGTCCGTGGCCAGCACGTACACGTGCTTCGCGTTCGGCTGAGAGGCCCACGCATCTGTGAGCAGCGCCAGGTCCGCCTTGGGGTCGTACGCCGTGCCGGTCGTCGTCGGATACGCCGGCGGCGTGCTCTTGAGCAGGGTTTCGCGCGAGATGTACGGGAGCAGCCGACCGGTGACGAAGAGTGGTTCGGCCAGGTCGGTCCCGAGCATGAAGACGTAGCTGTCCTGNNAGCCGGATCGGGTGGATCCTGTGCGTCCAGAACCGCCTGCCCGGCTCGGGCAGCAGGTAGACGACGAGGATCGAGAGCCACGGCAGCGCGAAGAGGGCGACGCGGAAGATGCCTTCGTTGCCGTAGCTCGACCCGAAGAACAGCGCGACCGGACTGGCCGCGGCGACGACGAGGGCGACGATCTGCCGCGTCCGGTGCTTCCAGAGCACGACCAGCGCCAACACCCCGATCAGCGCGAGAGTGACGGCCGGCACGTCGAACGTGATGCGGTTGATGAGCGCCGGTTCCAGCGCGGTGGACGTGGAGTGGATCGGGGGCCGGAGGTTCTCGAGGAACTGGCCGAGATCACGCGACGAGATGAAGGACCCGAGCACGTCACGGTTGAGATAGGCGAACAGCACGGCGGGGATGATGAGCAGAAGCCCCGTCGTCCAGCGGGTGATCATGCGTGTGATCGTCAGCGCCGCGACCGCGAGGAANNTAGCGTGGGTCACCCATGCGCAGCATCAGCACGATGATGACGAACGCCCCGATGAAGCCGAACATCTGTGGAGCGAAGAACGTCGTGTTGAGCGACGAGGCGAGCCCGAAGACGAGTGCCGCCGACCAGGCACGCTTCTCGCCGTGGAACTGGCCGGCCACCGCTCGGACGGCGAGAACCATGACCGCCGCGGAGACCGCGCCCCACACGGTCGCGTACAGCAGGAGGTCGTTCCAGCCGGATGCGACCTTGACGAAAGCGGCCGAGGCGAACAGGCCGGACCACGCCTGGTAGATGTCGTTCTCCGGAAAGACCTTGCCGTACGTGACGATGGACTCGGCGATCCCCACGTGGCGCGCGGCGACCTGCACCGTCGGCAGCCCGTAGCTCATCGCCTGCACGCTCTGTACGACGCAGCTGAGCAGCACCACGGCCCACCCGGGCCCGGCAGTGCCTCCGCCGAACGCCCAGGCGACGCTGCCGACGATGAGCAGCACGCCGACCCACGCGACGGGACCGGCTGCGACGATGGCGCCCCACTGCTGGGGAAGCCCATGCCTGGCGGACGCAAGCGCGAGGGCGAAGCCGATCGTCGCCAGACCGCCGGGCCCGAACGTCCAGTGCCGGATCCGGCGTGCGATCTCCGGTGCGGCCCCCCGGTCGATCGTGCGGAAGTCTCCCGACGCGATGACAGCGCCGAAGCTGGACGTGACCAGCAGCAGCACGGTGGCCACGGGCCGCACGTGCCACCACCCGAACCAGGCCATGGGAAGGGAGATGAGGACGAGTGCCGTGGCGCTCCCGAAGATCGTCGACAGGGCGAGCGCGACGCCGCGCAGATGGAAGTACAGCCCGATCACAGCCCCTGGGACGAGCTGCAGCGCCATCGTCACCCACAAACCCTCGATGCCGCCGCTCGGGGCCTGCCACGCGATGATGGCGGCGACGCCACCGAAGATGAGAATGGCTATCCCGGCGAGCGTACGGACGAGGGATTCGTCGACCGGCGGGGTCTCGGGTTCGGGCCGGAACGTGGAACTCATCGGCGACCCCGCACGTGGTGAGCGGGGGCTGAAGCCCCTAGTGGCTCAGGGGTCGTGAAGGCGTGCTGGAGCGTCCGATGCTTCCCTGGGGAGAGCCTGAGTGGCCGGGCGCTGTCTGGATCGGCGAGTGCGACAGAGCCGATGCCGACGGTACGGACCCGCTGCGGCTGGACGGGGCCGACGCCTATCACAATGCCCGACTCCTCGTCCGGGATGGACGCACCCTGCTGGGCTTCGTCACGGTGCCGGTCACGGCGGGAAGTGTCTCCCGGCCGGCTGTGTTGCGCGCTTCGTTCAGCGTCGCTAGGACGATGGAGACGCGTGGCTGCGCCAGATTACGGCCATAGAACATGGCCACTCCTGTTAAGACTTCCCCAAGTCACCGCCTCCACAGGCGGTATGACAGCAACGTAGCGGAGATCTGGAGATTGGGAAAGCCGACATCCCAGGGGAGGTTTTCGCGGCGGATCCGTGACTTACAAGGGGTATTGGGCCGATCTAGGCCCCACGAGGCTTCAGTTAAGCGTTCCTCAACGCAAGTGACGCAGGTTCTCGAAGAACAGAGTGGCCACGAAACCCACGAGAAGGACCGCGGCAGGCAGCACCATGGCGTCGCTGAGGGCCGCCGCGAGACCCGTTTTCACGAACGGCGGGAGCGCGACGCTCGTCCCGAAAGACAGCGATGGACCCTGCGCACCTGGGAGGTGCGCGGCGATCCGCGACTCCATGAGGACCGCGATCGCGGCGGACCCGATGACCGAGCCGACCTGGCGCACCGTGTTGTACACGCCCGATCCCGACCCGGCCGACTGCGGCGGCAGGTTGCGGTTGGCGCCGGTCGCCAGCGTCCCCCAGACGAACGAGCTGAAGATGCCGAGGAACAGGGCCGGCAGGAGGATCTGCCACGTCGCGGAGCTCGTCGTCATGACGCGGGAGAGCCAGAAGATCGCGGCCGCCTGGCCGAGGAGGCCGATGCTCGCGAGGTAGCGAGGATGTACCCGGTCCACGAGCCTGCCGGCGATCGGTGCTATCACGATGCTGGCGACGGCCTGCGGGGCCATCAGGAGCGCGGCGTGCGTCGGATCGAGCCCGCGCACCACCTGCGCGTAGATCATGAACGGGAAGATCATCGCGGTGATGCTGAAGCCGACCGCGGTGATGGCGACCGACGAGACGCTGAAGTTGCGGTCCGAGAACAGGCTGAGCGGCACGAGCGGCTCGCTCTTCTGTCGCCACTGCCACCAGACGAAGAGGACGAGCAGTACGGCTCCGAGCACGATCAGCGCAGGCACGCTGATGATGCCGGTGATCGTGCCCCAGCTGTACGTCTCGCCTTCCTGGATCGCGAAGACCACGCAGAACAGGCCGACGGCGCTGAGTACGACGCCTGTCCAGTCGAACGTGTGGGTGTGGGTCGCCAGCTTCGGCACAAGCCGGGCGACCAGGATCACGGTGAGGATCCCGACCGGTACGTTGATGAGGAAGATCCACTCCCACCCGGCGGAGTCGATGAGGATGCCGCCGAGGATGGGTCCGACCAGCGCCGCGACGCCGGCGGTGGAGCCCCACAGCGCCATGGCGCCGCCGCGCTTCTGCGGCGGGAAGATCCGTGCGATGACGGTCATCGTCTGCGGTGACATCATCGAGCCGCCGAGGCCCTGGACGACGCGCGCGACGATGAGCCAGCCGATGCCGAGGCCGAGCGTGCCGGTCAGCCCACACCACGCGGAGGACAGGGTGAAGATGACCAGGCCGATCATGTAGACCCGCTTCGGCCCGATCCGGTCGCCGAGGCGACCCGTGATGAGCATGGGGACGGCGAACGCGAGCAGATAGGCGCTGGTCACCCACACCACCTGGTCGATGCCGGTGTTGAACGCGCGCATCAGCGCCGGGGTGGCGACGGAGACGATCGTCGAGTCGACGAGGATCATGAAGAACCCGAGGACGAGCGCCCAGAGTGCGGGCCACGCGTTCTTGGGCACCTCGACCTGGTCGGGCGATGCGGCGGCAGAGTATGAGTTCTGGGTCGTCACGTCGGCGTCGGCCATGTGAGATCTCCTGTCTGGATGCGGTCGCGTAGCGTGGCGAACCACTCACGCTCGTGGTGCTGCTGTGCCGTTGCGTATGACCCGTACAACAGGTAGATGGCGTCGACATTCCGGATCTGGGCGTCGGTGAGAAGGGTTTCGTGCTCGGCGATCTGTCCGTCGAGGGCCGCGATCCGGGCATCGAGGGCGCTGAGCACCGCACTGGTGGACAGGTTGTGCAGCTCCCCGATCCCGGTGTGGTCGGCCTGGGACAGCTGGGTGGGGACGGAAAGGAGCTCGTACAGGCGGGTGCGCATGATGTCGAGCCCTGTGTCGAGGATCTCGTACGTGGTGCGTTCGGGCCGGTTCCCCACCTGCTCGGTCGTGACGGGCCGTACGTGTCCGTGCTCGGCCAGCCGTGAGACCGCGTGGTAGAGCGACCCGACGCTCACCGGCACCACGATGTCCTCGTGACGCTCGCGGAGTGTCTGGTACATCTCGTACGGATGCATCGGTCGTTCCGCCAGCAGGGCCAGGATCGACACTCCCACGGCTGGAAGTCCCCTGTTCGTCCCGGAATATTCCACGTAGAGTATTCAACGACGAATAGTAGAAACTGTCAACCGATGGCGTCTGGTCATGCCGCCTGGTTCGGTGCCTTCACCCAGGAGCCCTGGCCGAGTGGCTGGGCAGCTGCGAGCTGGGCGGAGTCGCCCGGTACGTCGTCTGTCGGGGATCTGATCGCAGCTCGATGCGACACGGTGAACCGGCGTTGTGGACGCTGTGGCGGCCGTGTCTGGCGACCCCGGGATTCCGACCGGACGTGGGGTCGTTCTGAGAGGTCCGGATGCCCTGAGAGCGACCGCAAGCCCCGTCGAACGCCGCGAGAGGTCGAAGCCCCCCGCTATTCCGACCACAACTCCGGACGAATGCCGATCCCGCGTTGCCTCGACCTCCCCGCCACACGAGAGGTGAACGAAATAGGGGTGCCCCAGGCGACGCACTAGGGTTTCCCCCATGACTTCGCACGTTCTCGCCGCCGTCGCATGGCCCTATGCGAACGGTCCCCGCCACATCGGACACGTGTCCGGCTTCGGCGTCCCGTCGGACGTCTTCTCCCGCTACCAGCGGATGGTGGGCAAGAACGTGCTCATGGTCTCGGGCACCGATGAGCACGGCACGGCGATCCAGGTTCAGGCCGACAAGGAGGGCCTGACGCCGCAGCAGACGGCCAACAAGTACCACCAGGTCATCTCCGGCGACCTCAAGAACCTCGGTCTGACGTACGACCTGTACACCCGGACGACCACGAAGAACCACGCAGCCGTTGTACAGGAGCTGTTCCGGGCGCTCCACGCCAACGGCTACATCGTCGCCAAGACCCAGCTCGGCGCGATGTCCCCGTCCACCGGTCGTACGCTCCCTGACCGCTACATCGAGGGCACGTGCCCGCATTGCGGCTACGACGGTGCGCGCGGCGACCAGTGCGACAACTGCGGCCGTCAGCTCGACCCGATCGAGCTCAAGAACCCGCGCTCCCGGATCAACGGTGAGACGCCGCAGTTCATCGAGACCGAACACCTGTTCCTCGACCTGCCCGCCCTGTCCGAGGCCTTGGGATCCTGGCTCGAGACGCGCCATGACTGGCGGCCGAACGTCCTCAAGTACAGCGCCAACCTCATCTCCGAGCTCCGGGCCCGACCGGTCACCCGTGACCTCGACTGGGGCATCCCGATCCCGGTCGAGGGTTGGAGCGACCAGGCGATGAAGCGCATCTACGTCTGGTTCGACGCGGTTGTCGGCTACCTGTCGGCCTCGGTCGAGTGGGCCCGCCGCAGCGGTGACCCCGAGGCGTGGCGGCAGTGGTGGCAGAACCCCGACGCGGCCAGCTACTACTTCATGGGCAAGGACAACATCACCTTCCACTCGGTGATCTGGCCGGCCATGCTGCTCGGCGCGAACGGGCAGGGCGCCCGCGGCGGCACCCCGAGCGCGTTCGGCACGCTCGCGCTGCCGACCGAGATCGTCTCGAGCGAGTACCTCACGATGTCCGGGTCGAAGTTCTCGACCTCGCGGAACACGGTGCTGTACGTGGGGGACTTCCTCGCCGAGTACGGCCCGGACGCCCTGCGATACTTCATCTCCGTCGCCGGGCCCGAGAGTCAGGACGCCGACTTCACGTGGGACGAGTTCGTGCGCCGTACGAACACGGAGCTCGTCAACGAGTGGGGCAACCTCGTCAACCGCTCGATCTCGATGGCGCACAAGAACGTCGGGACGATCCCCACACCAGGCACGCTCACGGACTCCGATGCCACGCTCCTCGCAGCCTCTGCGGGCGCGTTCACGACAGTCGGCACCCTTCTCGAGCGATGCCGGTTCAAGGCCGCGATCAGTGAGTCGATGCGGATCGTGAGCCTCGCGAACAAGTACCTGTCCGAGCAGGAGCCGTGGAAGCTCAAGGACGACACGGCTCGCCGCGACACCGTGCTGAACACCGCGCTCCAGGTCGTCTCCGACGCCAACACGATGCTCACACCGTTCCTTCCGCACGCTTCGCAGAAGATCCACGAGGCGCTGGGCGGCACCGGCGTCTGGGCCGCACAGCCCGACCTGGTCGAGGTCGACGAGGAGGGCGGGCCGTCGTACCCGGTCCTCACCGGCGACTACACCAAGCAGCAGGCGCGCTGGGCGTCGACGCCGCTGCCCGTGGGCCGCCCGCTGGTCAAGCCGAGCCCCCTCTTCACCAAGCTCGACGACACCCTCGGAGAGACGGGGCCGAGCTGGGCCCCGATCGGCTGACCCGGTGGCCATCCCGGACTTCGTGGTCGCCCTGCGCGGCAAGATCGGTACGGCGCCGCTGTGGCTCTCCGGCGTGACCGCCGTCGTCGTCAGGGACGACCAGCTCCTGCTCGTACGTCGCGCTGACAACGGCGCCTGGACGCCCGTCACCGGGATCATCGACCCGGGCGAGCAGCCGGCCGATGCTGGCATGCGTGAGGTGGCGGAGGAGGCCGGCGTACGGGTCGTGCCCGAGCGCCTCGCCGAGGTGGGTGTGACCGACGTGGTGGTCTATCCGAACGGTGACCAGTCGCAGTACCTCGATCTCACGTTCCGGATGCGCTGGGTCGACGGTGACCCGTACCCGGCGGACGGCGAGAACACCGAGGCCCGCTGGTTCCCGCTCGACGCGTTGCCGCCGATGTCGGCCGAGATGACCGGGCGGATCGACGCGGCCCTGTCCGATGGGGCGGCCGCGGGGTTCCGCTTCTCCGAAGGCCCGCTCGAGACCTAGACCTGCTGAGCCAGCCAGGAGGCGTACGAGATCAGGACGCTCTTGTACGGGCTCTCGCCGTTCGGCTTCGACGTACGGTTCACGATCACCAGACGGCCGTGGTGCACGAAGCTCACCCACTCGCCGGGAGTCTCGTTGGTAGTGGGGCAGTACCAGCCCTTCATTGAGCCGAGGTCGACCGCGACGCCCTTCCCGTACGTGGGCAGGCACGTCGTCGTCTGCCGGGTCGTGAAGAACGGGCTCGTGTCGGGCATGACGAGGATCGTCGCCTCCTGCTCGGCATCCGGGCTCGCGTACAGGCAGCCGAGTCCCGGCCACACCCGGTCCTCCTCCTGCGCCTGCGCCTCGGTGGTCGGCATCGGCGCCGTCGAC
>PMLO01000121.1 GCA_003158895.1 Propionibacteriaceae bacterium
GAAATTGCCGACGTCGCGGTGTCAACCCTCTGCCCGGGCTGAACGTCTGATGTGTGAGAGCGCCGATCGCGCGACCAACCAGGTAGCGACTGATCTCCGCGCTTGGAGGTAACGCCATGAGCACCATCGGCCCAGGAACCACCCACAGCACCACTCCTGATCCTCTGACACCCCACCGATCTCCGGGCCGCTCCCGCCGCGCCGCTCCCCGGTGGCTGGTGGCGGTCGTCGCTGCCGTGATCGTGTTCGGCGGCGGCACCGCAGCGGGGATCTATTGGGCATCACACAACAACACGCCGGGCCTCACGACGACCACGTCAGGGCCCGTCGCATCCGTCACGGCACCGTCTGGCGCCGTCAACACCGCGCCGTCCCAGGCATCGGCCACCGCTCTCGGGACCGCTACGTCTGCGGTCTCGTCGCCGGTCGCCGGTCCGGTTCGCGCCATCGCGGTGTACTACATCGCGGACGTCGCTGGAGGGCCGAGGCTGTACCGCGAGTTCCACTCCCTGGCTGTCCTGAACGGGAGCCCTGCCCTGACGGCCGTGACCGAGATGCTTCGCGGCACGTCGGTCGACCCGGACTACTCCTCGCTGTGGCCGAAGGGCGTGAGCGTGCGGTCTCTGACCATCTCGGGCAGCCTTGCCACGGTCGACCTGACCGGGTTTGTGGCGCTCGGGTCTTCCTTCGAGGTCGCCTCCGTCCAGCAGCTCGTCTACACGGTCACAGCGGCCGAACCGACGGTGCAGCAGGTGCGCCTGCTCGTCAACGGTGCGGTCGCCCCGTCCGGACACATGGACTGGTCGGCGCCGATCAGCCGCGCCAACGCGCTCGACACCCAGGCCAACGTGTGGATCCTTGCACCGACCCAGGGCGCCGCGGTGACCTCGCCGGTGACTGTGTCCGTGCTGGGCACGGGATACGAAGGCAACGTGCCGCTGAAGTTCTACGTGGGGGATCGCCTCGTTGCGGCCACGTACGTGACCACCATGATGGGCGGATTCGCCCAGGCGCAGACGACGATCCAGCTGATGCCGGGCACCTACGAGCTGCGCGCGTACAACGACAACGGGCAGGACTCGAGTCTCCAGCTGTGGGACACCAAGACCTTCACCGTCCGGTAGTCGGCGTCATCAGGTCGGTTGGTCGGTGGGCTGGTTACTCGGCATGCCCGAGGCGTTGCCGGCCGGTGCTCCGGACGGGAAGGCCCGTGCCCGAGCCCCTGACGGCCTGGCACCGCTCGGCATCCCCGAGCGATTGCCGCGAGGCATGCCGGACCCGTAGCCCCGAGGCGCCTGACCCGCGGGACCGCCCTGTGTGATGCCGTTCTGGTTGTTCGACTGCGACTCGTAGAACGCGTACGCCCCAGTGCCGAGCGCCGCGGCTCCTGACACTCCGATTCCCGCGAGCAGCAGGACCATCCGACGAGAAAATCGCTTGGTCGGCGGCGGTTCCGTCCCGCTCGGCGTCTCGCTCACGGACAGCGGTGCGCTCTCGGGCGTGGCGGGGTCGGTCCAGTTGGACGTGTGCTGCTGTTCATCGGTCACACGACCATCACACACGATCCGGATGTGCGGACCCTGTGACTCGCCGGTGCGCCAGGTGGGGATCTCCCTGTACGGAAAGAGATGAGAGTCTCCTCGGCCAGACAAGGGCCGGACCCGCTGCCGTCCTACCGTGACCGCGTGGGTCCCGCTCTGTACATCAAACTCACGGTCGAGGACCTGGTCGCGTTCAACCGCCACGTCCTGCACACCTCGCCACTCGCGAAGATGCAACTGCGACGCGCGCAGCGCCGGATGGTGCCGTCCCTGCTGATCTGGATCGGATGGCTGTGGATCTTCCGTTGGTATGAGAACCAGGTCCTGTTTCCCTTCGCGATCGCTCTGACAGCCGCGTACGGCCTCGCGATCCTCTTTCTCGGCACGATCACGGAGTGGCGCGCTCCGCGCATGGTGCGGCGCAGTTTCGCCAACGGGCTTCGTCCGCCGCTCAGCCCGTCCCGCCTGTGGGTCGACGCCTCGGGCGGCGTCGTCGACGAGTCGCCGAAGACGACGACCTGGTACCAGCCCGTCCGCGATAGAGAAGATCGAGGAGACGCCGGCGTACGTGTTCGTCTATGTGGGGCCCGCACGCGCTCTGGTCATCCCACGTCGTGCCGATGAGGCAGCCGTACGAGCCTTCGTCCAGGCGCTCACGTGGCAACGCGCCGATCGCGACCCGTTCTCGGCCGACTGGCGCTGACTGAGGACGGCCGAGGGTGGCGGCCGGTTCTATGCTGGCTGTGCCGGATTTCCGCCGTGAGAGCCGGGCAACGCTGCCCGGTCGGCCTGATGGGAGGCTCCCGTGTCGTTGCCGTCCGTGGAGAGGGGCCCGGCGACTCCCGCCCAGGTCGTGTTCTCCTGGTGGGTTGGCGGGATGCCCCGAGAAGACATCGACCTGGAGTCCGCCCTGGCAAGGGCGAAGGACGGAGAAGGCTTCGTCTGGGTGGGACTGCACAAGCCCACCGAAGGCACCGTGGAGGTCCTGGGTGACATGCTCGGCATCCACGAGCTCGTCATCGCCGACGCCGTCCACGGTCACCGACGTTCGAAGCTCGAGCAGTTCGACGAGGACCTGTTCATGGTCGCCTCGACCGTGTCCTACGTCGAACGCGACGAGGAGCAGACGGTGCCGGAGATCGTCAGCACCGGTGAGCTGATGATCATTCTCGGGCCGCACTGGGTGGTTACTTCTCGCCAGCGGGGCAGATCCCGGATGCCCGAGGTACGCGCGCTGGTGGAGAAGGTCTCTGCCGACATGCCGGACGGCCCGTGGCAGGTGCTGCACGCGTGCCTGTCGGTGGCCATCGACGACTTCGTTCACGTGGTCGGCCAGATGCAGGACGACGTCGAGGACGCCGAGGAGCTGGTGTTCGGGCAGACCCGTGGAGTGGAGATCGACCGGCCGTACCAGATCAAGCGGGAACTGATCGAGTTCCGGCGTTGCGTCTCTCCGCTGTGCAACCCCGTGACGCATCTGGCGACGCACGACTTCGCGCTCGTCCCCGACGACGCCCGTCCCTACTTCCGGGACCTGAGCGATCTGGTGCAGGAGGTGCGCGAGAACATCCACATCATGGAAGACCAGCTGACCAACATCCTGCAGGCTGCACTCGCCCTGGCGTCGGTCAACGACAACCGCGACATGCGGAAGATCTCCGCCGCGGTCGCCATCTTGGCCGTGCCCACCACACTCGGCGCCGTGTACGGGATGAACTTCGACAACATCCCGGAGCTGCACTGGCAGTACGGCTACTTCGCGCTCATGGGGGTCAACGTCGCCCTCATGCTGGTGCTCTACCTGATCTTTCGGCGGATCCGCTGGTTGTGACGACCCAGCAAGGCCCGCAACCAGGCGCGACAGGGGCCGCGACCTGCCACGATGGCACCATGGGATCAAAGAAGCGCCCAAGACTCGACAACGAGCTGTACGAGGCTGAGTTGACCAAGCTCCAGGCCGAGCTGGTCGAGATGCAGGAGTGGATGCGCACGACAGGTCAGCGACTGGTCGTGATTTTCGAGGGCCGCGACGCCGCGGGCAAGGGCGGCGCGATCAAGCGGATCATGGAGTACCTCAACCCCCGCGTCGCACGCATCGTGGCGCTGCCGGCGCCGACGGAGCGCGAGCGAACCCAGTGGTACTTCCAGCGCTACATCGAGCACCTGCCGGCGGCCGGCGAGATCCGTCTGCTCGACCGCTCCTGGTACAACCGTGCCGGTGTCGAACGGGTGATGGGCTACTGCACGGCCGCCGAGTACCAGCGCTTCCTGCGGCAGTGCCCGATCTTCGAGCAGATGGTGATGGAGGACGGCATCATGCTGCGCAAGTACTGGTTCTCCGTCTCCGGCAAGGAGCAGGAGAGGCGGTTCCGCTCGCGCCTCACCGACCCGATGCGCCGCTGGAAGCTCTCTCCCACCGACCTGGAGTCGCTGACCCGCTGGGAGGACTACAGCCGGGCGAAGGACGAGATGTTCGTCCACACGGACCTACCAGGCAACCACTGGCGCGTCGTCGAGGCCGAGGACAAGAAGCGCGCCCGCCTCAACATGATCGCCGACCTGCTCGCCTCGGTGCCGTACGAGAAGGTCCAGCGCCCTGACCTCACGATGCCGAAGCGGCCCGCATCCACCGGGTATCGCCGCACGGAGCGCGACCTGCAGCAGTACGTGTACGACTTCGCCGCCACGCTCGAGGGCTCTACTGAGCGTCCTGAGAAGTACGTCGATCCCGAGGAGACCGACGTGTTCGTTCCCCACGAAACCGCACCCGGGGTCGTACCGAAGGCGACCGTACGGCGGACGCGTGCACCTCGCGTCCGCCGCCCCGCAGCCACACCGTCGGAGGAGGAGCCCCTACCGGAGCCCTGATGCCCCGCAGGCCCGTTCCTTCAGCGCATCGAGCCCACTGACTCACGGATGAAGGCGCTCGCCGGCCGGGGATCGATGCCCGCCTCTCGCAGTGGCGCGTCGTCCCAGCTGTCCGCGTGGGTATCGGAGAAGAGCGCCACGCCCATCAGGGAGGCAACCTCCGGCTTGATCCGCGCGAGCACCCGATGCCCGATCGACATGGCGGTTCTCGGTACGTGCCGCACCGTGAGCTTCGCGCCTGTCGCCGATTCGAAGGCCGCAACAACCTCCATGCGGGACAGCGCCTCGGGTCCGCCGAACTCGACCCGCGCCGGCGGATCGGGCGCGACCGCGACATGCGCGCACAGCTCGGCGACATCGTCGATCGCGACATAGCGGTGCTGGAGCTCCCCACTGCCATAGATCAGCGCCTTGCCAGCCTTTGGGTCGATACCGGTCAAGGGAGCCAACCAGACCTCCTGGAACATGTCCGGACGCACGATCACGACGTCCATCGAGGTCGCACGCAAGGCCTTCTCCGCCGCCCACTTGGCGGCCATCAGCGGCGACAGCCGTGCCGTGTCCTCAGTGATTCCAGCGGCCGACACGAGTACGAACCGGCGGACGCCGGCCCGCTCCGCAGCTCGGATCAGGTTCTGGGTGCCCTGACCGTCGACGGACGCGATGGTCAGGTCGGTCGATCCTTCGAGGATCCGGCCCAGGGCGTTGGCCGTGGTGACGACGGTGTCGACACCAGCCAGCGCGGGGCCGAGGGTTTCCGCGTCACGTAGGTCGCCGCGGACCACCTCGGCTCCGCCATGCTCGAGTCCGGTGGCATCGGTCGCGGGACGCACCAGCGCCCGGACCTTCTGCCCTTCAGCCACCAGCAACCGTACGATCCGGCCGCCCAGCTCGCCCGTTGCGCCGCACACGAGGATCATGACCTCTCCTTCCGCAAGGTCTCAAGTCCCCAGCGGCCGGTGGTCATCGTGCCGCCGGGTGCCTCACTTTCCACGCTAGACCTGCTCAGCAGCGACGGCCAGCGAATGCCGACCCCGCCTCCACGAGTGAGGTCTGTTGTCGTGTTAGGTCACCGCGAGGGTGTCGTCGGACTAGCGTGGAGAGTGCCCCGAGAGGGAGGTTCCTCATGACACCGAATGACTCCAGAACCACTCGCCTCGCGTTCGCCGGCGCCTCAGCATTGACCGTGCTGACGTGGTACGCCCTGCCGGACGCTGTACGCAGCCGTGGAGCACGGGTGGTGATCAAGGTCGGCCTTCTTGGCGTGACCGGCGCCGGTGTCGCGATGATGCCGCAGGTCTTCCCGGAAGCGCGCGACCTCAAGGCACCGCCGCGTCTCGACCTGCCCGCCCCCGCTGGCGCCGCCCTCGCCGTTGGCGCTGCCGTGCTGGCCACGGCCGGCACGATCTGGGGTGAGAAGGCGGTTTACGCTCGTGGGGAGCGTCTACGGGCTCGCGGCGTCCGCTGTGCGCACACGCCGGCTGCGGCGGTTCTGGCCCTGGCCACAGGTACTGCCCTGCTCGTTGACTGGTCGAAGCTGGCCCGCAGGGTCGCGGGCTGACGACAGCGGATCGCGCGGTTCGGACGGAGGGATGGCGTGGTGACCGAGCCCCGGGTGTGCCCGTGCGGAGGTGGAACCTACGCCGAGTGTTGTGAACCCCTCCACACCGGCCAGGCGGAGGCATCGACCGCCGAGGCGCTCATGCGGTCGCGGTACTCGGCCTTCGTTGTGGGGT
This sequence comes from Propionibacteriaceae bacterium, assembly GCA_003158895.1. Classification (GTDB taxonomy): domain Bacteria; phylum Actinomycetota; class Actinomycetes; order Propionibacteriales; family Propionibacteriaceae; genus Fen-668. The sequence continues at coordinate 6,146 of PMLO01000121.1, forward strand.
TGGGCGACTACCTCTGGCGTACGTGGCATCCCCGGACACGTCCGGAGCGCGTCGCCCTCGACGACACGGAGTGGATCGGCCTGGAGATCCTCGACGTCGTCGACGGCACCGAGCGTGACCAGGCCGGGATCGTCGAGTTCGTCGCCCACTACCGGCACGGACACCTCGTCGGCAGAATGCGCGAGCGGTCACGGTTCGAGCGGCGCGGCCGTCGCTGGATGTACGTGGATGGAGAGCAGCGCCCCTAGATTCAGCGCGCCGCTATGGCGACGAACATGGGACTGAGGTACGGGATCAGCCAGACGACCCACACGAACACGGAGAACCGGTGGAACTTCTTGATGGCTGCCTCGTTCTTCTTGAGGAGGACGACGAGGGCCCAGCCGGCATGAAGGACCATGAGCACGATGGCGATGACGCCGGAGATGCCGTGGACGTCGAAGCTCATGCCTCCAACGAACGCGAACATCATGCCGGTCCCCAGGGTGTCGCAGGTGAGCCCGAGGACGAAGAACGCGAAGTTCCACCATCTGAGGCGGCCGATGATGCGCTCGCCCCACACCCCGACGGTGTAGAACACCAAGGCTGAAGTGATGAACGTGCTGGCTAGCGGATTCACGCAGTCTCCTGAGGACGGGCTCGACACAGGCTAGCGAGAACCACTTCCCACGCGTCGGCTCTTGCTGGACTCCGTAGTGTGAGGCGCATGCTCAGCATCAGTACCAGTGATGGCATCGCCGAGGCGATCGTTGCGACTCCTCCGGGCGGTACCGGACCTGGGGTCCTGTTCTTCATGGACGCCTTCGGGCTGCGCCCTCGCATCCAGGAGATGGCCGATGAGATNNCGTCGCCGGTCCCCGCATCGGGCACCTGACGAGCGAGCTGGCGGTGCGGGACAACGACGCGTACCTGGCCGCTCTTCGCTCACTGCCGGACGTGACGCCCGGTCCTGTCGGCGTGGTCGGGTTCTGCATGGGTACGAGGCTGGCCATGCGCGCCGCCGGCCATCATCCCGACGAGGTGGCGGCGTGCGCCGGCTTCCACGGGGGCGGGCTGATCACTGATGCGTCCGACTCGCCGCACCTCGAACTGGCCACCGCACGGGCGGAGTTCCTCTTCGGCAACGCGGACAACGACGGCTCCATGACCGTCCAGAACGTCGCCGACCTGGGCGCGGCACTGGACGCCGCCGGCCTGACCGCGACCAACGAGATCTACGAGGGCGCGCCCCACGGCTACACGATGTCCGACACCTCGTCGTGGAACGAGGCCGCTTTCGTACGTGCCTTCGCCAATCTCCGAGACCTGTACGCCCGCACGCTGAACTGACACCGACCCGCCGGGGATCCGGTCAGCCGATCGCCAGCCAGGACCCACGACGGCGGCGCAGGAGTCGATGCCGCCCGGTACCGGCGACCTGGACGACTGCCTCGCGAGTGCTGCGTACAGCCATCCGAGCGGCTGTGTCTTCCTCAGCGGCGCTGGAAGCCGGAACGGTGAAGCGGAGGACGATGCGCGGAGTCCCGGCGACCACTGTGATGTCCGTGGCGTCGACGTGGTGCCCCAGCGATGACACCGCGGTCTCCATCACCTGGTTCGGCGTCTTGCCGGGGCGAAGGTCACCGATCTCAAGTTCCAGACGGTACGACGGCACGCAGGCGAGTCTAGATAAGAAGCTGTGAGACGCGGCCGCGGGAGACGTGGGTGAGGAACGCGATGTCGGTCACGGACAGCCCGCGGTCGCGAAGTTCCTTCACAACTTCTCTGGTGCGCCTGGCGGCTTCCGCTTCGGCATTCTTCGCGTCCCGCATTGCTGCCCACGCTTGGATGACGCGCGTCATCAACTCGTCGTCACCGATGTCTGGAGCCGCGGCGACGTAGACGTCCGGGTCATCGGTGAGGGCCCGGACGAAGTCCCACGCCTTTTCCTCGAGTTGGTTGAGGGTGGCGCAATCGGTCATGCCGACCAACCGCGCCTGGTCCTTGGCGTCGGCGTCGTACGCCAGGATTCGGATGTCCCAGCCGCTTCCTCGCTTGGGGGTGGCCTTCGCCACGTAGCTCTTGTCGAGGGGCCATCCTTGGAATGGGTTGCTCGGGATCCCGCCGGAGGCTGACTCTCCCTGTGCCGGTGACTGTGTCACGATCGTGCTTCCCTTCCTCCCGTGCCCACCCCCGTCCGAATCCCGCTGCAGGCGCCTTCACGATAGGACCCCTAGATACCAATCGTCTAGGGTCCCAGCGACAGTGCACGATCGAAGTCTGTGGTTGATCTGCACGCTCCATCAAGGACCGGACCTCGTCAGCCTTGCTGACTGCGGCAAGAGCGACCGTTCGTACGGACGGCGCCTCCCAGCGGCACGCGTGACCGGGTGAGACATGTAATTCGGAAACGAGACTCTTGTTTCGGTAGTACATCGTTGTTAGGTTGTCCTGGCGGAGGCAGCAGCCTTCGCACCCAGCTANNGGAGGTTCCCATGAGCGCAACCCTGGCCGTACGTCACACCGTCGCCGACTACGCCGCATTCCGTCCGGTCTATGACAGTCTCGATTCGCTGCGGGGCGAGTACGGCTGTACAGGAGAGCAGGTTCTCCGCGATCCGGCTGACGCCAACGACCTCTTCATCACTCACGACTTCCCAAGCGTCGACCAGGCGGCTGCATTCGCCAACGACGCTCGGCTCAAGGAAGGCATGCAGGCCGCCGGAGTCACGTCCGCTCCGAGAATCGAGATCTTCGAAGTTGTCTGAACCGCGACGCCCCGGCCGGCCGCGGAAGGCGAAAGCATCGTCGCCTTCTTCGGCCGCCCTTGGCCTGGTCAAAGTCGGGTCCGACTTCCAGACCGAATACCCCGATGGCGAGCCACGAGCGGCGGAGATCCACGCGACGCTCATCCGCACCGGTCAGGCCCTGATCGCGCAAGTCGACCGGGCGATGCTCGCATCCTTTGGCGTTCCGCAGACAGTGCTCAACAGCCTCGCCGTCATTGAAGGCGCTGACCAGCCATTGACTCCGAGCGAGATCAGCGAACGCACCTTGACCTCGTCGGCGACGATGACGGCGACGATCGACGCCCTCGAAGGGCGTGGGTGGGTTCGGCGCGTCAGGAACCCTGACGATAGGCGCAGCGTGCATGTGGAGATCACAGACGAGGGCCAAGCACTCACCGACCGGTTCCTACCCGGCATCCGCAAGCTGGACGTAGCGATCTGCGCCTCCTTGAGCAGCGCCGAGCGTACGACGATGCTGGAGCTCCTCGGCAAGGTCCTTGCCCAGCTCGCCATCGTCGCCGCCGAACCGCCGATCCCTCTCGAAGGGCGGCGCAACCGCCCCCTGCGGCGCCGCACATGAGGTCGTCCCGACGCGTCCGGGGCCAGTCGCATGAGCACGCCTAGGCCTAGCGAATGCAGGGCTTGATCGGCATGATCGACGGTTTCCATCGCGGCAATACCGGATGACTTCAACCTCCGAAGTTGCGCTGACTTCGGGCTATACGG
>PMLO01000084.1:0-4474 GCA_003158895.1 Propionibacteriaceae bacterium
CGATCACACGAGCAGCATACAAGGCGTTGACGCGCGTTACTGAATGTGATTCGATTCCCAGGTAACGCGCGATACCTAGGTGATCCACACGACGACGTACGGAGTGCCACTTCATGACTCGGACCCTCTTCAATGACGGTTGGCGTCACCGCACCAAGGTGAGCGCCTTCAGGGAGCTGGCTGGCTCGGCGGCCTCGGACTGGGTTCCGGTCGTCCTTCCCCACGACGCGTTGATAGGCCTCGAGCGGCGCGCGGACGTGACCAACGGCGAGACCAGCGGGTTCTTCCCGGGCGGCGCGTTCGAGTACGCCCGTACGTTCCACGCCGCCCCTGAGCTTCGCGGTCAGCACGTGCTGCTCGAGTTCGACGGCGTGTACCGGGATGCCTCGGTGTTCGTCAATGGCAACCTCGCGGGTCAGCGACCGTACGGCTACTCGCGGTTCTTCGTACGCATCGATCCCTACCTGACCTTCGACGCCGACAACGAGATTCGCGTCGAGTGCCGCACGCACCTCGACAGCCGCTGGTACGCAGGCGCCGGCATCTACCGCGACGTACACCTCGTCGTGAAGAACCCCGTACGCATCGCTACCGACGGCGTAAGGGTCACGACACCCGNNGTGCCGTGACGAGCACGAGTCGCTGTGTCGCGTCGATCACCGATTCCGACGGGTCGATCGTCGCCACTACGTCGTCCCCGGTGACCCTGCTGCCCGGCACCCGCGCGACCGTACGGCACCGCCTGTACGTGGCGACCCCGAGCCTGTGGTGCGTCGACGACCCGTACCTCTACACGGCGGAGGTGGAGCTTCGGGAGGCGGACGAGACCGTCGACCAGGAGTCCACGAGGTTCGGCATCCGCTCCCTCCAGCTGGACCCGGTCCAGGGTTTGCGGCTCAATGGCGAGACCGTCAAGCTGCGCGGCGCGTGCATCCACTCCGACAACGGACCACTCGGCGCGGTGTCGATGCGGGCCGCCGAGGAACGCAAGGTCACCCGGCTCAAGGAGGCTGGCTTCAACGCCATCCGCAGCGCGCACAACCCGCTGAGCACGGCCCTGCTGGACGCCTGCGACGCGCTCGGGCTGCTCGTGATGGACGAGTCGTTCGATGTGTGGACGTCGAGCAAGTCCGACTTCGACTACGCCTTCGACTTTCCGCAGTGGTGGGAACGTGACGTCGAGGCGATGGTGCGCCGCGACATGAACCACCCCAGCGTGATCTTCTACTCGATCGGCAACGAGATTCCCGAGACGGGGACGCCGATCGGCTCCACGTGGGGCCGTCTGCTGGCTGAGAGGATCCGCCTCCTCGACAGCACCCGCTACATCACCAACGGCGTCAACGGCTTCGTCGCCATGCTCGACACGATCGTCCCCCAGATGAAGCAGCGCCGGGACGCCGCCGCCAGCGAACCCGAGGGCGGCGTCAACACGATGATGGCCGGTTTCGGCCAGATGATGAGCCACATCCAGACCTCCCAGCCTGCGACCGACCGTACGGAGGAGTCTTACGGAGTCCTCGACGTCGCAGGCATGAACTATGCCGAGGCACGGTACGAGCTCGACCGGAAGCTCTTCCCGACCCGCATCATCGTCGGCACCGAGACCTGGCCGACCTCGATCGCCGGCAACTGGGCGCTCGTGAAGGACAACAGCCACGTCCTCGGCGACTTCACCTGGACCGGTTGGGACTACCTCGGCGAGACCGGGATCGGGGCAACGCGCTACGCCGCGGCGCCAGGCGAGGGTACGAGCTCTATGTCGAGCGGTTACCCCGAGATCACCGCATGGTGCGGCGACATTGACATCACGGGTCACCGGCGCCCGGTCTCGTACTTTCGCGAGATCGTGTTCGGCCTGCGCAACGACCCGTACATCGCGGTCAACCCACCTTCCCACCACGGCCGCTCCATCGCGGTCGCGTCGCCGTGGGCGTGGGGTGAGGCGATCGAGAGCTGGAGCTGGTCCGGGTGCGAAGGTGCGCCGGTCACTGTCGACGTGTACAGCGACGCCGAGGAGATCGAGCTGCTCCTGGACGGAGTGCCTGTTGGCCGCGCGCCGGTGGAGAGCTTCCGCGTCTCGTTCGAGACGACCTATCAACCCGGGGAGCTGACAGCCGTGAGCTACGCGGCCGATGCCGAAACGGGTCGATTCTCGATCACGTCGGCGGGTGCTGATGTGGTGCTCCAGACGTACGTGGAGCGTTGCGACCTCCGCGCTGACGGGACGGACTTGGGCTACGTCGAGCTCACCCTCACCGACAGTGCCGGCGTCGTAGCGAGCGGGCTCGACCGGCTCGTCACCGTCACCATCGACGGACCAGCGACGCTCCAAGCCCTCGGTAGCGGCAACCCGATCACGACCGAGTCGTACACATCCTGCGCACACACCACGTACGGCGGGCGCCTGCTCGCCATCGTCCGCCCGACCGGTAGGGGCTCCATCTCGATGACCGCGGTCGCCGAGGACTGCCCGCCTGTCACCACCACGCTCACCGCCAACTGACCAGCCATCACCAGCCCACGACAAGGAAGTCACCAATGACCAGCAACGAGATACCGGCCGCGGACGTCACGCTCCCGACCGACGACAGACGCCCCAAAGTCAGCGCGGGGTTCATCGCACTCCTCGCGTTCGGACTCTTCGGCACGTACCTCGCGTTCGTGACCCCGATCGCGATCTCTCTCGCGATCAGGGTGAAAGCCTTGTCCCCAGATCACGAGGAGTACCTCGGAGTCATCCTCGGCCTGGGCTCCCTCGCAGCGCTGCTCGTCGGGCCGCTCGGAGGTCAGCTGAGCGACCGTACGCGCTCGCGGTTCGGGCGACGCAGGCCGTGGATCGTCGGCGGCACGATCGTCGGCCTGATCGGCCTCACGATCATGGCGGCCTCGCCAACGGTCGTCGTACTGGGCCTCGGCTGGGCCGTAGCTCAGATCGGCTGGAGCCAGGCCGTCAACACGTTCACGACAGTTCAGGCGGACAAGCTGCCCGAGTCGCAGCGTGGCAAGGTCGGCGCGATCACCGGCTTCGCGACGATGGTCGCACCGGTCGTCGGTGCTGTGGTCGGCGGGATGGTCGCCAATCAGCCGTACCTTCTCTTCCTGCTGCCCGGCGCAGCCGCACTCGTGACGGTGCTCATCTTCGTGACCCTGTTCAAGGACCCTGACAGCAGCGCTCTCGTCTCGGATGACGCGTTCTCGCTCAAGGTGGCGCTGTCCAAGTACGTCTACAACCCGAAGAAGTACCCCGACTTCTCGTGGAACTGGCTTGGCCGCTTCCTGTTCTTCTTCGGGCTCACCCTGAACACCAGCTTCATGGCCNNGGCTCGATCATCATGGTGACCTCGCACACCCTCCCGCTCCTGCTCGTCGGCTCGGTCCTCGGCAACATCAGCATCGGCATCTTCTCCGCCGTCGACCAGGCGCTGTTCCTCGACGTCCTGCCCGAGCGCGACACCGAGGCGGGACGGTTCATCAACATCACACAGTTCGCCACGACGATCCCGCAGGCTCTGGCTCCGCTGATCGGCGCCGTCCTGATCACGATCGGGGCGTCGGGCGCCGACAAGAACTACTCGGTCGTGTACGTCGCCGCCGCGGTGACGACGATCATCGGCGGGCTTGTGATCCTCAAGGTCAGGTCGGTGCGCTAGCTGCACTCGGCCAGGACGTTGGGACATGACGGATCGGCTGTTGACGTAGCGAAGGCCTCTGGGGACGGCTGCTCGATCGTGGCTCCGGTAGACCACATCGGGGCACGGGACCGACAGGCAGGTCAGGTCGAAGGGAGGTCACGGCACCGGTCCTCCCCGGCCAGCTGCTCCCAGGTACTCCGATCGCAGTAGGTCACGACGGTCCGCCTGGACGATTCGCCCCGCGCGCTGCGGGGTCAAGATCGTGATGAGCCCCACAACAGGGATCGGCACACGACAGGAAGATGGCCGGCTTTGGTCGACCACACGCCCGGCGGCGCACGTCTCAGGGGAATCACCCGTCATCGCACCACGGTGACCGTCACCAGAGAGAACATCATGACCGAGACATCGACCCATAGCGACAGCGCCACCGGTTCCTTCGCCTACGAGTACACGACGATTCGTGTCGACCGTGACCTCGAATCGCTCTACAAGGATGCCTACAGCAACTTCGGCTGGATTGTTGAGGGGTACGGTCCGAGCCTGCCCAATGTCACGATGATCACCCTCAAGCTCAAGCGGGACCGCCGGATCAAGGACCGGCCGATGGTCCTGGAGCTGCAGCGCACGTGCGAGAACGCCCTGACGTCGATCACAAGCCTGGAGAAGGCCAAGACCACCACGGCTATGGCCTGGTCCCTGGGCCTGGGCATCGTCGGGTCGGCGCTCCTGGCAGGTGCCGTCTTTGCGATCAACGCCCACCTGATCGTGCTGTCCATCCCGCTGGGCGCCCTGGGCCTCGTCGGATGGACGGCGGGCTATCTCGCCCACAACCGCGT
>PMLO01000084.1:4487-5290 GCA_003158895.1 Propionibacteriaceae bacterium
CCAGCCTGGCGCGGCCCTCGGGCTGACAATCCCCGAGGGGTCAGCGGCGCGGGTCGAAGTTCTCGATCAGATGCCCGATGTCCGCACGGAGGGCAGGCAGGTCGTGGTCTGCCCCGGTCGCCAAGCCGGCCAGTACGTTGCCGAGCAGAGCTATCGAAGCGGCCTTCGCACGGTATCGGTCTCCGGTGACCGCCTCTAGCAGATCGGCGATCCGATCGGTGAGTGCCAGCGCGAGCGGGCGCAGCTCAGGATCACGGCTCGCGGCGAGCATGAGCTCGTACGTGGTGAGGGTCTCAGCTCGCAGGTCGGTGACCATGAGCACGGCGAGATCGCTGCCCATCCGAGGCACGTCAGACGGGTCGTGCAGGTCCTCGAGAGCGACTCCAGCTCGTCGGTGAGACGGTCGATGGAATGGCCGAACGTCGCCCGTCGCAGTGCCTCCGGCGGTCAGGTCGTCACTGCCCGTCAGCCCCACGGCCAGAGAGGACGGGCATCCACAGCTCCTGACAGAGCCCCGGCGACGTCAGCCGATCACCAGGAGGCCGTCTACCAGGGAGACCGGACGCGGGTCGGTGATGGTTCCGCCGAAGCTGCCGTCGGCTAGCTGGTTGGTGAAGGCGAGGAACTGCCACTCGTCTGTGTCGCGGAGCTGGATCAGCCGGCCGACATAGAGGCTCGAGTCGGCCAGCAGCTGGGCGCCAGCCACGTCGTAGGGACCCAACGCGGTCTCAGCCTTCGCGGCCCAGGTACCACCGTGAATGCCCGCCGCCTGCCTGGCCGCGGAGGTGTCGTCGGCGAGGCAG
>PMLO01000010.1:0-3058 GCA_003158895.1 Propionibacteriaceae bacterium
TGACTGTTCTCCTGGCGACTCGGCCATGATGGTGTCGTGACCGCACTCGTGCATTGGCTGGGGTTCGTCGTCGGCCTCGCGCTGCTGTTCTTCACGCTCGGGAGCGTCGTCGGGACCCTGGTGGTGCCGCGCGGCATCGACTCGCGCATCTCCCGGTGGAGCGATGACACGGTCGACGCGGGCTTCAGGCTCGGGACCTCGCGGGTACGGAACCTGCCGCGGCGAGAAGCGATCGTTGCCTGGCAGGGGCCGATCTCCCTCCTGGCACGCCTGAGCGTCTGGATCGTCCTGCTGTGGGTGGGGTTCTCCCTCGTACTGCTGCCTTTCGCGGGGTCAGCCGGTTTCAGCGAGGCCGGGTCGTCCATGTTCACCCTCGGCTACGCCCCTCCGACCGACGCCTTGACCACCCTCATCGACTACGTGGCGGCGTTCACCGGAGTGATCGTCGTCGGTCTGCAGGTCGGGTACCTGCCCACGATCTACGCCGCGTTCAACCGCCGCGAGACCGAGGTCACGATGCTCGCCTCACGCGCGGGATCGCCGGCGTGGGGGCCGGAGCTGCTGCTCCGCACCCGGTGGGGGATCTACGACGCCGACCCCGGCACCTACCTCGACGACCTCTTCCAGCGGTGGGAGCGTTGGGCGGCCGAGGTGGGGGAGTCGCACACCACGTACGTGACGCTCGTACGGTTCCGGTCGCCTCGCCCCTTGTCCCACTGGCTCACGTCGCTGATCGCGGTCATGGACGCCGGTGCGATGCACCTCGCCGTCGCGCCCTCGAGCCCGCCGGGGATCTCGGCGCGACTGTGCATCCGCATGGGCTTCACGGCGCTCAACCAGATCGCCGAGACCATGAGGGTCCCGTACGAACGCGACCCGGACCCCGACCAGCCGATCTCCATCACCAGGGCGGAGTTCGGTGAGGCGATGGCGATCCTGCGCGGCATCGGTTACCCCATCGAGCGGACCGACGACGAAGCCTGGGTGCACTTCCGAGGCTGGCGCGTGAACTACGACCGCGCGGCCCTGGCCATCGCCCGTGCGGTTGACGCCCCCCCGGCGATGTGGACCGGCCCCCGTCGCTACCCCAGCACCCCCATGCCGCCTATACGTCCGCCGAGCCGTACGCCGAAGACGCCCGAACGGTAGGTGCCAAAGCTGCGAACGCCGCGGTCACCTATCCGTGCCGCGACGTGGAGGCCCTGGTTAGCAAACTCGCGAATCGATGGCGGTACGCCAGTTGCCGCGTCAGGTCGTCGACCACTAACGGTGCCCTTCGACGGTGGCACCCGTATGGGCCACTTTCGCCGACGACAAACCACGGTATCTGGAGCCGTTCGTGCGAAGCTGGAGAAGTGACACGGGATCCTGTCGACTTTGCAGACCTTCCTACGGCTGACCTCGTCCTGGACCGGACGTACCGAGGGGGCCTGAATAGGAACTTCGGCGACGATCCCATCTTCAGACTGCTTCCCGTGGGCAATCAGGGCGGCTTCCGGGTCGCGGGAAGCATCGTCAAGGGGACCGTCAGGTTAGTGGTGCTCTATACCTCTGGGGTTGAGGTCGACTGGCCCGACGAGATCGACCCTACGACCGGTGACTTCACGTACTACGGCGATAACCGCTCTCCGGGTCGAGAACTCCACGACACTCCGCGTGGAGGCAACCTTCTGCTACGTGAAGTCTTTGCGGCCTCACGTGCAAGCGCTGACCGGAGGCTCGGCGTCCCTCCGGTGCTGCTCTTCCAGGCCACGGGCAGCGGTCGGGACGTAATGTTTCGAGGATTGTTGGCGCCCGGTTCGCCTCGGTTGTCGAGCGACGAGGAACTAGTGGCGATCTGGAGAACCACAAAGGACTACAGGTTCCAGAACTACCGTTCGCACTTCACTGTTCTTCGCACGCCTATCGTCACGAGGGCGTGGATCGACCAGATCATTGCAGGCGATCCACTGGGGGATGCCTGCCCTGGAGAGTGGCGCAAGTGGGTTCAAGGGCGCATCTACCAAGCATTGGAGGCACCAAGGAACCTCATAGTGCGGAGCAAGGTAGAGCAGTTACCGAAGCCAGAAGATGCCTGGATGATGCGGATGGTCCACAAGCACTTCAGCTCGAATCCGGTTGCCTTCGAGAACTTCGCAGCGGAACTCTGGGTGCGTTCTGATCCCCACGTCGCCTCAGTGGAAGTGACTCGACCGAGCAGGGACGGGGGACGCGATGCCATCGGCGAGTATCGGCTCGGGCCCGGCGTTGATCCAGTCCGACTCCAGTTCGCGCTCGAGGCCAAGTGCTACAACCCTGACGGGGGCGGTCTAGGCGTAAAGATGGTGAGCCGACTCATCTCGCGCATCAAGCACNNGAGGTACGTGAAGATGGGCATCCGATCGTCTTCCTCGTTGGCCGTGACCTCGTCGAAATCATCAAGAAGATGGGCCTCTCAGCACCGGCGAGTCTGGCGACCTACCTCGACACGGAGTACCCGCAAGTGTCCGAGCCCTCGATCGACATCGTCCAAGAGTTCATCGACCCTTCGGTGGACGTCGCAACGAACGATGACGTCGTGAGCCCGCCCGGGGACCCGACTGCCGCGTTGGCATGAGGCATCACACGATGCGGAACATGACCGGCACCGCGCACCCGTGAAGACCCGGACGAAGGTCGTCCTCGTCGTTCTCGCCTGCGTCGCCGTCGTGGTCGCCGGCTTCCTCGTCGGGCCTGCTGTAGGTCGGCTGATCCAGCCCACGCCGACGGCGACTCCGACGTCGTCAGTGGAGCGGGACGCATCCGTACATGCCCTAGCTTCACTTGAGACCGTGACTGTACGAGCTCGTACAAAGGTTGCCGGCTACGACCGTTCGTGTTCTCCCGGGCACGGCTGCGTGTTCGGACCGGCGTGGTCGGACGACACGACGGCTGCCGGCGGGCACAACGGGTGCGACACGCGCAACGACGTGCTGGCGGCGCAGCTGCTGGACGTGGACAAGGGGACGAGCCGCTGCGTCGTACAGGCGGGGACCCTCGACGACCCGTACAGCGGTGCGGTCATCGCGTTCCGCAAGGC
>PMLO01000010.1:3084-3237 GCA_003158895.1 Propionibacteriaceae bacterium
TCCGGGCCCGCGGCCTGGACGCCGAGCAACGTCGCGTACCGCTGCCAGTACGCCATTCGCTGGATCAGCGTTGCCACCACGTACGGGCTGGCCGTGACCGATGCCGACCGCGGCGTCCTGCGCGCGACGCTCGCACTCTGTGCGCGCTGAGCT
>PMLO01000110.1 GCA_003158895.1 Propionibacteriaceae bacterium
GTACGGGCTCTTGTCCTTCGAGAAGCGCACGTCGCGATGCGGCCGGAACAGCTTCGCATCCCCGAAGTCCTTGGCCAGCGAGTCGGCCAGCTCTTTCATCGGGGTCCGCACGCACGCTTCGTACACGTCGGCGTGCGCGGTCCAGAACGACCTCGAGTTGTCGGCCTCGAGATCGTCATAGAAATCGAGCGCGGCCTCGGGGAATCCGGTGAACATGGGCCAACCCTACGGCCGGTTCGGCAACTCATGCAGGGGGTCTGGCGATGACTACGGCCGCGACGAACAGGGGGAATCTGCCGACGATGTCGGTCAGCGGGTTCTGGTTGATACCCGTCTGAGTTCCAGGCCCACGAGAGCGAGATGCAGAATCACGGCCGATCCCAGGCCCGCCATGATCACCTGGCTGAATTGCGCCATCGTTTAAGCGGCGATTGGGCTACACGTGATGACGACACCGGTGGCAGCCCGTGCGAATCGCACCGGCCTCATCCCTGAGCGAAGGAGTACTTACGACTTCTCGGAGTTCGATGGGCGTGACCTCGGTCCTCATGGCGAATACGGATACCGCTACCTGGACCACTACTGGGTCGAGGGTGAAAGCCGCCGCGCCTTGATGCTCCTTGCTGACGAACGGCTCGCTGGCTGCGCGCTCATCCGCAAAGGTTCGCCGCATCAAGTGGCTGAGTTCTTCGTTCTCCGCAAGTACCGCAGGCGCGGTATCGGCACGCTCGCCGCAGCGAAGGTGCTCAACGTGTGGCCGGGGGAGTGGGAAACCCATGAGGTTGTGGGCAACGACCGCGCTGTCACCTTCTGGCGCCGGGCCATCCCGGTGGCCTTCGTGGAGTCGACGGACGAGACGGGGACGACGCAGCGATTCACGCTGCCCCCAAGGGACGGCAGCAGCGCCTGAGCCGGGGAGCCGGGGTGCGCGTCGTCGGTAACCACGCCGCGCGGTCAGTGGCTCGAATCAGCCGTCACATGTGCCGACCGCCGCCATGCCGAGGCGGCTCGGGGCGTTCGACGGTTCGCCTTGCGGCCAACACGTGTCGGGTCGATGCGGCGAACAACCGGCAGCTCCGACGTGCGTCAGTTCTCCGCTGCCTCATCCCGCGGCTCGTTGGACATCGAGCGGAGCGGGGACACGGCCCAGGCGGCCGTCGCGAAGAGTAGGAAGCCGCCGAGGATGTACGTCCACGGGAGACCGATCGCGTGCGTTCCGAGGCCGGCTAGAAGGGCGCCCAGCGGCATCGTGATGAAGGCGACCATCCGGAACACCGACGTCACGCGGCCGAGCAGTGCGAGCGGTACGACGCGCTGCCGGTAGCTGTTGACGGTGATGTTCCAGACCATTGAGAAGAAGCCCATCAGCACCATCGCTGACACCGACACGACGACCTGGCGAACGGCTCCCAGGACAACCATTGAGACACCGAAGGCGACGAGTGCGACGAGAACGGACGTCCGTTCGCCGAGTCGGCGCGTCAGCCGTACGGTCAGCAACCCACCGCCGATCGCCCCGACGGCGAACGACGCCATCACGAGTCCGTACGTCGACCGGGGCAAGTGCAACTCGTACAGGACGTAGAGAACCGCGACGGCGATCGCTCCGGATGTCACGAGGTTCACGATCGCGACGGCTCCGGCGAGCGTGCGCAGGACGCGGTGCTTGGCCAGGTACGACAGGCCCTCGGCGAGCAGCTTCAGCGGAGCGGCTCGGCCGTCGACGGGCACCGGCGCTGGGCCCCGGCGGGACAGCCAGATCGTGATGGCCGTCCCCGCGGCGTACGCCAGCGCAGCGAGGCCGAACGGTGCGGCGGGCCAGACGACGAACAACACCGTCCCGACGACGGGTCCCAGGAGGTTGCCGGCCACCGCCATTGCTACCTGGGTCAAGGAGTTGGCCTGCTGGAACTGACTCGCCGGTACGAGCTCGGGGAGGATCGATGCGGAGGCATTGTCGAAGAACGGTGCCGCGAGACCCAGGAGGAAGCCCAACGCGTACACGAGGAGCAACGACGCGTGCCCGCCGGCAACCAGTGCCGCGAACGTTCCCGCGGTCACGGCACGTACGGCGTTGGCCACCCACATGATGCGAAGCCGGGGGAGTACATCGGCAGCGACGCCGGACACGAGGCCGAGCAGCAGCCACCCGGTCTGATGCAGTGCGTCGGTGACGGCGATGAGCCGGGCATCCAGGGTGAGGGATGCTGCCAGGACGGGTAGGGCGCCGAAGATCAGGCCCTCGGCGAGGTACGAGGCGGAGCTGGACACCCAGACGGTCCAGAACCGCCGTCCCATCGGCTCGGCCACGAATCACCTCCGCGCGAAGCCTAAGCGACCCCCCCCCTCTTCGGACTCCAGAGAGTCGTGTTAGTGTCGCCGTGAGCAAGCCGCTCAACAGGGTTGTTACTCGTAACGAGGCAAGACCTGGGTCGCACTTCCGTGCCGCCCAGGTCTTTTTGTTTCCCCCCGAACGAGAGCGTGGCGAGTAGACAGGAATGAACAATGACGTCCACGACGCAGGGAACTGCTGCCGAGGCCATCGTGGCCGAGGTCGGCGGACCCGAGAACATCATCAGCGTCACGCATTGCGCGACGAGACTCCGATTCGTCCTCAAGGATGCGACGAAGGTCAACGACAAGGCGCTCGACAAGGTCCCGGAGGTCCTTGGCATCGTGCCCCAGAGCGGTGACCGCTACCAGGTCGTGATCGGCGGCGCGGTACAGACGACGTACCAGCAGATCATGAACCTGCCGTCGATGAAGAATGTCGGCAGTGGCGAGCTGAGCGATGCCGAGGTAAAGGCCGCTGAGCGAGCCAAGGCTCGCGGCAAGTTCGCGTGGCTCGACAGCTTCTTCGAGTATCTGTCCGACAGCTTCCGCCCGCTGCTGGGCGTGCTGCTGGGCGCCTCTCTGATCATCGCGTTCGCCGCGGTGCTCGACGCCTTCCACATCGTCGACTTCCGGGCCGCCACGAAGTCGGCCAGCTGGGTGTTCGTCGACGCGATGTGGCGGTCGGTCTTCTACTTCCTGCCGATCATGGTCGCGTTCAATGCGTCGAAGAAGCTCAACGTCGAGCCGTGGCTGGGCGCGACCATCATGGGTGCCATCATGACCCCGAACTTCGTGAGCCTGACGGCCTACTCGACGGTCATCACCGACGGGATCACGAAGTACGTGTCATCCGTACCTGGTGTCAACTGCGTGCCGAACACCACGCTCGGCACGGTCTCCTGCGTCGCGCACGTGTTCGGCATCCCGATGCAGCTGAACGACTACGGCGGTCAGGTGTTCGTTCCGCTGATCATGGTCGCTGTCCTCGCGCCCCTCTACAGGTTCATCAAGAAGCTCGTCCCCGGCAGTCTCCAGATGGTCTTCGTACCGTTCCTGTCGATGGTCGTCATGATCCCGCTCACCGCGTTCCTCCTCGGCCCGCTGGGCATCTGGCTCGGTACCGGCATCGGCTCCGGGCTCGCGTTCCTCAATGGTCACGTGCCGATCGTCTTCGCGATCATCATCCCGCTGATCTACCCGTTCCTCGTGCCGCTGGGTCTGCACTGGCCGCTCAACGCCCTCATGCTGGCGAACATCGCGAGCGCGTCGACGGGGCACATGGACTTCATCCAGGGCCCCATGGGTTCGTGGAACTTCGCGTGCTTCGGAGCCACCGCCGGCGTTCTGTTCATCTCCATCCGTGACAAGGAAGTGGAGATGCGGCAGACCGCGACGGGCGCGCTGGCGGCGGGTCTTCTCGGTGGCATCTCCGAGCCGTCCCTGTACGGAATCCACCTGCGCTTCAAGCGGATCTACCCGCGCATGCTGGTCGGCTGCCTGGTGGGCGGCCTGATCACGGGTCTCGGTGGCGGCGTGAAGACGGGCATCTTCGCCTTCACCTCTCTTCTGACCATTCCGGTCTTCACCCCGATGGCGCTGTACGCGATCTCGATCGCCGCCGCCTTCGCGACCTCGATGATCCTCGTGATCATCTCCGACTACCGCACGCCGGAGCAGAAGGCCGCATCCGCCGCCGAGCGTGCGCAGGCCGAGGCCGACCTCGCTCTCGAGGCTGCCGGAAGCCATGCCAAGGCCGCTCCCGCCAGGGCCGTCGCCGCAGTGGGTGCAGCGGGTGCTACGGGTGGCGTCGCCACTCTCGTCGCGACCACGGACATCTCCACGGCGGTCGCCGGGAAGGTGATCTCGCTCGACGACGTACCGGACAAGGTGTTCGCGTCGCGGGCGCTCGGCGAGGGCGTCGGCATCGTCCCCACGGACGGCACGATCGTTGCTCCCGTGACAGGTGTGCTGGCGACTGTTGCAGCCACCGGCCATGCGTACGGGATCAAGACCGACGACGGGGTGGAAGTGCTAGTCCACGTCGGGATCGACACCGTACGGCTCAAGGGTGAGGGCTTCACGGTCCTCGTCACCAAGGGCGAGCGGGTGACCCGTGGCGAGGTGCTCGGCACCGTGGATCTGGAGGCCGTCAAGGCCGCCGGGTACGACACCACGACCATGGTCGTGGTGACGAACACGAAGAACCTCACTGCAGTCACGCCTCGTACGGGCGAGGATGTGGTTGTCGGTGACTCCGTGATCGACATCACAAGGTAAAGGGAGAAGCTCCATGGTCGCTCCGCAGCGTTGTGGAAGCCGAGTGTGAGGTGAAAGTCCTCCGCGTCTTCAACAACAACGTCGTCCTTGCCCGGGACGACGGGGGACGCGACGTCATCCTGACCGGCCGGGGCCTGGGTTACCAGGCCCGGCCGGGGCGGGAGATCGACCCGGTGGCCGTCCAACGCACGTTCGTACCGGTGGACGGCCGCGACCCAGACCATCTCGCCGAGCTCTTGGCGGGCATCCCCCCCGAGCACATCCAGCTCGTCGGGGAGGCTCTGGTCCAGGTCGGGCTGGACGAGTCCGTCCTGCGGAATCCCGCGCTCCTCATCGCCCTGGCCGACCACGTCAGCTTCGCCGTGCGGCGCCTCGAGCATGGGTTGGCCATCGAGTACCCGCTGCGCGGCGAGGTCAAGAACCTGTACGGGCGGGAGTACGGGCAGGCGCTCGCGCTGCTGGCGGCCGTCAACAACCGGCTCGATCACCAGCTGCCCGAGGGTGAAGCGGTGGCGCTGGCGCTGCACCTGGTCAACGCGGGCTTCGTAACGGGTGACCTGTCGTACACGTACACGATGACGGCAGTCATCTCTCAGCTCATCGAGGTCATCGAGCAGACCTTCGACCTTCACCTCGACGACGATTCGGTGAGCATCGGCCGTTTCATCACGCACCTGCGCTACCTGTTCGTACGCATCCAGCAGCACCAACAGCTCGTCGACCAGACGAGCGTCATCTCCACCGCCATCCAGGAGTCGTTCCCGCGGGCCGCGCAGTGCGCCGAACGGCTCTCGGGGATCCTCGAGCTCCGGCTCGGCGCTCCGCTGACGACCGATGAGATCTCCTACCTTGCGCTCCACGTGGCTCGTGTGGCCGCGGACCAGAACTGACCCCCTAGAGAGAGACACATCATGCCCATCCGTACCGTCACCGTCGCCTCTGCCGTCGGCCTGCACGCTCGCCCCGCAGCGCTGCTCGCATCGGCGGTCAACGACTCCGGGCTCGACGTCACCGTCGCCCTTCCCGGCGGTGATCCCGTCGACGCCGGAAGTATCCTCGAGGTCATGACGCTCGGTGCCGCCCACGGGGACACCGTCACTCTCGCCGCCGAGGGCGACGGGGCCGACGCCGTGCTCGACTCCTTGGTCGAACTCCTTTCCCGCGACCTCGACAACGAGTAGGAATCATGGCCACGACACATAAGGTGCTGCACGGGATCGGCGTCTCGGCCGGTACGGCTTCGGGGCCGGTGGCTGCCGTCCATCCCGCCCCCGGAGTGGACCAGGACGAGCCCGCCACCACGGACGCAGTCGCGGCCGGGGAGCGTGTCCGCGCCGCGATGAAGAGCGTGGCCGACTCGCTGACGCAGAAGGCTGCGACTGCGCCCGACACGTCCAAACCGATCCTCGAGGCCACGGCACAGCTCGCTGGTGACCGAGGCCTCGCCAAGGCGGTCGACAAGCTGCTCGTCACGGGGGTCGGGATCACGCGGGCCGTCGCCGACGCCGTCGCGGACTACGCGCAGATGTTGAGCGCGCTCGGCGGGTACATGGCGGAACGCGTGACCGACCTGTACGACGTGAGGGATCGGCTGATCTGCGAGCTTCGAGGTGTTTCGGCCCCGGGCATCCCGAGTCTCTCGACGCCGACCATCATCGTCGCGCACGACCTGGCGCCGGCCGAGACGGCAACCCTCTCGCCGGACATGGTGCTGGGCATCCTGACGGCTGCCGGCGGTCCCACGAGCCACACGGCGATCCTCGCCGCGCAGCTGGGCATTCCTGCCGTCGTCCAGGTTCGTGGCATCGACACCATCGAGGACGGCGCGATCGTCGCCCTCGACGGCGGCGTGGGCGAGGTGATCCTGGCCCCGAGCCCGGCCGACATCGAGCTTCTGGCCGAAAGGTCCCGGCGACGGGCCGCGGCACTTGCCGGATCGAGCGGCGAAGGCGCGACCCGTGACGGGCATCGCGTGGCGCTGCTCGCCAACATCGGTACGGCTGACGACGCGGCCAAGGCGGCGACGTTCGACCTCGAGGGCTCGGGGCTGTTCCGTACCGAGTTCCTGTTCCTCGACCGCGACACCGCGCCGACGCTCGAGGAGCAGACGGCCACGTACACGTCGGTGTTCGAATCGTTCGGGAAGCGTCGGGTGGTTGTGCGGACGCTCGATGCGGGCGCTGACAAGCCGTTGTCGTTCGCCGATCTCGGCCCCGAGGAGAACCCGGCACTCGGCGTACGGGGCCTGCGGCTGAGCATGGCGCGTGAGGATCTTCTCGATACGCAGCTGGCGGCACTCGCGGCTGCGTACGAGGCGACCGGAGCCGATGTACGGGTGATGGCGCCGATGGTTGCCACGGTGGAGGAAGCCGAGTGGTTCGCGGCCAAGGTACGCGCGGTGGGCCTGCCTGTCGTCGGCGTCATGATCGAGATCCCAGGTGCCGCGCTGCGCGCTGAGCACATGCTGGCCGTGGTCGACTTCGCCTCGATCGGTACGAACGACCTGTCCCAGTACACGATGGCAGCGGACCGGATGCAGGGCGGACTGGCCGAGCTTCTCAGCCCGTGGCAGCCGGCGCTCCTGCAGCTGGTGAAGGCCGCGTGCGACGGTGGCCGGGCGACCGGAAAGCACGTCGGGGTCTGCGGAGAAGCGGGCGGGGACCCAGTGCTCGCCCTCGTCCTCACCGGTCTTGGGGTCTCGTCGCTGTCGATGGCGCCGAGCAAGGTCAACGTGGTCCGGGCAGCGCTGCGGCTCCACGACTTCGCCACGTGCCAGCAGATGGCGGCGTACGCGGTCGACGCCCGTACGGCCAAGGACGCCCGCGTCGCGGTCACCGCGATCGTCCACCCCACGCTTCTCGACCTGCTGTAGGAGGGCCCGTCTGACGGCGCCGGCTTGATCTCAGGCGGCGCCGTCGGCCTGTTCCGGTCTGGCCCAAAGCGGCGGGTCGACGCTCTAGGCCTCGAACGGCCGTGGCGAACTCGTGGCAGGGTGGCGCGGCCATCGCGGGGTGGCCGGGGGAGTGTGCAGGGTGGTGCGGTCATCGCGGGGTGGCCGGGGGAGTGTGCAGGGTGGCGCGTCTGCCGCGCGTTGCTGCGGGGTCTCCTGCAACGCCGACCGGTCCCGCGTGTCCTTCGCGGACCGGTAGCGCCGGTCGGAGACCGCCTGCACCATGTTCTGCAGCCGACGACCAGCAACCACCGGAAGGCTGCCTCCGAAGTCGATCGATCCGTCGGTCTCCGGCCCGAACCAGAGCCCCCGCCGGCTCCGCGCCCGTACATCGCGTTCGGCGAGCTTCGCCGCTCGTGTTTCCGGGAGTCGATCTGCCCTGGTGCGACCTGCCGCAGGATCAGCTCGGTCATCGTCCGCAGCTTCTCCGCGGGCTCGTGCTGCGCCTGGGTGAGGATGAGCTGCTCGGCCTCGGCGCGTTGCCTTCGTTCGAGGCCGGCCGGCAACGCGTCCAGCGCCTCACCGATCGCCTTCGCCTGACCCACAGTGATCCGCCCTGCCGCGGTCGCATCACGTACCGCCGGTCGCCGCTCCAACCCGCGAGCCGCCCACACGGCACTCGACGCCTCCCGCGCAGTCTCTTGACCCGACCGGGCCATCCAGTCCTCAAGCCGTGTGTGGCGCGCACGCATCGCGGACCCGGCCTCATCAGCCTCAGCCACCAGCACCGCCGCCAGTGCCGACACCTGTCGACCGATGTCACGGATCTCGTCGATCCACCCCAGCCGATCCTCGTCCGACGCCATCGACCGATCCGCCAGTCGGAAATCCTCAAGGAGCGAGCGGATCCGCTGGAAGTCACCGCGCACACTGGTCGACACCTCAGGGGAGGAGGTCGCCGAGAATGCTGCCTGTGTGTCCATGTATCCATGCTAAACGAACGTACCGACAAATAGGAGACGGAACCGGACGACCGCTCCTGTAGATGTCTTCTTCCCCGCGGGCCGGCTCGTGTCCGGCTAGCCCGATGGTTCGTGATCCCGAACCGGGTCCACGTCGATCTCCGTGACAGCGCGGAACACGATCTGGCAGTCGGTGTCGGTTCCTCATGGTAACCGGGCGGTTGGTTGCTTCTCATGGCCAATTGGCCATGAGAAGCAACGACTCACCCACTTGACATGGTGAACTGCTCGCGTGGACCTGCCGATTCTCGAGTACGACCCTGACCCCGACGACCTCATCCGGAACGGGCTGAAGGTGGCGCTGGCCGGGCGCACGCTTCCATCGATCGGCGTCGTGACGTTCCTCGGCGACGTCTCGCGTCGCTGGGCCGCTGACCAGGGCTTCCAGATCGCCTCGCCGGTCGACCTGGTGACGTCGGTCTATCCGATCTGGACAGGCACGTACGGAGGAGTGGAGTTGGCGATCGCTGAGCTGCCGGTCGGTGCGCCGGCCGCAGTGCTGATCGTCGAGCAGATGTTTCTGCTGGGGGTCGACAGGATGGTGGCCGTCGGCTCCTGCGGGGCTCTGGTGCACGTGGACGAGGGCGAGTTCCTGCTGCCCGTACGTGCGTTGCGCGACGAGGGGACCTCGTACCACTACCTGCCGCCCGCTCGCTGGGTCGAGACGGATGCAGGTGTACGGGACGCGTGCCGAGCGGCTCTCGAAGCGCGCGGCCTCAAGGGCACCGACTGCGACACCTGGACGACCGACGGGTTCTTCCGTGAGACGTCCGGTCTCGTCGCCAAGCGCCGGGAGGAAGGCTGCGCCGTCGTCGAGATGGAGTGCGCCGCGCTGGCCGCCTGCGCTCAGCTGCGCGGTGCCCGGTACGGCCAGATCCTGTACAGCGCCGACACTCTCGCCGGGGACGAGCACGACATCCGCGGCTGGGGTCACGCGACTCGCGACACTGCGCTCCTGACCGCGCTGGACGCTGCCGTGCTGCTCGCAGATACCCCCGGGGGCCTCGCCGACTCCGTGGGCTAAGGTGAACCCACCTGAACCCTGTGGGGGAACCCGGTGCAATTCCGGGGCTGACCCGCAGCCGTGAGGACTCGCAAGAGCCCAAGTCGGAATGCCCACGTGGTTCTGGCTCATCACAACCCGTCGCGGCATACGGGGTTGAGCCGGACAAGATGTTTGGCCGGATCGCCTGGGTGCCCGCACGAAAGGAACCCTGGATGACCGCCAACCTCAAGCGGGCCCTTGCCGTCGGGCTTACGGCAACCCTCGCATTCATCGCACTGTTGACCGTCCCCGCGCATTCCGCGCCCACGCCCACGCCATCGTCAAGCAGCGCGCCCGCGTCGAGCAGCGNNACCTCAGCGGGCACGACATCGAGCAGTGCCAGCGCCACCGCAGCGGGCACGATATCGAGCATCTCCTCGACGTCGACTGGATCCGGTGCGCGGGTGACCGCGGCCGCGACGACGGATCCCGCTCCCGTGCTGCGGGCCGCCACGTACCTCAGCAAGAACCTCCCGACGCTCGACGCCGGCACGGGCACCTTCGTCGCCGAGGCGCTCGCGTTGTCCGCGGCGCGGTCCTGCGACTACTCGTCGACCATCGCCGCCCTGCTCGCCAGCATCACGTCGCAGGCGGCTGACTACGTCGGCAACGATCCGGCACGTGCCGCGAACCTTGCGATCGCGGCGATCGCGCTCGGAGAGGATCCGACCAGCTTCGGTGGCCTGAACCTCATGTCGATCATCGCCGCCGGCACCCACACCGACGGGCAGGTCGGCGGTTACGCGTCCTCGTACTCCCAGTCGCTGGCCGTCATCGCGTACGTACGGGCCGGGCAGCCCGTCCCTGACCCAGTGCTGGCGAACCTCGTCGGCGGGCAGGATTCCCTCGGCGCCTTCGGCTACTCGGACGGCGGGACCTTCTATCCCGACTACGACACCACCGGGCTTGCGATCGAGGCTCTGTCGGCGGCGCATGGCGACAGCGCGGTGATCAACAAGGCGATCGCATGGGCACTGGCCCAGCAGAACGTCACCGGCTACTGGCCCAACGCGTACTCGCCCGTCGACAGCACCGGCATCCTGGGTTCCGGGCTCGAGTTCGCCGGTACGAGCTCGGGCGGCGCCGCGGCCTGGCTCCGTTCCGTACAGTTGGGCGACGGCGGCTTCCCCGCCGCGCTTGGCGAAACGACCTCGAACATCATGGCGACCTCAGATGCCATGTGGCTGATCGCCGGCTCCAACCTGGTGACCGTGTCGATGCTGCAATGCCCCGCCTCGACGACCGACCCGGCGGCGAGTGTTGCCGCCAGCGTGGGGGCTACCTCGCTGGCGGACACAGGCAGCCCGGACGACGGCCCGATCGGCGCACTGGCGGTGTCGATGCTTGTCGTGGGGGCCGGCGCCCTGGCGGTCGGCCGGCGGAAGCGTCAGGCGTGAGGCTCATGCCTGCCCACGGCCGATCCCCAGCAGCAGGGGGTCACGTCGTGGCCAGGGTGCTCCTCGGCGTCATGGCTTTGCTGACCTGCCTGTG
Organism: Propionibacteriaceae bacterium; assembly: GCA_003158895.1. Classification (GTDB taxonomy): domain Bacteria; phylum Actinomycetota; class Actinomycetes; order Propionibacteriales; family Propionibacteriaceae; genus Fen-668. Next base: position 11,060 of record PMLO01000110.1, read on the forward strand.
GATGTACGCCATCCCGGCCCAGGCACTCCCGGCGCCACAGACCTCCAACTGCGCCGGCGTGTGGGTGGTGGTCGACTACGGCGCCCTCGGCGGGACGTCCACGGCGTGCGCGGGCAGCTACAGCACCGGGATGGTTGCCGTGCGCAGCGCTGGGTTCACCGTGGTGCTCGACGCGGGCATGGTCGTCAAGATCAACGGGCTGCCAGGGGTGCCGAACATCCAGGAGAGCTACTGGTCGTACTGGCACGCCATCCGACAGGCGGACGGCAGCTACTCGGCGTGGTACTACTCGAGCCTCGGACCGAGCTCGTACTACCCGACCCCGGGTGAGGCCGAGGGTTGGCGGTACGCACCGGTCGGCGGGGGGTACGTCGCACCTGGTGTTTCCCCGCCCAAACAGGGGGCCACCACCCAGGCGCCTGCGACGACAGCCCCGGCGACGACGAAGACGACCACGGCCGCCACGAGGGCTGCGACCACCGCCGTCCAAGGCCGAGCAACGACGCAGGCCGTACCGGCATCGACCACCGCTCCGGAGTCGCCGGTCGCCTCCGCGAGCTCGATCACGGTCGAGACGCCGGTGAGCACCCCGGTCACCAGCGAGACGGGTCCAGGCATCCCGAGCGCGGCCCCGGCACAGCCGACGAGTACGTCCACCAGCAGCCTGCTCGGTGGGGTCGGTGCCATAGGTGCCATCGCGGTGGGTGCGGCCGGGGTGCTGCTCTGGCGCAAGAAACTGGCTGCCGGAGGCTGACCGACCAATAGCGGTCCGGGCTCGGCTGGCTGGAATGCTTCGAGCCAGGTACGCGCGGACCACGTATTCTTCCCGCGTGACCTCCCTGCGCTCCGTCCTTGGTACCCGTGTCCTCGTCGCCGACGGCGCCATGGGGACGATGCTGCAGGCTCAGGATCCGACGATGGAGGACTTCCAGGGCCACGAGGGCTGCAACGAGGTCCTCAACGTGAGCCGGCCGGACATCGTCCTCGCGGTCCACCAGGCCTATCTCGAAGCCGGTTCCGACCTCATCGAGACCAACACCTTCGGGTCGAACCTGGCGGCGNNCTGGGATCCGTCGGGCCCGGTACGAAGCTGCCGACCCTCGGCCACACCACGTTCGAGGCGATCCGCGACGGGTACGCGACGCAGGTGGCCGCCATGATCCGAGGTGGCATCGACGCCGTACAGGTCGAGACCAGCCAGGACCTGCTGCAGACGAAGGCGGCGGTACTCGGTGCGAAGCGTGCCATCGCAGAGTCCGGCTGCGATGTACCGATCTTTGCCAGCGTCACCGTGGAGACGACCGGCACCATGCTGCTCGGCTCCGAGATCGGGGCGGCGCTCACGACACTGGAGCCGCTCGGCATCGACGTCATCGGGCTCAACTGCGCGACCGGGCCCGCCGAGATGAGCGAGCACCTGCGCTACCTCTCCAAGCACGCCCGCTGCCTGGTGTCGGTGATGCCGAACGCCGGCCTGCCCGAGCTCNNCCGCGGACGGCGCCCGGTACCCGCTGACGCCCGACGGGCTCGCCGAGGCGCTCGACCGGTACTCAGCCGACTACGGCCTGGCGCTCGTCGGCGGCTGCTGCGGCACGACCCCCGAACACATCCGGCGCCTCGCCGAGGCGGTGGCCTCTCGTCCCGTGGCGGCACGGACGCTCGAGTACGAGCCCTCGGTCGCGAGCCTGTACGCCGACGTCCAGCTCAGCCAGGACACGACGTACCTCGCCATCGGAGAGCGAACGAACGCGAACGGCTCCCGCGCGTTCCGCGACGCCATGCTGGCCGAGAACTGGGACGAGTGCGTCGACATCGCCAAGGCCCAGGCACGCGAAGGGGCGCACCTGCTCGACCTGTGCATCGACTACGTCGGCCGCGACGGCGTCGCCGACATGATCGCGGTCTCCTCGAGACTCGCCACCGCGGTGACCCTGCCGATCGTGCTCGACTCGACCGAGCCCGCAGTGCTCAAAGCCGGGCTTGAGCACCTGCCCGGCCGCGCGGTGATCAACTCGGTCAACTTCGAGGACGGCGACGGCCCGACGTCGCGTTACCACCGGGTCATGGAGCTCGTCCGCGAGCACGGCACCGCGGTGATCGCACTGTGCATCGACGAAGAAGGCCAGGCACGTACGGCCGAGTGGAAGGTACGGGTCGCGTCGCGGCTCATCGACGACCTCACCGGCCGTTGGGGACTGGGTGTCGGCGACGTCATCGTGGACTGCCTCACGTTCCCGATCACCACAGGCCAGGAGGAGACCCGCGGCGACGCGGTCGAGACGCTCAAGGCGATCAGCGAGGTGAAAGCCAGGTATCCGGGCGTCCACACCACGCTCGGCGTCTCCAACGTGTCGTTCGGGCTCAACCCGGCCGCGCGCCAGGTGCTCAACTCGGTCTTCCTGCACGAGGCCGTCGAGGCCGGCCTGGACTCTGCCATCGTGAACCAGAGCAAGATCGTGCCGCTCGCGAAGATCCCGGACGAGCAGCGAGTGGTCGCCCTGGATCTGGTCTACAACAGGCGCACCGAGTCGTACGACCCGCTCCAGCGCTTCCTCGAGCTCTTCGAGGGCGTCACCACGCGCAGCTCGGCGACGACCCGCGCCGCAGAGCTGGCGGCGCTCCCGATCGCCGAGCGTCTGGCTCGCCGGATCGTCGACGGGGAGTCGAAGGGTCTGGGCGCCGACCTCGAGGAGGCGCTCACCATCAAGCCGGCGCTGGCGATCATCAACGAGGACCTGCTGGCCGGCATGAAGACGGTCGGCGAGTTGTTCGGCTCCGGCCAGATGCAGCTGCCGTTCGTGCTGCAGTCGGCCGAGGTCATGAAGCAGGCCGTCGCCTACCTCGAGCCGCACATGGAGAAGGCGGACGCCGCCGGCAAGGGCACACTCGTCCTGGCCACCGTGAAGGGCGATGTCCACGACATCGGCAAGAACCTCGTCGACATCATCGTCAGCAACAACGGCTACACGGTCGTGAACATCGGCATCAAGCAGCCGGTGTCCGCGATCATCGAGGCCGCCGAGGAGCACCACGCCGACGCGATCGGCATGTCGGGGCTGCTCGTGAAGTCGACGGTGGTCATGAAGGAGAACCTGCTCGAGCTCAACGACCGTGGTCTCGCGAGCAAGTACCCGGTACTGCTCGGTGGTGCCGCCCTCACCCGTTCGTACGTGGAGCACGACCTCAACGCGGTCTTCCAGGGCGAGGTTCGGTACGCGCGGGACGCGTTCGAAGGCTTGCGGCTCATGGATGCCGTGATGGCTGTGAAGCGTGGTGTCCCCGGCGCGGAGCTGCCGGCGATCCGCGAGCGTCGCGTCAAGAAGCTGCCCGGTCAGGGCGAGGGCGAAACGCCGCGTCCGATCGACACCACCCCGTCCGACGTGGCCCGAGCCGTACCGGGTGGGGTCGACGTGCCCACGCCGCCGTTCTGGGGCTCCCGGGTCGTGAAGGGGTTGCCGCTGGCAGACGTCGCCGCGTGGCTCGATGAGCGGGCGACGTTCCTGGGCCAGTGGGGGCTCAAGACCGGCGAGAACGCGACGTACGAACAGCTGCTGGAGACCGAGGGCCGCCCGCGTCTGCGGATGTGGCTGGAGCGCATCCGTACAGAGCAGATCGCGGAGTTCGCCGTCGTGTACGGCTACTGGCCGTGCTACTCGGACGGCAACACCCTGGTGGTTCTCGACCCCGTGACCCAGTCGCTGGACGACGAGGTCGGCCGCATCGACTACCCCCGACAACGCCGCGATCGGCGGCTCTGTGTCGCCGACTTCTTCCGCAACCGGCAGGAGGCCGAGCAGTACGGGCCGGACGTGATCGAGTTCCAGCTCGTCACGATGGGGGCTGCAGTCTCCCGTGCGACGGCGGAGCTGTTCGCCGCGAACGCGTACCGGGAGTACCTCGAGCTTCACGGCGTGTCCGTACAGCTCACCGAGGCCCTCGCCGAGATGTGGCACGACCGCGTACGTCACGAGCTAGGCCTCATTCAGGTCTCGACCGACACCGAGGAGATGATCCGCGACCAGGCGTACCGCGGTTCTCGCTACTCGTTCGGCTACCCGGCCTGCCCGAACCTCGAGGATCGGGCCACGCTCGTACGACTCCTCGACCCGTCCCGGATCGGCGTCGAGCTCTCGGAGGAGCTCCAGCTCCACCCCGAGCAATCGACGGATGCGTTCGTGGTGCACCACCCGGAGGCGAAGTATTTCAACGCCAGCTAGACGGTCGCGCCTCATAGCGGAGCCCAATAGCCTGTGACCATGACGCACCCCCGACCGAGCTGGCGACTCGCCGCCGTGGCGACCGTCACGGTGCTGTTCGGCGCCTCGGGCTGCGTGACGACCGCGCCGCTGATCCCGTCGCCCTCCTCGGCTACGGCGACCCCTCACGACTTCACCGTGGCCACGACCGAACACCCGAAGGCCCTCGACCCGGTTGCCGTGACCGACTCGATGTCGACGACGATGGTGAGCGCACTCTTCCAGCGGCTGTTCACGCTCGACCAGGGGAAGACCGTGAGTCGGCCCGATGCCGCGAAGGAATGCATCTTCGTGACCCCGTTGCAGTTCCGGTGCACGCTCAAGCCGAACCTCAAGTTCAGCAACGGCGATGCACTCACCAGCAGCGACGTGAAGTTCAGCATCGCCAGGGCCCTGCGTCTCGGCGTCGCCGGTTCGTCGGCTCAGCAGCTCGAGGCGCTGTCCACGATGGACACGCCGGACCCCCTGACCATCGACTTCAACCTGTCCTGGCCCGACAACCAGTTCCTGATCGCGCTTTCAGAGCCGGCCGCCAGCATCGTCGACGGGGCCGTGTACGACCCGGACGCGATCCGGCCGGTCACCGAGCTGCCGGTCGGCTCCGGCCCGTTCTGGGTGAGCGCGTCCTTCACGGACAAGATCTATCTCCGGTCACTGGTCGGCTACTCCGGGTACACGCCGGCGGCATCCGACTTCGTCGTCCTGAAGTTCTACGCCGACTCCGCGGCGCTGGAGGAGGCGATGAAGGAGGGACAGGTCGACGTCGTGTGGCGCGGTCTGAACTCCGCCGCCCTGACACGCCTCGACGACCAGATCAGCGCGTCGAAGGACAAGCTCACCGACTCAGGCTTCCGGCGTGAGACGGCGGTGGGCCAGCGCGTCCACTTCCTCCGGTGGTCGGACACGTCCGCGTACCGCCTCGACGCGTCCCTGCGTACGACCATCAGCGCAGCGCTGCAGGACGATCGCACGCTGGATTCGATCCTTCCCCAGGGCATCGAGGGCCACATCTCGGCCTTCGCGCTCGGCGGGATCGCGTCATTCCCGCCGCTGGTGGGCGAGAGGCCCCGTCTGACGCTCTCGTACGACTCGCAGATCACCGGCGAGGTGGACCTGGCGCGTTCCATCCGGGACCGCATCGAGGCATCCGTCGGGGTCAGCATCCAGGTCGTCGCGGACACACCGACCGCGGACCTCGTGCTGTACAACTACAAGGCCTGGAACGTGACTCCGATCGCATGGCTGCAGCCGTACCGGACCGCGGGTCTGCCGGGAAGCGCTGACAAGATCGCGTCACTCGAGAAGCTCTACCGGACGACCACCGACCAGGCGACGCGCGACTCGGCGCTGTCCGAGCTCCAG
>PMLO01000082.1 GCA_003158895.1 Propionibacteriaceae bacterium
GGTGTCCGAGGACCTCGGCGTCGGTAACGAGGAGATCATTCCGTGGCGGACAGGGGCAGTGATGTGAGCGGCGTCCTACGGATCGCACAGGTCGGACTCCGGGGATTCGGCGCGATCCACCTGAACCGAGTCGACCGGTTGGCGGGACAAGGACGCGTCGAGCTGGTGGCGGCGGCGGATCCGGCGGGGCCGCTCGAGGGACGCGATGTGCCGTGGTACGCGACGCTGACCGAGCTGCTCGCGAACCACGAGGTCGACATCGTCACCATCGCGACGCCGATCGGTACGCACTACGCGCTCGCGTGCGAGGCGTTGGCGGCGGGTGCTGACGTGATGCTGGAGAAGCCGCCCGTCGCGTCGCTGGACGACTTCTGGCTGTTGCTCGAGGCCGAGAAGGCGAGCGGCCGCTCCGTACAGATCGGCTTCCAGGCATTGGGGTCCGACGCGCTGGGGCGGGTACGGGAACTGGCAGCGGAGATCGGCGAGCTGACGAACGTACAGATCTGGGGCATGTGGCTGCGCGACAACGCGTACTACGGCCGCGCCGCGTGGGCGGGCAAGCGGGTGATGAACGGTCGGCGCGTCGCGGACGGGGTCTGTACGAACCCGCTGGCGCACTCGTTCGCGACCGCGTTCGCCCTTGTGGGGCTGAAAGACATCAGCCAGATCGCGTCGATCGAGACCGAGCTGTACCACGCGCACGACATCGAGGCCGACGACACGAGCTGGGTCAAGATCCGCCGCACCGACGGGGTTCCGATCGACGTCAGCCTCACACTGTGCGGCCCGGTCCAGGAGGAGCCGACGGTCACACTGGTCGGTACGAAGGGGCGCGTCACCCTCACGTACACCACCGATGACATCACGGCCCAGATCGGCCCCGACTGGACCATGGGGCACACGGAACGTACGGACCTGCTCGAGAACCTCGTCGACCACCGCGAGAACGGGACGCCTCTGCTCGTGCCGCTTGGCGACACGGTCGGCTTCATGGCGCTGCTGGAGGCGACGCAGACCGCTCCGGATCCCGTGGCGATCGACGAGGCGTACATCGACTGGCGCGGTGAGGGTGACTTCCGCTACCCGGTGGTCCAGGACATCGACACCTGGCAGCTCCGCTGCCTCGCGGAGGGCAAGAGCTACGCGGATGCCGGCGCCCCCTGGGCGAGCCAGTCAGCCAAGGCCACCTGGCTCCCGCCGACCCGCTGATCGTTGAGGAGAGGAGATATCTGCTCGGGGAGAGGAGATATCCGCTCGGGGAGAGGCTCCTTTGCGCACAAGACCTCTCCTCGCGTGAATACTTCCTCTCCTCGCGCGGATACTTCCTCTCCCCGAGCGTCAGGACGCGAGGAAGTCGGCCACCAGCTCGTGGGTGGCCCTCGTGATTCCATGAGGGCCGGGGACGAAGACGCCCTCGTACGAGCCGGGAGCATCCTCGAAGAGCCTTGTCAGCTCGGCGTGGGCCGCCTGCATGCCGGCTAGAGGGAAGAGCTCATCCTGCTCGCAGTACACGACGTGGAGCCGATGCTGCCGACGGCTGGCAGCCATCTCCGGCAGGTCGAGCGTGCGATGCCGCCACGGTGTGTTGAGCAACCACGAGTGGCAGTCGAGGTAGTCCGGTACGAGGGAGTCGTTGGTCGCCATCATCGCGACGATCGACACCTTCTCGGTGCCGGGGGAGAGGGCTGCCAGGGTCGGGCCCCGGCCACCGCCGCCCGAGAAGCCCGTGACGCTGATCGGCCCACTCGTCAGGGACCGGAGGACCGCGAGGCTGGTGAGGTCGTCGTGGGCCACCATGCCGGCGTACGAGGTGCCGATCGCTCCCGCGCGCTTGGCGATCAGGTGCTCGTGGAGCTTCGCCATCCCGTCGTACAGGTCGTTCCCGGACACCCCGACGCCAGCGAGCAGTGTCCCTAGATCGCCCAGCTGTCCCGTTGCACCGCTGAGGTCGAACCGCCGTGAGCCCCATGAGAACGTGTCGGGCGCCAGCACGGCCACCCCGCGCGCGGCGAGCATCGGGGCGAAGGCGACGCCGTCCTCGTACAGGTCCTGGTACGCCTTGCCGGCCGGTCCTGGCAGCAGACGCTCGGCACCGATCGACTTGATCCCTGCGTGGCAGTGGAGGTCCAGCACGCCCGGCAAGGTGGACGGGTCAACGCCGATCGGGTGGAGGAACCACGCGTGCAGCTCAGGGCCGAAGCCGACGTCCCAGGCAAGCTCGGTGGTCGTGACCCCGTCCGACGACGACACGCCCACCACCCGCGGCTCCGGCGTGACGGCTGGCTCCGGGACGCCGAGGGCGGCTCCGACCCTGGTCGTCCAGTCGTCACCCGTCACGTACGGACGGGCGCGGACGTAGTCGTACCAGTCGTCGTAGCCGTCGTTCAGCACGAGGACAGTCTGGCTCAGCGGTCGAGCGGCAGGGCGAGTTCCGCCGGAGTCACCGCGCGTCCTTCGGCCATCGAGATGTTGGCGCAGATGCCGATCGCGACGGCTCGCATGCCGTCGACCCAGTCCGACGGACGACCGAGCGGGTCGTCGCTGGGGCCGACGAACACGTCGCTGAGCAGCAGCTCGTCACCGCCGCCATGGCCGCCCTCGCCCTCGGGGATGGGCACCTCTTTGGCGACCTCCCAGTGCTTCTGGACGATGAGCCGGTCGCTGCGTACGCGCTCTCCGCCTTCGCTGTGGTCCGCCACGAACGACGGGTCGACGATCGGCGTGCCGTTGTCGACGAGCACGGCGACGCGCTCCACGACCTCGAGCTCCGCCCGTCCGAGGGTGCCGTTCACCGCGACCCGGTAGCCCTCCCAGGGCGCGTGAGCGTTGAGGGCGTACGACAACGTGGCACCGCCCCGATAGTCGGCGATCACCGCAAGGTTGTCCTCGGCGCTGATGCCGGTGTCGAAGACGTCCTTGTCGCGCAGGTAGCCGTCGTAGTGCTCCTGGTCGAGGTACAGCTCCTTGAGCCGGGGATCCGTGCGCAGGTCGAGCTCGAACGGGCTGTGCTCGCCGTCGTGCGTGCCCCGCTTCGGCCGAGCCGGCATACCGCGCTTGTCCGCGTTCTCAGCGCCGTAGAACCGGGTACCGCCGGAAGCGAAGACCCGGGTCGGGGCGTCGGCCAGCCACCAGTTGACGAGGTCGAAGTGGTGGCTCGACTTGTGGATCAGCAGGCCACCGGACTTGTCCTTCTCCCGGTGCCAGCGGCGGAAGTAGTCCGCACCGTGCGCCGTGTCGAGCACCCACTCGAACGTCACCGACAGGACATCACCGATCTCACCAGAGGCGATGACCCGCTTGAGTTCGGAGTTCCGCGGCGAGTACCGGTAGTTGAACGTCACGACGACGCTCCGGCCGGTCCTCTTCACCGCCGCTTCAATGTCGTGCGCCATGTCGGCGTTGATCGTCAGAGGCTTCTCACATACGACGTCGACGCCGGCATCCAGGCAGCGCACGATCATCTCGGCGTGCTTGTAGTCGGGCGTCGTGATGATGGCCCGTTCCGCCCCCGACCGCTTGAGGATGTCCTCGAGCTCGTCGGGGCCGCCGGTGACGATGGAGCTCAGGTCGTAGCCGTACTCCGACGCCATCCGATCGGCGTGCACCTTGATGCGGCCGGGATTGACGTCCACCAGCGCGACCAGCGTGGCCACGTCGGCGTGGTCACCTCCGATCGCGTCGAAGTACATCTGGCACCGATGGCCAGTTCCGATAACGGCATAGCGGGTTGTCACAACGTTCCTTCCGGGTTGATCAGGAGAGAGTCGGTTCCGGGATCACTTGATGCCCGTCGTGGCGATGCCCCGGATGAGGAACCGCTGGCCGAACAGGAAGGCGAGGAACACGGGGATCAGGGACACGATGCTCATGGCGAACATTGCGCCCCAGTTGGACGAGCCGGACGAGTCGAGGAACGCGCGGAGCGCCAGCGGCACCGTGTACAGCTTCGGGTCGATCAGATAGATGAGCGAACTCAGGAAGTCGTTCCACATCCAGATGAACGTGAAGATCGTCGTGGTCGCGACGGCCGGGGTCATCAACGGCAGGATGATCCTGAAGAAGATGTTCCAGTGGCCGCAGCCGTCGATGCGTGCCGCCTCGTCGAGCTCCTTCGGCAGACCGCGGATGAACTGCACCATCAGGAACACGAAGAATGAGTCCGTCGCGAGCACCTTGGGGATGATCATGGGGAGGAACGTGTTCACCCAGCCGAACGACTGGAAGAGGATGTACTGCGGGATCAGGACCACGTGGTACGGGATCATGATCGTCAGCAGCATGGCCCCGAACATGATCGTGCGGCCCGTGAACTTCAGCCGCGCGAACGCGTACGCCGCCAGCGAGCACGACACCACGTTGCCGAGGATGCAGCCCAGGACGACGATGCCCGAGTTGATCAGGTAGGCGCTGAACGGCTGGTCGAGCGCCGTCCAGCCGTACGTGTAGTTGGCGAAGGTGAAGTGCGTCGGGATCAGCCCGGTGTCTCGGAAGATCTCGTCGGTGGGCCGGAACGAGCTGACGAGCATCCACAGCAGCGGATAGACCATCAGCAAGGACGCGGCGATCAGCAGGACGTGCTTGATGGTCGAGGTGACCGGGTTGTACGCCCTGGCCCTGCGCGTGCTCCGGACAGGTGCTGTGACCGGGTCCACGATCAGGGTGGACATCTGCGGCTCTGCGGGCTCGTTTGCGATTTCAGTCATCGTAGAACACCCAGTACTTGGAGAAGAAGAAGTTGATGAAGGTGAAGGCGCCCACGATCAGCACGAGCAGCCACGCCATCGCGGCGGCATAACCCATGTCGAGGTTGGCGAAGCCCTGCTGGTACAGGTAGAGCGTGTAGAACATCGTCGAGTCCGAGGGGCCTCCGTTGCCTCCCGAGACGATGAACGCCTGGGTGAACGACTGGAACGCGCCGATGATCTGGAGCACCAGGTTGAAGAAGATGATTGGGCTGAGCAGCGGCATCGTGATGTGCCAGAACTGCGTCCACTTGCTCGCGCCGTCGACTGACGCAGCCTCGTAGTACATGTCCGGGATCTGCCGAAGACCGGCGAGGAAGATGATCATCGGCGACCCGAACGTCCACACGTGGAGAAGGATGATCGTGTAGAGCGCGGTGCTCGGGTCGGCGATCCAGCCCGGAGGGTTCGCCCAGCCGAGGCCGCGGAGGACCTGGTTGACGAGGCCGTCGGTGCCGAAGATCTGGCGCCACAGCAGCGCGATGGCGACCGACGAGCCCATGAGGCTCGGCAGGTAGAAGACCGACCGGTAGAACGCCAGGCCGCGCATCCCGCGGTTGAGGAGAACGGCGATCAGCAGCGCCAGACCGAGCTGGAGAGGCGTGGAGACGAGGACGTACGTGAGCGTGACCCGGATCGAGTTCAGCAGTCGAGGGTCGGTGAACATGCGCTGGTAGTTCGCGATGCCGATCCAGTTCGGGGGGGCCAGCAGGCTGTAATCGGTGAACGACAGGTACAGCGACGCGATCATCGGGCCGATGGTGATCACGAGCAGCCCGATGATCCAGGGAAGGAGGAACAGGTAGGCAGCCTTGTTGTCGGTGGCTTCCTGCTTCACCCCCTTCAGCTGTCTCAGCTCATTGAGTGCACTCACGTCAGGTTTCCGCTCTCTCGGGGGACCTTGCTACGCCAACCCCTGCGGCCCCGCCGGAACGCTGACTGTGTGCGGCGGCCGAGGCCTTGACCGTACTTCGATGTACAGCGGAACTGACGCGCCCGTCCGGGGCTTCAAACCAACCTAGACCCTTGTTCAACCTTCCCGGCAGCCTTTTCGGACGGCCGTTCCGGCGTAGTGTCAAGGGCTTTGCACGCGATACTTGTCTGGCTCGGTGACCGCGACGCTACGGCGCGTCACAGGCACGGTCAACCAGATGCAAAGGATTGCAGTCCTGTTTCATTCGGTTGTCGGGAAAACGCTTCCCGAGCGGAAGTCTGCCATGGCCGGAGCCGCTGTGCAAGGCGCGTGGCGCAGAAGTTTGAACCGATTCATTGAGGGTGGAAAGGCTGCGTGGATCAGCGCCAAGCTCAACCCGGGACGACGTTCTCCACGGCCCCGCCGAAGCGACGGTCGCGACGGGCGTAGACCTCGACCGCGCGCCACAGGTCGCGACGGTCCACGTCCGGCCACAGCGTGTCGGAGAAGACGAACTCGGCGTACGCGGCCTGCCACAGCAGGAAGTTGCTCGAGCGCTGCTCTCCGCTGGAGCGCCAGAAGAGGTCTACATCGGGAATCTCGGGCTCGTCCAGGAAGTGCCGGAACCGCTCTTCGGTGATCCGCGATGGGTCCAGCTTGCCTTGCTTCGCGAGCTCGGCAACCTTCCGTACCGCGTCGATGATCTCCGCGCGCCCGCCGTAGTTGACGCAGAACTGGAGGGTCAGCGTCGTGTTGTCCTGAGACTGCTTTTCGGCGTCCTCCAGCTCGCGGATGACTGAGCCCCACAGACGAGGCCGGCGACCGGCCCACCGGATCCGTACGCCGAGCGCGTCGAGCTGGTCGCGGCGACGGTGGATGACGTCACGGTTGAAGCCCATGAGCCAGCGCACCTCGTCGGGGGAGCGCTTCCAGTTCTCCGTCGAGAACGCGTACGCGCTCAGGTAGGGGATCCCCAGTTCGATCGCGCCCTCGATGACGTCGAACAAGGCGTCCTCGCCGCGGGCGTGGCCCTCGGTCCGACGCAGCCCGCGGGCCTTCGCCCAGCGCCCGTTCCCGTCCATGACGATCGCCACGTGCCGCGGGATCAGCTCACGAAGGATCTGTGGCGGGCGAGCACCTGACGGGTGGGGGACCGGTGGGCGCGGTTCTCGACGGGCGGGCACGACGCGACGATACCGCTGCCGTGCTCAGCTCAGCTCGGCAATCGTCTCCCGGGCCTGCGGCGCGGCGAGGGTGGCGCCCTGCTTCGGCATCGAAAGGGCGGCCACGAGCAGCAGTACGGCGATGCCCGTGGCGGCGACGAACACCGACGTAGCGGCTGCTGTCATGGTGGCTGGGCTCTGCTCGTTGCCCCCGTGCGCGGCGATCACACCGTTCGCGACGGCGCCGAGGACGGCGGCACCCAGGGCCTGCCCGACGGACCTGAAGAGCATCTGGGTGCCCGTGACGACCCCTCGTTCCTCCCAGGAGACGCTGGACTGCGCCGCGACGAGCGTCGTCACGGCCGAGAACCCGAACCCGGCGCCGATGACGAAGCAGATGCCGGCCACGAGCAGGATGGATGGGTACCGCGTCGACCAGCTCAGCGCGCCCGTGCCGAGGACCAGCACGCTGCCGCCGAAGATCGCCGTGGAGCGGAAGCCGAAACGCAGGTACGCACGGCCCGCGAGCGTCGCCGCGATCGGCCAGCCGATGGTGAGAGCGCCGAGCGCCAGGCCGGCGATGATCGGGGCAGCACCCGTCGTGACCGAGAGGAACGTCGGTACGAACTCCGTCAGCCCGATGAGGCCGGCGCCGACGAAGAACCCGAGCACGTTCGTCGACAGCAGCAGACGTCGCCCCAGGAGCGTGAACGGCAGTACGGGCTCCGCCGCGCTGCGCTCGACGAACGCGAAGACGACCAGCAGGACCCCACCGGCACCGAACACCCCCAGCGTCGGCGCCGACGTCCAGCCCCAGGCATGGCCCTGCAGGACTCCGAGGATGAGCAGCGTCAGGGCCGCCGTGAACAACGTCGCCCCCGCGTAGTCGATGCGGTGCGACCGCCTCTCGACCTTCTCCTTGAACCGCGTCCAGATCATCCAGCCCGCCGCGAGGCAGAGTGGGATGTTGATGAGGAAGATGCCGCGCCACAGGTCGAGCTGCGCGAAGACGCCGCCCAGGGTCGGCCCGACGACGGCGGAGATCGCCCAGACGCTGGCCATGTAGCCCTGGACGCGAGCGCGCTCCTCGAGCGTGTACATGTCGCCGACCATCGTGATCGCCATCGGCAGTACCGCGCCGGCTCCGATGCCCTGGATCGCGCGGAAGGCGATGAGGCTCGGCATGCTCCAGGCGGCCGCGGCCAGTATCGACCCGAGCAGGAACGCCCCGATGCCGAACATCATGATGGGCTTGCGACCGATGGTGTCAGCGAGCTTCGCGTACAAGGGCACGGTGACGGCCGACGCCAGCATGTACACCGAGAACAGCCACGGGAAATGGGCGAAGCCGCCGATGCCGGCGACGATCGACTGCACGGCGGTGGCGATGACCGTCGAGTCGATGGCGACCAGCCCCGTCGCGAGCATCATGGCAAGCAGGAGCGGTCCGCGCTCCGATCGAAGACCGATGCCCGCTCTGTCCGCAATCGCCACTGGCTCTCCTCACCTCGTTTCCCTTGGGCTGCAAGCCGCCATCGTCCCTGGGTATTCCCGGCGGGTGCTGATGACCTGCGACGATCGCGTGGTGATCCTTCCGGATCGGGCCTGACCAGCGACAATGGAGAGGATCGAGGGAGCGAACCGTGCCGACGTACAACGATGAGGCGGTCGTCCTGCGCACGCACAAGTTGGGCGAGGCCGACCGGATCATCACGCTGCTCACGCGCAGGCACGGCAAGGTCCGTGCGGTGGCGAGGGGCGTACGGCGTTCCACCTCGAAGTTCGGCGCCAGGCTGGAGCCGTTCAGCCACGTCGACCTCCAGCTCGTCGTCGGGCGGAACCTCGACATCGTCGCCCAAGTGGTGAGCATGGACGCGTTCGGAGAACCGCTCATGAGCGACTATCCGCGGTACACGGCCGGGAACGCGATGCTCGAGGCTGCGGACAGGTTGGTCGGCGAAGAGGGCGAGCCGTCCGTACAGCACTATCTGCTCCTGGTCGGAGCCCTGCGTGCGCTCGGTACGGGCGACGAGCGTCCGAGTGCCCAGATCCTCGACTCGTACCTCCTGCGTGCCCTCGCCATCGCCGGCTACGCTCCGTCGCTCGCCGAGTGTGCGCTGTGCGGAGGCAAGGACCGGCTGGAGTTCTTCAACCCGAGCACGGGCGGGATGGTCTGCCTTTCGTGTCGGCCCTCCGGGTCGTCGCGCGTCGACATCTCCACGGCCGCCCATCTCGGGGCGTTGCTGTCGGGGGACTGGGACGGTGTGGCGAAGTCATCGCCCAGTGTCCAGCGGACGGCATCCGGCCTTGTCTCCGCGTTCGCCGCTTGGCACATCGAGCGTGGTCTGAGAAGCCTGGCCCACGTCGAGCGTTAGGTTTCGGCCCCTTGTCCGACGCGAGCGCCCCGCGCGCCCGTACGCACGCGCGTATGGCTATCGTCAGGCCTATGCCGGACGAGACAAGCCTGTACGACCTGCCCTTGGTCACGATCCGGCGCGTCGCCGTGACGGACATGGACAACAACGTCTACCTCGTCACGAGCAAGGACAGTGGCGCCCAGGTGCTCATCGACGCGGCGGGCGGAATCCGCAAGATTCACCGCATGCTCGAGGCGTCCGCTAACGACGCGTCCGAGCGGACGCGGTTGTCGCTGATCATCACGACCCACTCCCACCACGACCACATCCGTGCGCTCCGCGAACTCGTCGACGAGACGGGCGTACGGACCGCGGCCGGGGCCGCTGACGCGTCGGCGATCACAGGCCAAACCGGCATCAAGCCCGACGTGCTCCTCAAGAACCGAGACATCGTGGCCGTCGAGGGCTTCGACCTCACCGTGATCCACCTCCGCGGGCACACCCCCGGCTCCGTCGCCCTCGCGTACGTCCCCACCGATGGGGCCACGCACCTCTTCACCGGCGACTCGTTGTTCCCCGGCGGCGTCGGCAGCACCAACCAGGACGCCGAACGGTTCGCGTCCCTGTTCGCCGACGTCACATCGCGCATCTTCGACGTGTACAGCGACGACACCGTCGTACATCCCGGCCATGGGCAGCCCACCACGCTCGGCACCGAACGCCCGCACCTGGCCGAGTGGGAACAGCGCGGCTGGTGAGTCCCTGTGCGCCGAACCTCGCGGCCGTAAGGGTCGCCGAACACCCTGAGCTGCCACCGTCCGGGTGCCTCCTGGCTCGGACCAGTGCGATGGGCCGTCGTCTGGGCGTTGGCATCGATGTGTCCGTACGCTGCTGGGCGTGACCTCATCCGGACCTGAAGCGGTGGCGTGATGCCTCCCCGCTCTCCACTGCCGCAGCGGCACGGGCTGGATGCGGCGTGGGTGCGCACTCCCGACAACGATCCGTACACCCACCCGCGCTGGGCCACGATGCGCGACTTCCTCGTCGACCGCCTCCCGGCGAGAGTCCCGGTCGGGGAGAGGCTGGCAGCGGGGGAGTTCGTCGACCAGGCGGGGCGTCGCTGGACTGGGGAGGAGCCGTATCGACCGAACACGTTCGTCTGGTTCCACAGGCCGCTGAGATCCGAGCCGGTCGTGCCGTTCCCCGTTGGGGTGCTGCACCAGGACGCACGCATCGTGGTCGTCGACAAGCCGCCCTTCCTGGCTACCATCCCCCGCGGTACGCACGTCCGGGAATCGGTACTGGTCAGGTTGCGCGACTCCTTGGGCCTGCCCGACCTCGCGCCGGCCCACCGGCTGGACCGTCTCACCGCGGGAGTGCTGGTTCTCACCACGCACCGGGAGCACCGGGCCGCCTACTCCGGGCTTTTCCAGACGCACAGCGTGGACAAGACCTATGAGGCGTTGGCGCCGTTCGACCCGACGCTGGAGCTTCCGCATCGCGTCATCGGCCGGATCGAGAAGCGGCGGGGGAACCTGCAGGCGGTAGTGGTGGCCGGAGAACCGAACGCCGAGACCCTGGTCGAACTCGTCGAGACGCGCGGCCAACTCGCGCGTTACCGGTTGACGCCCACCACGGGGAAGACGCACCAGCTGCGGGTGCACATGGCCGCTCTGGGGCTGCCGATCCTGGGCGACCCGCTGTACCCCACGGTCCTGGACGTCGACGCCGACGACTTCGACGCGCCCATGCAGCTCATAGCCCGCCGACTCCGTTTCACGGACCCGATCGACCAGACCACGCGCGACTACTCGAGCCGGTACGCCCTCGAGTGGCCCCGTGCGGCGCGGTGAGCAGATGACCCCTATGACCCGTCCGCTGCGGATCTTGTTCCACTCGCCGCAGATCCCGAACAANNGGTCTCGACTATCGCGACAAGGCCGCAACCTTCGTCCACGAGTCACTCTCAGCGGCCTATAGCGCTCTGCTGCCCGCCCGAGTGTTCGCCTTCACCGCCCACGCCGAGACGCTGTACACGGACGTGGCCTATCAAGGAGGTGACGTCCTCCTGTTCGGCCCGGAGGCCACCGGGCTCGACCCAGCCGTGCTGGCCGACCCTCGCATCACCGCTTGCGTGCGTATCCCCATGCTGGGTGGGATGCGCTCCCTCAACCTCGCCAACGCGGCAGCCATCGCCGTCTACGAAGCATGGCGACAACTCGGCCACCCCGGCGGCCAGTGAGCTCGATCGGTAACGCTGGCAAGGAACGCATCGGTTGTTCACGTGCGGTGGCACCGTGCCGAGTAGCCTCGAGACATAGAGCGGAGGTCGCCCCATGACCGTGAAGAAGGTCGCCAAGATCCTGTGGTCGCCCGTGAAGCGCGTGGATGAGTTGCTCCGTGTCGATTCAGACGTGGCCGACCTCTACCCGGACGCCAAGCTCAGCAAGAAGGACGAGGCCGTCGCAGAAGGCATCATCGGGATGCAGTCTCAGGCCCACACCGGACACATAGGATTCTGACCTTCGTCGCCGGATCCTCCGCAAGGCGCGGCTGACCGAGCGGTTACCAGAGCTCCAGCGACTCAGGTCACGGCACCCCATGACGGGGGCTCACCGTGAACGTTGGGCTGGGTCATGGTCGGGGACGGCATCGGCCACCCCTGCCCGCCCGCAAGGTTGGTCCCATTGAGACCCTCCCGCTCCAGTCCGAGCACCTCGGGGACTCCGGACGTCAGGTAGGCGACGAGCTCTTGCGCGAGGTCGAGCATGCTCTTGCCGATCGCCACGAGCGCGGCGTTGGTCTGACCGATCACCTCGGTCCACCGCTTGATGTCGGCGAGATAGCCGATCTCCTTCCACACGTCGGCCACGGTCTTCAGGATCAGCACGGTGATGGAGACGCCCGTCTGGTACATCGTGCGAGCCACACGGGCTAGGGTCTCGCTCAACCCTTGGGCGATGGAGCTCGACGCGATGGCGCCCTCCTGCTGCTGGCCCCGCGTGGTCTCGTAGGCATCGGCCCCGACGCCCTTCCAGCCGGCTTCTGGCTGGATCTGGCCCTTGGCCATGCGCCCCGCGATCGAGGACACGCTGACTGCGATCTCGTGGTACTGCCCTGATGCACTCATGAGGGCGAACGGCGAAAACATCCAGGGAAGGACCTCCGTCCGTACCCAGTCGGCGAGCGAGCTCATCGCCTTCTGGAAGCTTTCGAGCCACTCGTTGAAGGTCTTCACGAGATCGTTGATCCACCCGGTGATCCAGTTGCTGAACTTGCTCCACAGGCTCGCGTCATCGATGGCCTTGGTAGCTGTCTGCGACGCCATGGACGCCTGTGGGTAGGTTGTGTTCGCGATCTGCAACGCGTCAGTCTGGAGTTGCGAGCACATCTGATAGGTGATGGTCATGTCAGTACCCCACCGCCGCCAGGATCCGCCGAGCCTCGGCGGCATTTGCCGCCTCGGTCTGGATGTACTGCCGGCAGGTGGCCTCGAGCTTGTCGCCCACGTCACGGGTTGCCACGACACCCCGCGCGATCATGGAGTCCTCGAGGACCCCCGCGGTGAGCTTGAACGCGCCGATCCAGTCCACCAACAGGGTCGCGTTGACCGCCGCGTCGGGCGGGCGCGCCGTGAGTGCTTTGGCGTGCTGCTCCGAAAGGTCGGCAGAGAACTGGTCCCAGGCCTCGTTGTGCTTCTTGAAGTACGAGGCCCGAAACTCCAGGTCAGGCATGGGGATTCCTCTCGTCGAGGCCGAGCTCGGCCATGATCTGGTTGAGGGACCGTTCCTCTGGCAAGTCAGACGATCCGGGGACAGGGGGTGCGGCGTCGACCTCGGCGTACATGTCCTGGAAGGCATTGGCCAGACGCTCGCTGAGTGTCTGCACTGTGGCCTTCTCGGCCCAGGCCTTGTCGATGGTCACGCCATAGATCGTGTCTTTCACGTGAGCGATCTCGATGACGCCCCGGTAAGCGAAGACGTCCGGTGGCTTCACCTCGGAAGGTGCTCGCGGTGCCAGCAGGGCTGGCGCGATCCTCGTCAGTTCGTCCTGGATGGCAGCAAGCTCTCCGATGGAAAGCTCTCGGCGGAGATGGCTGGTGGTCGGTGTGGCTGATTCGGCCAGCAGCTCCGCCATCGTTGGCAGACGGAAATCCCGGAGGCTCGTTGTCGCCGCGGCCATCGTCTCGGCGGCAGCCGTCGCGGTGGGCTGGAAAGCTTGAGCAGCGATCTCTTCCCCCAGCGCCTCGACCGATAGCGAAGATCGCCAGGAGTTCCGGATGCTCACTGCCGCGACACGTCCATTCTCCGTCGTCACGGTGACCAACGGCTCGTCGCCAAGCAATTCCATCCCGGTCCCCTTCGCTCGCGCCTACGCTAGGAGTCCCGAGGGTCACCCTGTGGTCGTCTATCGTGACTGCATGCCACGGAATCATCGGGCGCGCACCCTCGTTGTCGCAGTCGCTCTGGTCTCGGCGGGGTGCACTCCAACCGTTTCGACGGTCGCCGAGAGCTACGGCAGCATCCCACCCCCGCTGCCGTGCGCTGGTCCTCCTTCCGCGCAGGTGCGCACCACGAGCGACCTGGTGGAAGTCGGGCTGGCGGACACGGTGCAGTTGCGCTCCGGTGCGTGGGCGTGTGTGCCCACAGTCGAGCAGGCCGTCCTGCCGAAGGGCACGCTGACGCCCGGCGTGGACGGCACTCGGATCGTCGTGTCGATCACCAACCCGACCGGTTCCGATGTCTCCACTGGTCAGGCAGCCGACGCCTTGTTGATACATGGCAGCCCAAGCGACGTTCAGTACGACCTGCGCAGTGCCATCGCCTTCCCGAAGACCCTCAAGCCGGGCGAGACCGCGACCCGCGAGTTCTGGTACGCCACCCCCGCGTCGAGCCTGACCCAGCTCACGGTCATCGTGGACTTCGCGCACCTCACAGGGGACCCGCGCACCCGCTGACGCTGCGGAGCATCACCGTGACGCGGGGTCCTCCCGATCAGACGCGTGCGGCGGAACACCTCTCGCACAGTCCGTGCAGCTCCACATCGTGGGTGACGTCAGTGAAGCCGTGTTGGGCGGCGATCGTGGTGGCCCATGCCTCGACGACTTTCGCCGTGATCTCCTCCGTGCGGCCGCAGCATCGGCACACCAGGTGGTGGTGATGCCCGTGGGTCGCGCAGCGCCGGTAGGCCGACTCGCCCTCCTGCGTACGGACCATGTCCACGTCGCCGGCCTCGGTCATCGTCTGCAGTGTCCGATAGACAGTCGCCAGCCCGACACCGTCACCTCCGGCGCGCAGCTGCTCGTGGATCTGCTGGGCGGTACGGAAGTCGTCGGCGTGGGCGAGGAACTCACTGATCGCGATGCGCTGGCGGGTGGTACGTCGCTGCGGGTGCTCGGTCATCATCAGTGCTCGTCGTAGTGGTCGGCGTGGACGACGTGGCGGTGGCCGTCGTGGACATAGTCGACGTGGTCGCCGTGCTCGACGACACGATGGCCGCAGCCCGGCCCATGCACGTGGTCGTGCTCGGGAGTGGGCTCATGGGGGAGCGGCTCCACCTCGTCGACCGAGACCAGCGGGCGATGCCGGTGGCGCCACGACGAGATCGGCCACGAGATCGCGAAGGCGGCGATCGCCAGGACCACGATGAACGCTCCTGGCGGTACGTTCGCATAGAAGGACCCGAAGACGCCGCTCACCGCGACGAGCACCCCGATGCCCATCGCTCCGTACAGTCCGGCCCGGAATCCTTTGAAGAGGTTCTGCGCCGTCGCCACGGGGATCACCATGAGCGCGCTCACGAGCAGCAGCCCGACCGTACGCATCGCGGTCGTCACGGTGATCGCTGCCAGCACGACGATGAGCAGGTTGTACGCACGGACGCGGAGCCCTAACACTCGGGCGAAGTCCTCGTCGGCGCAGACGGCGAACATCTGCGGTGCCAGACCGATCGCGGCGACCAGGACGACGGCGCCGAGCCCGGCCACGATGGCCAGGTCGGACGTGGTGACGCTCGTCAGCGATCCGAACAGGTAGTTCGACAGCGTGCCGGCTCCTTGACCCGCCGCTCCCGCCATGAGAACACCGGCGGCCAGGCCTCCGTAGAACAGCACCGCCAGCGCCACATCTCCGGTGGCTCTGCCTCGTTCCCGCAGCAGCTCGATGCCGACCGCGCCCGACACGCAGACGACGACCGCGACCGGTAACGGACTCGTGTGGGTGAGCAGAGCAAGACCGACGCCCGCGATCGCGACGTGGCCGAGCCCGTCACCGAGCAGGGACAGCCGACGCTGCACGACGTACGTGCCGATCGACGGTGCGACAAGCCCCGTGAGGATGGCGGCGACGAGCGCCCGCTGCATGAACGCCAGCACGATCACTTCCATGGCCGTACCTCCTCGATGATCCGTACGGTCCTGGTGGGCGGCTGGGTCTCATGCCCATGGTCGATGTGCGCCTCGAGGGCACCGTCGTGGGCGACCCGTCCCTCACGGAGCACGACTACCCGATCCAGGAGGGGCGCGAACACGTCGGTCTCGTGCAGCACGACGAGCACGGCCATCCCATCGCCCCGGAGGCTGCCGACGAGGTCGGCGAGCCGTTGCTGAGTGGCGAGATCGACGCCGGCGAACGGCTCGTCCATGACGAGTAGCTCAGGTGAGGAGACCAGGGCACGCGCGATGAGGACACGCTGCTGCTGGCCGCCCGAGAGATGGACGAACGCGTCGTCGGCCTTCTTGGCCAACCCGACCCGTTCGATGACCTCGCTGACGCGGTCCCGCCCCGCACGGCCGAGGCGTGTGAAGGGGCGCCGCGTCGACAGGGTGCCTGACGAGACGAGTTCACGCACCGTCGTCGAGTGCATCGACACCGATGCTCGTTGTGGGACGTACCCGATCTGGGACCACTGGTGGAACTGATCGAGGGAAGTGCCGAAGAGGGCGATCTCGCCGTGATCGTGGGGTACGAGCCCGAGCAAGGCTCGAATGAGAGTCGTCTTGCCGGATCCGTTGCCGCCCAGGAGCGCCACGACCTCGTGCGGCTCGACGGTGAGGCTGACGTCCCGAAGGATCGGAACGCCTCCGAGGCTGACGCCGAGGTTGGTGATCGTTACCGGGGTCACTGGCATCCGTTGGCCGTTCTCAGCGCGGTCAGGTTGCTTCTCATGACCGAAGGGTAGTCAGTCCCGCGAGACGAGGACGTGATGCCCTCGAGCGGATCGAGCACATCGGTCTTGAGCCCGAGGTCGCTGGCGAGTGCGTTTGCCAGTGCCGGTGAGGCGAGCGTTTCCGAGAAGATGGTCGTGACGCCCTTCTGCTGTGCGATCTTCTGGACCTCTGCCAGTCGGGAGGGGGTCGGTTCCGCATCAGGAGTGAGACCAGCGATGCCGACCTGCTCCAGTCCGTACCGCTCAGCGAGGTACCCGAACGCCGCGTGCGAGGTGACGAAGACCGTCCGCTGGCAGCTCGCCAACCCGGCCGAGAACTCGGTGTCGAGCGTGGTCAGCTCCTTGACGAGGGCATCGGCGCGCGTCTGGAAGTCGGTGGCGGCAGCAGGGCGTGCCTGGGCCAGCTGCGCGGCTACCGCGGATGCGTACTTGATCATGGTCTGCGGATCCAGCCACGTGTGCGGGTCGAGCGCGCTGGTGCTCGGATCGGGCGTCGCCGACTCTCCTGTGAAACCAGGGGTCGTACGGAGCGGCACGATCGTGGCCCCGTCGAGAACCCGCTTCGGCGTCTGGGTGTCCACGGCGCTGTCCACCGCCGCCTGGAACCCACGCTCATAGAAGACGAGGTCCGCTGAGCCGACCGCGGCGACCTGCCGTGCCGTGAGCTCGAGGTCGTGCGGTTCGACGCCGGGCTGCGTGAGGCTCGTGACGTTCACCTGGTCGCCGCCGACCTGCTGCACGACGTACTGCAAGGGGTAGAAGGCCACCACGACGTTCAATTTTCCCGTGCCGCTTCCCGCAGCCGGGGCCGAGCAACCGGTGGCAACCAGGAGCAGGGAGAGGACAACAGCCGATAGTCGTAATGCCTTCATGAGAATGATTATCATCTAAATCAGGCGATCGCACAACTCAGTGTCCACGGGTGTTGCTAGCCTGCTGGGGTGCGACGCCCCCGCGAGTACGTACTCCCGGCAGCCCTGATGGCTACCGTGATGCTCGTTGGTGGCTGTACGCAGGGGGCGAACAGCAGAGTCAACGCCGCCACACCAGCAGTGCATGCGGCGCCCTCGGTGGGCCGGGGAACGGCATCCGACACCGCCTCATCAGTGACGACGTCGTCCGCGTCGGCATCCTCGTCGGTGTCCGGCGCCCAGGTCACAGCGGCGGGGGCATCCAGCACGAACACCGCGACCACGCGGAAGCAGTCGACAGCGACGGGCGTGCTGGCATCGATCAGCCGCCCGTTCCCGGCGAGCAACGCGTGGAACACACCGATCACGAACAAGGCCGTCGACCCTCTGAGCGCGGCGATCATCGCGTCCATCGGCTCCTCGACGAAGCTCCACATGGACTTCGGCGCGAACTGGAACGGACGACCGTTCGGCATGCCGTACGTGGTCGTCGGCGCGGACCAGGCCAAGGTGAAGGTGACGTTCGACTACGCGTCCGAGTCCGACCCCGGCCCGTACCCGATCCCCGCCAACGCGCCGATCGAGGGCGGCGCCGGTTCGACGGGTGACCGGCACGTCATCGTCGTACAGCCCAGCACCAGCAAGCTGTACGAGCTGTACGACGCGCACCCCGATGCCGACGGCTCCTGGCATGCAGGGTCCGGGGCGATCTTCAACCTCGCGACGGGCGCCGACCGTCCCGCCGGCTGGACCAGCGCCGACGCGGCGGGGCTGCCGATCCTGCCCGGCCTGGTCCGCTACGACGAGGTCGCGTCGGGCGTCATCAACCACGCCATCCGGTTCACCGTCGCCACGACGCGCAAGGCGTACGTCTCCCCAGCGCGGCACTACGCGAGCTCGAACACCTCGACCTCGGTGCCTCCGATGGGGACGAGGGTCCGGCTCCGGGCCGACTTCGACATCTCCGGCTACCCGCAGCAGGCCCGCGTGATCCTGCAGGCGATGAAGACGTACGGGATGATCGTCGCCGACAACGGCTCGAACTGGTTCGTGTCCGGCACTCCCGACTCCCGCTGGAGCGACACCCAGCTCAACACCCTCAAGAACGTCCCCGGCAGCGCCTTCGACGTCGTCACGCTGGGTGCGGTCACGACCGGCTGATGACCTGGGCTCGCCACCGGACAGGCATTTCCGCCACCGGACAGGCGTCCAGATGCCTGTCCGGTCGCGTCTGCGCCCTACAGTTCGCTCGTGATCGTCGTTTCCCGGTTCAGGGTTTCCGAGGCGGAGCGCGCCTCGTTCGAGGCCGTCGCGGCGCCGGCTGTACAGCTCCTGTCCGCACAACCCGGACTGGTCAGCATCGACTTCGGCGTCAACCTCGACGACCCCGAGCTGTGGGCCCTGGTGACCAAGTGGGTCGACGTCGGCTCGTACCGTCGTGCCCTCGGTTCCGCCAACCGCATCGTGCTGTGGCCCCTGCTGTCGCTGGCGCTCGACGAGCCCAGCGCCTTCGACGATCCGGAAGCGGTCGGGCAGAACCTGCCTCGCACCCGGTAGCGTTACCCACTCACGGGTCACCAGCCGGGTGGCCCGCGCGGGCTCACCCGCGAGTACAGAACTGGAGAACTTCAGGTGGCCAGCACCCTGGACAACGTCATCAGCCTCGCCAAGCGGCGGGGCTTCGTCTTCCCCTGTGGCGAGATCTACGG
>PMLO01000011.1 GCA_003158895.1 Propionibacteriaceae bacterium
AGCCCCTCGAGCGCGAAGTTGCCCTCGCGGACACGGGCGTAGGCGCGGTGGATGTTGCGGTCGAGCGACAGCATCAGGGCCACCGCATGCTCGGACACCGCTTCCGGCGAGTAGGCCGGCACGCGGGCGACGACGATGCCGTGATGCTTGGCGGCTGCCAGGTCGACATTGTTGAAGCCCGCCGCGCGGAGGACCACGAGGCGTACGCCCAGGGACGTGAACGTCGTGAGCACCGCGTCGTCGAGCTGGTCGTTGACGAACACGCAGACGGCGCCAGCGCCACGGGCGAGGACTGCCGTGTCCGAGGTCAGCCGCGCCTCGAGGTAGTGGAGCGTGTGTGTCGTCGAGGCCGCCGCGTCGAGGAACTGGCGGTCGTACGACTGGGTGCTGAACACGGCGATGTCCATGAGGTCCTTCGGGTCGAGCGGTTGCGAGCGGGGAGGTACGACGTCGCACCCCCAGCATGTACGTAGCAGCCTCGGGCTTCGACGTCGCACCCCCTGTAGGGGGCTTGACGATATGTACGGGTGCGGCGCCGGGCCGCGACAGCTCTAGGTGGAGCGTGCAGGCTGGGGCCATGAAGATGCTGCTGCTGGGCGGTACGGCGTTCCTGGGTCGGGCGATCGCGGCGCAGGCCGTGGCCCGCGGAGCAGAGGTGACGTGCCTGGCGCGCGGTACGAGCGCCCCACCCGATGGGGTCACGTTCGTCACGGCTGACCGCGACGACGAGGACGGCCTGGCGCAGGTCGCCGGCCAGCACTGGGCCGCCGTCATCGACGTCTCCCGTCAGCCCGGGCAGGTGCGCCGAGCCGTGCGCGACCTGGCGACCGACCACTTCGTGTTCGTCTCGACGACCAGCGTGTACGCGGCCGGTGACCGGCTGGAGCAGGACGAGAGCTCCCCGACGGTCGACGCGCTCGACGGCGACGACATGATCGACATGAGCACGTACGGTCAGGCCAAGGTCGCGTGCGAGGAGGCTGTACGGGCCGGGTCCGCCACGTCGACCATCATCCGGCCGGGCCTCATCGGCGGCCCCGGGGACACCTCCTCCCGCAGCGGCTACTACCCGTGGCGCTTCGCCCATCCGACCGGCGACGACGTGCTCGTACCGGACGATCCCGACTTCCCGTGCGCACTCATCGACGTCGACGACCTGGCGGCCTGGACGGTCGCTCCCGCCGAGAACCACCTTGTCGGGACGTACAACGCCACGGGCCGTACGACCCCGCTTGCCGAGGTGCTCGAGGCTGCGCGGCGTGCCGCCGGCGAGCAGGCGCCCCCGCCACGTCCCGTACCGGTCGAGCTCCTGCGCGCCGCCGGCGTGGAGTCGTGGATGGGGCCGAAGTCGCTGCCGTTGTGGATCGACGACCCGGCCGACCGGTACGGAGCCACCGCCAACACGGACGCTGCCCGGGCGCACGGCCTCACGACACGGCGACTCGAGGAGACGTTCGCACGGGTCCTGCCATACGAGGAGGCGCGGGACGCCCCGCGACGTGCCGGACTGTCCGACGTCGACGAGTCTCAGCTCCGCCAGATGCTCAGCTGAATCTCGGAGACTGCGCATATGACCGGTCCTATTGGGTAACTCTACGGGGAGCCAATATTCGGGCATATGCTCGAAAACAATCCAACGAAGGAGAAACCCATGGCTTCCGACGAGCGCAACGAAGACGTTTCCGAGAAGGTCGGCGACGCAGTTCCCGAGGGCGAGGCCACGCAAGCACATGATGCCCCGACCGGCTTCCCGGATCGGTGGGCCGGCGGCCCCGACGACTCCACCCAGAAGGCGGAGGGATTCGGCGACAAGTGGTCGGGCAACCCTGATGAGTCGAACGAGAAGGTAGAGGAGTTCGGCGAGCGCTGGTCTGGCGGCACGGACGACTCGCCTGAGCGCGCTGAGACTTTCGGTGCCACGTGGTCCGGCGACAACGAGGGCGACGAGGCCAAGTAGCTTCTAGCTGGTCGCGGTCTCCGGGGAGCGCGGTTCGACCACGCCTCTGCCGGGGATCGCGGCCAGTAGCTCCTTGGTGTACTCGTGCTGGGGATGCTCGAAGAGATCTTCCGGCGCCCCGCTCTCCACGATCCGGCCTTCACGCATGACGTGGACCTCGTCGGAGATCATCCGGACGACGGCCAGGTCATGGCTGATGAACAGGTACGTAAGGCCGATCTCTCGCTGCAGTGACTCCAGCAGCTCGAGGATCTGCGACTGGACGAGGACGTCCAGGGCCGACACCGCCTCGTCGAGAACGACGAGGTCAGGGCTCAGCGCGAGGGCGCGAGCGATGGCGACCCGCTGGCGCTGACCACCGGACAGCTCGTGCGGGTACCGGTCGGCCATGACGCGAGGCAACGAGACCTGGTCCAGCAGCTCCACCACGCGGAGCCTCCGGCTCGCCGCGTCACCCACCTTGTGGACCGCCAGAGGTTCCGCGATCGTCCGGGTGATCGTGTAGCGCGGGTCGAGCGACGAGTAAGGGTTCTGGAAGACCGGCTGTACGCGTCGGCGGAGCGCGAAGAGCTCACGACCCTTCATCGTCGACAGGTTCGCGCCCTCGAACAGGATGCTTCCGGACGTGATCGTCTCCAGGCCGAGCAGCATGTTCGCCGTCGTCGACTTGCCCGATCCCGACTCTCCGACCAGCGAGACCGTGCTGCCCCTGCGGATGTCGAAGGACGCGTCGTCGACGGCTCGGAACGGCGCGGCGGAGCGGCCGCGGAGCGCGTACTCCTTGACGACGTTCCGTACCGACACCAGCGGTACGACCTCGTCGGAGATCCGCTCCCTGGCTGCCGTCCTCAGCGGTGCCCGCCCCAGCGACAGCCCGGGGACCGCCGCGATGAGTGACTTCGTGTAGTCGTGCGTGGGGTTCCGCAGGACCTGCTCCGACGGTCCTTGCTCGACGATCCGCCCCTGGTACATGACGGCGACGCGGTCAGCGCGCTCCGCCGCCAGGGCGAGGTCATGCGTGATGAGGAAGACGGCCGTGCCGAACACCGCAGTGAGCGTCTCCAGCTGGTCGAGGATCCGGCGCTGCACGGTCACGTCGAGCGCCGACGTGGGCTCGTCGGCGATGAGCAGCCGCGGGTTGCAGGACAGGCCGATCGCGATCAGCACCCGCTGGCGCATCCCGCCGGAGAACTCGTGCGGGTACTGGTTGGCCCGCCGTACAGGGTCGGGGATCCCGACCAGCTCGAGCAGCTCGTGCACGCGCTGTACGGTCGCCCGCCCGGTCGTACGGCCGTGCACCTCGAGCGCCTCGCCGATCTGGTGGCCCACCCGCATGAGCGGGTTGAGGTTGCTCATCGGGTCCTGCGGCACGAGCCCGATGCCTGCGCCACGTACGGCGACGAGCTGCCGCTCGGTGAGCGTACGGATGTCGCGCCCGTCGAACAGGATGCTGCCGCCGGCGATGACGGCGTTCTCGGGCAGCAGGCCGTTCACCGCTGCAGCCGTCGTGCTCTTGCCAGAGCCGGACTCGCCGACTATCGCCACGGTCTCGCCGACGCCCACGTCGAGCGAGACGTCACGGACGGCCGGTACGACCTCGGCGCCGGTCCGGAACCCGATCGACAGGTTGCGGAT
>PMLO01000068.1 GCA_003158895.1 Propionibacteriaceae bacterium
TCCACCCCCGCCCAGGAGGGGTCCTGGGGCTGGCTGTCGAGCACCGAGGCGCACTGGCGCCCGAAGGAGCTGTGGGCGGCCGGCACGAAGGTCACCATCAACGTCGACGTCAACTCCGTCCCTGCCGGCAACGGCACGTACGGTCAGAAGTCCGTGACCGGCGCCATGACCGTCGGTCGTTCGGTCGTCCTCAACGCCGACCTCGCCTCCCACTACATGAAGGTCGTCATCGACGGTGCTCTCGTCAAGACGATCCCGATCACGGGCGGCAAGGCCGGCTTCTTGAGCCGCAGCGGCAAGAAGGTTCTCAAAGAGAAGTTCGCGGCACTCCGGATGAACTCCGAGACCGTGGGCATCCCCAAGACCAGCCCGGACTACTACGACCTGTCCAACGTCCAGTACGCGATGCGCGAGACGGACTCCGGCGAGTTCGTCCATGCCGCACCCTGGTCGGTCGGCAGCCAAGGCAGGGCCAACGTGAGCCACGGCTGCATCGGCGTCAGCACGGCGAACGGCGCATGGCTGTTCTCCAACTGCATCGTGGGAGACCTCATCAACGTCACCGGGACGGCCCGCGGCCTCGAGAAGGGCAACGGCTGGACGGACTGGAACGTCTCGTACGACGACTTCCGTAAGGACTCGGCGCTCTGACCAGCGACCGGAGACCCCGGCTTCGCATCTAGACTCATCGCCGTGACCACCGCCACCACGACCAGATCTGCCCCCGCCTCGCTCGGCAACCGCCTCTTCGGCACCGTCTCCGCCGTGCGCACGTGGGCGGTCGCCTCGCTGGCGGTGAACATGCTCATCATCGTGACCGGAGCCGTCGTGCGCCTGACGAGCTCCGGGTTGGGCTGCCCGACATGGCCCCAGTGCAGTGCCACGTCGTACGTGCCGCGCCCGGAGCTGGGCGTCCACGGTGTGATCGAGTTCACCAACCGCATGCTGACGTTCGTCCTCGTGGCGCTCGCGATCGGCATGGCCGTCTCGGCGTTCCGGGTGACATCCACGGCAGCGGGCGCGTCGATGCGCCCGATCCGTACGCTCGCGATAGTGATCGGGCTGGGGATCCCGCTCCAGGGCGTCGTCGGCGGCATCACCGTGCTCACCAGGCTCAACCCGTGGGTGGTCGCGCTCCACATGCTGCTCTCGGTGGCCATCATCGGCCTGTGCGTCGTGATGGTGCACCGTTCGTACGACTCCGCGGCGGTTGCCGTCCCCCTGCTCGTCAAGCGCCTGGTCCTCGCAATCGTCGCCGCCACCGTCCTCGTCATCATCCTCGGCACCGTCGTGACCGGCGCCGGACCGCATGCCGGTGACGACGGCACCATCCAGCGCAACGGGATCAGCCCTGCGCTCGCGGCACAGGTGCACGCCTCAGCGGTATGGATACTCGTGATTCTCACCGTCGTGACGCTCGTGATCACGAAGTCCCGGCTTGTCGCAACGCTGTTGGCCGTACAGCTCCTGCAGGGGGTCATCGGCTACGTCCAGTACTTCACCGGCCTGCCGATCGTCGGCGTCGCGCTTCACATGGCGGGTCTCGCAGTCCTCGCCGCAGCCACCGTTCACGTCTTCTGGCGGCTGCGCGATGTGGTCGTCAGCGCAAACGCGGGCTAAAGTGCTCGTCGGCCCACCCGCCGACACAACCAGGGAGTGATGAGTTGACTCCACCCGCGGGCACCGCCACGGTGCCGCAGGCCATCGGCCCAGCGGTGACGGCGCGCGATGTGATCGCCGCCTACGTCGGGCTGACCAAGCCGCGGATCGTCGAGCTGCTGCTCGTCACGACGCTTCCCGCGATGTTCCTCGCCGCGCACGGCGTNNATCGACGAGCTGATGCGCCGGACCCGGACACGCGCGCTCCCCCGCCACCGGGTGAGCCGACAGGCCGCGGCTGTGTACGGGACCGTGCTCGGGATCGGTTCCGTACTGCTCCTCGGGTTCGCGGTGAACTGGCTGTCGGCGTGGCTCGCGCTGCTGGCGAACGCGCTGTATGTGTTCGTCTACACGATGTGGCTGAAACGCCTGACATCGCAGAACATCATCTGGGGCGGGATCGCCGGCTGCTTCCCGCCGCTCATCGGCTGGACGGCCGTCACCGGCAGCATCGCCTGGCCGCCGCTGATCCTGTTCATGATCGTGTTCTTCTGGACGCCCCCGCACACGTGGGCGCTCGCCTGGCGCTACCGCCAGGACTACGAGGCGGGCGGTGTGCCCATGCTGCCCGTCGTCGCCACCCGACCCGCGGTGGCCTGGCGGATCCTCGTGTACACGGTCCTCACGGTCGCGACCAGCCTCCTCCTGTGGCCGGTCGCACACACCGGCTGGCTGTACCCGGTGGTCGCGGGGGTCTGCGGCGCGTGGTTCATCGTCGAAGCCGTGATGCTCCTCAACAGGGCACGAGCTGGTGCCGACGACACGAGCGCCAAGCCCATGCGGCTGTTCCACTGGTCGAACACGTACCTCGCTCTGGTCTTCGCCGCCGCCGCCTTGGACCCATGGCTTCTGAGACGGTGAGACTTGACGTAGCGCCCGCGGCGCTCCGGGGCGAGGAATAGGCTTTCCTGGTAAGCCGTTCTTCCTAGTCCGGGCCCATCTCCCTGGGTGGCCCGGCATTCAACACGAGAGGACAACGGTGGCAGACGAGAGGTTCAGCGGGAATCCGCTGCGCGATCCGCAGGATCGTCGGCTCCCCCGCATCGCCGGCCCGTGTGTGCTCGTGATGTTCGGCGTCACTGGTGACCTCGCCCGCAAGAAGCTCATGCCGGCCGTGTACGACCTTGCCAACCGAGGGCTCCTCCCCCCCGGCTTCGGGCTCGTCGGGTTCGCCCGGCGCGAGTGGGCCGACGAGGACTTCGCCTCCCGCGTCCACGAGGCTGTACGGGAGTACGCCCGGACGCCGTTCCGCGAGGAGGTGTGGCAACAGCTGTGCGAGGGCATCCGGTTCGTCCAGGGCAACCTCGACGAGGAGTCCTCCTACCAGGAGCTCGCCGCCACCATCGAGGAGCTCGATCAGCTCCGCGGGACCAACGGCAACCACGCCTTCTACCTGTCGATCCCCCCGGGCCTGTTCGAGACGGTCATCCAGAACCTCAACCGGTCCGGGCTCTCCGCGACCGACCGCGGCGGATGGCGGCGGGTCGTCATCGAGAAGCCCTTCGGCCACGACTTGGCCAGCGCCAGGGAGCTCAACCAGGTCGTCTCGACGGCATTCCCGTCCAAGTCGGTGTTCCGCATCGACCACTACCTCGGCNNTACCTCGGCAAGGAGACCGTCCAGAACCTGCTGGCCCTGCGGTTCGCGAACGAGATGTTCGAGCCGGTCTGGAACAACCACTACGTCGACCACGTACAGATCACGATGGCCGAGGACATCGGCGTCGGAGGCCGGGCCAGCTACTACGACGGCATCGGCGCCGCCCGTGACGTCATCCAGAACCACCTGCTCCAGCTGCTCGCTCTCACGGCGATGGATGAGCCGATCTCGTTCGACGCGACGAACCTCCGTCGTGAGAAGCAGAAGGTGCTCTCAGCGGTGGTCACCCCGAAGCGCCACGACCTTCACACGGCCCGCGGCCGCTACGCGGGCGGGTGGACGGGCGGGCGTCAGGTCGTCGGCTACGTCGAGGAGGAGGGCTTCAAGGCCACCTCGACGACCGAGACGTACGCAGCCCTCCGGGTCGACATCGACAGCCGCCGCTGGGCCGGCGTCCCCTTCTACCTGCGGGCCGGCAAGCGTCTCCCCCGTCGAGTCACCGAGATCGCGCTCGGGTTCAAGAAGGCGCCGCACCTGCCGTTCACCGCGACGGACACTCACGATCTCGGCAGGAACGCACTGGTCATGCGCATCCAGCCGGACGAAGGCGTGACGCTGCGGTTCGGCGCTAAGGTTCCGGGCACCCAGATGGAGATCCGCGACGTGAATATGGACTTCGGCTACGGCGACTCGTTCACCGAGTCGTCGCCCGAGGCGTACGAACGGCTGCTCCTCGATGTCCTGCTCGGCGATCCGCCCCTGTTCCCGCAGCAGGAGGAGGTCGAGCTCGGATGGCAGATCCTCGACCCGGTACTCGACTACTGGGCGAGCCTCAAGAACCCCCCGGAGGACTATGAGTCAGGGACGTGGGGCCCGGCCAGCGCCCACGAGATGATCGCCCGAGACGGCCACGCCTGGCGGCGGCCCTAGGAGACCCATGATCATCACGCTCACGCACACCGACACCAGCGAGATCGCCAACGCGCTGCTCAAGGCACGCAGCCGCCTCGGAAGCGCCTCCGGGCTCGTTCTCACGCTCATCGTCGCCGCCGAGCAGCGCTCGTTCGCCAAAGCGTACGCCGCGGCGCAGACGGCTGCTCGCGAGCACCCGTGCCGTCTGGTGCTCGTCGTGAAGACGGCCGGGAAGACCGACCGGCTGGACGCCGACATCCACCTCGCCGAGGACGTACCGGGCGAGGTCATCGTGCTCCGGCTGTCCGGTGAGGTCCGCGAGCATGCGGAGTCCGTCGTCCTGCCGATGCTGCTGCCCGACTCGCCGGTGGTCATGTGGTGGCCGAGCAACGCGCCCGATACCCCCGGTGACGATGTCCTCGGGCAGCTGGCCGACCGGCGCATCACCGACGCGGCGAGCAGCTCGGATCCCATCAAGGCGCTGGAAGTCCGCGCCATCCACCACTCTCCGGGCGATACCGATCTCACCTGGACCCGGCTGACCTTGTGGCGCGCGCTGCTCACCGCGGCCTTGGACCAGTACCCGATGCGGATCCTGTCCGCCACGGTGGTCGGTCCGCGCAACAACGCGCCGGCCAACCTCATGGCGGCCTGGCTCGAGAGCAGGCTGAAGGTCTCCGTGACCCGCAAGCCTTCGGCCGGTCCCGGGATCACCTCCGTCAAGCTCGAGACACCCGGGGGCGACATCGTCATCGCCCGTGAGGACGGCAAGACGGCGTCGTACGCCATCCCGGGCCAGCCACGCCGTACGGTCGCGCTGAAACGGCGGGACATCAACGAGCTCCTCACCGAGGAGCTCAGACGACTCGATGCCGACGACGTGTACGCCGCCGCCCTGGCCGCTCTCCTCACCCGGGAGGGTCAGCCGCTGCCCGAGCCCGAGCCTGTACGCAAGCGCAAGGAGGCCGGTGCTATCGCGGCCGCACGCGTGGCGAAGACCGGGGCACGCGCCGGCAGCCGCAAGGCGGCTCGGGTGCAAGAGGCGCTCAGCCGCCAGGATCCACCGCTCCACGTGGCCCACGCTCACGCGGCGGGCGCGTCATGAGCCCCCGTGTGGTCCGGCGCCTACCCACGCCGGAGATGCTGGCCCAGGACGTGGCGGAGTCCCTCGTGAAGCGCATCGAGAAGCTCCAGGCTGACGGACGTGTCGTCGAGCTGTGCCTGACGGGCGGGCGGGTCGCCAACCTGGCGTACGAGCACTTGGCACGCGTGGTCGGCAGATCCAAGGTCGATCCGGGCGCATTGGAGCTGTGGTGGACCGACGAGGCCTTCGTCCCGACCGACGACCCGCGCCGCAACTCGCTCCAGGCCCTGTCGCGCCTTGCCGTGACGTTCCCGCTGTCCCCGGCGCATACGCACCCCATGCCGTCGTCTGATGCCTCGGCGGATCCGGCCCAAGCAGCGTTGACGTACGGCACCGACCTGGCCGGACGCGTCATCGACATCTGCCTTCTCGGGCTCGGTGAGAACGGCCACGTGGCCGCGCTACACCCTGATCACCCCTCCGCCGAGCCGACCTCGGCGATCGCGGTCGGGGTGACCGATGCGCCCAAACCGCCGTCCGAGCAGGTGTCACTGAGCCTCGCGACGATCAACAAGTCCCGCGAGGTCTGGATGCTCGCCACGGGCAAGGAGAAGGCCCATGCAGTCGCCAGGACGTTCCGCGGGGACGCGTCGACGATCTCGGCCCACGTGAGCGGTGTCGACCGTACGGTCTGGTTCATCGACGAGGCCGCCGCCTCTGAGCTGCCGTTCCACTCCTGCGTGCTCTGACGACCAGCTCTGAACATGCGAACGGCCGGCCCCGAAAGGCCGGCCGTTCGTACGTTCAAAACTCTCAGTAGATGACTTCGCCGCGCGCGCGGCGGTCACGCAGGCCCTGCAGGGCCTCCTCGAGGATCGTGCGGGCCTCGGCGCTGGTGCGCCTTTCCTTCACGTACGCGAGGTGGGTCTTGTAGGGCAGGATCTTCGGCGGAGGCGGAGGGTTCTCCGAATCCAGGTTGGCGGGCAGCCCGCACCGCGGGCAGTCCCACTCCTGCGGCACCTGAGCCTCGGCGGCGAACGCCGGGCGGGTTTCGTGCATGTTCGCGCAGAAGTACGAGACGTACAGGCGTGGAGCGGCGTCGCCGCGCTCGGCCTCCCCCATGGGACCCGCACCGACGCGGCTGCCGCGAATGGCGCTACCTCCGGCCACAGTAAATCTCCTCGATCGTAGGTGGTTCTGAACTCGTCAGAATCGTGGTCCGGCTAGACGCCGAAGCGGTACATGATCAACAACGCGATGATGCAGGCCAGCCACAGCGACCCGACGATGATCGTGATGCGGTCGAGATTCCGCTCGGCGACGCTCGTGCCACCCATGGCTGTCGACATGCCCCCACCGAAGAGGTCGGACATGCCA
>PMLO01000266.1 GCA_003158895.1 Propionibacteriaceae bacterium
GTCGCCGCGAACCTCAGCGCAGGGAGCAACTACGGGTACGCCCTGGTCTGGGTGCTCGTCGCGGCCAGCATCATCGCGGTCATCGTCCAGTACCTGTCGGCGAGAGTGGGCATCGTCACAGGTCGCTCGCTGGCGAGTCTGGTCACCGAGCGGCTCAAGGACAGGCACCGCGCCTGGCGGCTGGCGTACGCGGCCCAGGCCTATGTGATGGCGATCGCCACCGACCTCGCAGAGGTGATCGGCGGCGCCCTCGGCCTGTACCTGCTGTTCCGGACCCCGTTGTGGCTCGGCGGCCTGATCGTTGGGGTCGTGACACTTCTCCTGCTGCCGTTGATGCGCTCACGCGGCGAGATCGTCTTCGAGCGCGGTGTCGCCGCCCTGATCGTGCTCATCGCCGCAGTGTTCCTCGCCGGCCTGGTCTGGGCCCCGCCGGACCCGCTCAGCACGCTGGCGGGACTCATACCCTGGGTCCCCGACCGCGCCGCCTGGCTGCTCGTCGCGGCGATGCTGGGTGCGACCGTGATGCCGCACGCCATCTATCTGCACTCGGCCCTCGCCGTCGAGCGCTACCACAAGGACGGGATACGGGTGGCCCCCATCGCTCACCTGCTCCGGTCGCAACGCACCGATGTCCTTGCGGCCCTCGCCCTCGCTGGCACGGTGAACATCGCGATGCTGCTGTACGCGGCGAAGGCCCTCGACGGCCTTCACGGTGACACGATCGAGGACGCGCATCGGATACTCGGCGCCACACTGGGGCCGGTTGCGGCGGCGTTCCTGGGCGTCGGCCTTCTCGCATCGGGAATCGGTTCCGCCATCGTCGGCACCCACGCGGGCAGCGGGATCGCGTCGGATGCCTTTCCCGCCAAGATCTCCCCTATCGTGACGCGCGCGGTGACGATCGCCCCGTCAGTGCTCCTGCTCCTCGCGGGCATTCCCGCGACTGCAGTGCTCGTCGCGAGTCAGGTCGTGCTGAGCTTCGGGATCGGCTTCGCGGTCGCTCCCCTGGCCTGGCTCAGCGGCCGCGAGGACGTGATGGGCGTCTGGCGGATCACCGGGCGGCTCCGCGTGGTCGCGTGGGCCGTGGTGGTCGTCGTCGTACTGCTCAACCTCGTCCTCGTGGCCACCTGGCTGAAGCCCTGATCACCAGGCGTACGCCTCGGGAGCGGGTTTGGAACCGTTAGGACCGGGTGCCGGGAAGATCTCGTCGAGGCGGGTGAGCGTCTCGGCGCTGAGGGTCAGCTCGACGGCGTGTAGGGCACCGTCCAGCTGCGTCTGCGTACGTGGCCCGACGATCGGCGCCGTGACGCCTTCGCGGCTGAGCAGCCAGGCCAGGCCGACGTCTGCCGGGTCCTCACCGATCTCGGCGCACAACGACTCGTACGCCTCGAGCGCCGGCCGGTGCTGGTCGAGACTCTCACCCGAGCGGCCTTTGGTCGTCCGTACGCCCGCGTTCTCGCGCTCCTTGCGGATCGCGCCCGAGAGCAGCCCGCCGTGCAGCGGGGACCACGGGATGACGCCGATCCCGTACGCGATGGCTGCGGGCAGGACCTCGAGCTCGACCCAGCGGGTGAGCAGGTTGTAGATCGACTGCTCGCTGACNNGCGAAGTTCGAGCTGCCCACGTACAGGATCTTGCCCTGCTGGCGCAGCACCTCCATGGCCTCCCAGACCTCGTCGAACGGGGTGGAGCGGTCGATGTGGTGCATCTGGTACAGGTCGATGTAGTCGGTCTGGAGCCGCTTCAGCGAGGCGTCGCACGCGCGACGGATGTTGAGCGCGGAGCAGTACCGCTCGTTCGGCCAGTCGCCCATGCCCCCGAACATCTTCGTCGCCAGGACGGTCTTCTCGCGGCGTCCGCCGCCCTGCGCGAACCACCGTCCGACGATCTGCTCGGTGATGCCCTCGCCCACCTTGCCGCCGTACACGTTCGCGGTGTCGAAGAAGTTGACCCCTGCCGCATGGGCGCTGTCCATGATCGAGTGCGCGTCGTCCTCCGGCGTCTCCGGTCCGAAGTTCATCGTGCCGAGGCAGATGCGGCTCACAGAGAGTCCGCTGCGGCCGAGGTTCGTGTAGTCCATGTGGTCTCCTAGGTTCGCTGTCGACCCTAGCGACCGTGCGAAAACAGGACCCGTACGGCCAGAAGTTGCTCTCGTGGTCCGTCACTAGGCCGAGGTGTCGACCACGATCCGGCCGCGCAGCACGACGTAGCGGGGGTGCCGCACAATGCCCACGTCCACGCGGGGATCCGACGTGTACGCGACGAGGTCGGCCCGCTCCCCCTCCGCGAGGCACGGCCGGCCGAGCCAGTCACGCGCGCGCCAGGACGCGGCACCGAGCGCGAAGTCCGCTCCGCCGATGGCGGCCAGCGCGACGACCTCGCCCCCGATCCGTCCGTGAGCGCCCACCCCGCCGGCGTCAGTCCCCGCGTACATGGGCACGCCCGCCTCGTACGCCTTCCGGAACGTGGCGTGCCGACGCCCGTACAGGTCACGCATGTGCGCGGCGTACGTGGGGAACCGCTCGGCCGCCTGGTCGGCGATCCCCGGGAAGATCTCGAGGTTGTCGAGCGTGGGCACGAGCGCGACCTGACGGTCCGCCATGGCCTCGATCGTGTCGTCGTCCAGGCCCGTGCCGTGCTCGATGCCGTCGATCCCGGCGTCGACGAGCTCGGTCACGGACTGTTCTCCGAAGCAGTGCGCCGTCACCTTGGCGCCCACCGCGTGGGCTGCCTCGATCGCCTGCCGAGCGGCGTCCGCGGGCCAGCTGGGCTCCAGGTCCCCGGTGTCCCGATCGATCCAGTCGCCGACGAGCTTCACCCAGCCGTCGCCACGGGTCGCCTGCTCGACGANNTCACGATCGTCGATCCACCGCGTGTCCGTCGGTGAGCCGGCATCGCGCAGGAGCAGCGCGCCCGAGTCGCGGTCGGTGATCGCCTGCGTCTCGGCAGTCGCGGCATCCACTGCTCCCTGAGGGCCGAGACCGACGTGACAGTGCGCATCGACCAGGCCGGGGAGGATCCACAGGTCGCGTCCCAGCGTGCGCGCGGACGACGGACGCGCGAACGTGATCCGTCCGTCGACGACCCAGACGTCCTTGACCTCGCCCTGCGGGAGCACCGTCCCGTGGAGGTGGAGCGGCTCGTCGATCACCATGCCGTCGGCGGCGTGCGTGTGCGTGCTGCCGTCGTGGGTGTGCGTGTGGACGAGACCACCGAGCAGGTCGTGGGTGTGGAAGGGGCCGGTCATGAGGTCATTCTGTCGGGCCGGCCGACGCCGCGAGTGACTACCGAGGGCCCTTGTTCTTCGAGTTCAGGAACTGCTGCATCTCGGGCGGCAGCTGGAAGTCCTTCATGGCCGCCGCGAGCTCGGCCTCGGTGGTGGGCATCGCGCCAGCGCCGAAGACGCTGGGATCCGGCACCTTGGCCGCTACGTCGGGAGCTTCCTTCGGCAGGCTGCGCTTGGCGGGGTTGCCGGAGACTCCACGGCCCTTCTTCTTGGACGCGGGTGCCGTACGACCCTTCTTCGCACCGGGGCCAGCACCGGTGAGCATGCCGCCCATCGAGGACATCATCTTGCGCGCCTCGACGAAGCGGTTCACGAGGTTGTTGACGTCGCTGACGGTCACGCCGGAGCCCTTGGCGATGCGTGCACGGCGCGAACCGTTGAGAATCGACACGTTCGCCCGCTCGGCCGGCGTCATCGAGAAGATGATCGCCTCGATCCGGTCGATCTCCTTCTCGTCGATGGAGTCGATCTGCTCGCGCATCTGACCCATCCCTGGAAGCATCCCGAAGACTTTCGAGAGGGGACCCATCCGCCGTACAGCCTGCATCTGCCCGAGGAAGTCCTGCAGCCCGAACTCGCCGCCGCCGAGGCCGAGGAGCTTGCTCGCAGCCTTCTGCGACTCCTCCTTGTCGAGGTGACGCTCGGCCTGCTCGATNNCGAGCTTCTCGCCGTTGGAGGCGAACATGATGGGCTTGCCGATGACCCGCGCGATCGACAGGGCCGCGCCGCCTCGAGCATCGCCGTCGAGCTTGGTGAGGACGACCCCGTCGAAGCCGACGCCTTCCTGGAACGCCTTCGCGGTGTTGACTGCGTCCTGGCCGATCATCGCGTCGACGACGAACAGGACCTCGTCGGGGTTCACGGCGGCCTTGATGTCGGCGGCCTGCTGCATGAGCTCGGCATCGACGCCCAACCGGCCGGCCGTGTCGACGATGACGATGTCGTGCAGGTGGTGCGACGCGATCTCTATCGACTGCTTCGCGACCTCGATGGGATCACCGACGCCGTTGCCCGGCTGCGGCGCGTACGAGGCCACTCCGGCCTGCTGCGCGACGACCTGCAGCTGGGTGACGGCGTTGGGGCGCTGGAGGTCGGCGGCCACGAGGATCGGGGTGTGGCCCTGCGCCTTGAGCCAGACAGCCAGCTTGCCCGCGAGCGTCGTCTTGCCGGCCCCTTGGAGGCCCGCGAGCATGATGACGGTCGGCGGCTTCTTGGCGAACCTCAGGTGACGGGTCTCGCCGCCGAGGATGCTCACGAGCTCGTCGTTGACGATCTTGACGATCTGCTGGGCGGGGTTGAGCGCCTTGCTCAGGTCCTCGGCCTTGGCCCGCTCCCTGACGGCCGCGACGAAGTCCTTGACGACGGACAGGCTGACGTCCGCTTCCAGCAGCGCGATGCGGATCTCGCGAAGGGTCTCGTCGATGTCGGCGTCGGACAGCCGACCCTTGCCGCGGAGCGTGCGGAAGGCGGCGGACAGACGGTCGCTCAGGGTGTCGAACACAGGCGGTCCTTGGGTAAGGAAGACGGGACCGGGTAAGCCTACTCGGTCGGCAACCGATCCCCTGGACGCTCGCGCTCGTCCAGGATGCACTGAACCATCACCGCGTCGAGCCAGCGACCGAACTTCTTGCCGACCTGAGGCATCCGAGCGGTCTCCACGAACCCGAGCTTCTCGTGCAGGCGCAGCGAGACCTCGTTGTCGGCCGACAGGACCCCCACCATGACGTGGATGCCTCGCTCGGCGGCAGCTTTCAGCAGCTCGGTCAGAAGCATGGTGCCGATGCCGCGGCCCTTCACGTCGGAGGTGAGGTAGATCGAGTGCTCCGCGGTGAGCGCCCACCCGGCCTTCTCACGGAACCTGCCGTACGCGGCGTACCCGACGACGGTCCCGTCGAGCTCGGCGACCAGGGTCAGGTACGGATCCGTGGCGTGCTCGACGAGCCATTGGCGCCGGTTGTCCGTCGTCACGGTCTGGACGTCCCAGGAGGCCGTCTCGGTGAGCACTGAGTGGTTGTAGATGGCAGTGATCGCCTCGAGGTCCGCCTCGGTCGCGGGCCGAACGACCGCCTCAGTCACCGAGCACGCCGTCGACGAACTGCGCGGGGTCGAACGGCGCCAGGTCGTCGACGCCCTCGCCCAGACCGATCAGCTTCACCGGGACGCCGAGCTCGCGCTGCACCTGGACGACGATGCCGCCCTTGGCCGATCCGTCCAGCTTCGTGAGCACGATGCCGGTGACGTCGACCACCTCGCCGAACGTACGGGCCTGGACGAGACCGTTCTGCCCCGTGGTGGCGTCGAGCACCAGCAGCACCTCGGTGACGGGCGCGATCTTCTCGATGACCCGCTTCACCTTGCCGAGCTCGTCCATGAGACCGGTCTTGGTGTGCAGGCGACCGGCGGTGTCGACGAGAACGACGTCGGCGCCACTGTCGCGCCCCGCGGAGACGGCGGTGTACGCGACGGAGGCGGGGTCGGCGCCCTCGGCACCGCGGATCGTCTCGACCCCTACCCGGTCGCCCCAGGTCGTGAGCTGGTCGGCGGCGGCGGCCCGGAACGTGTCTGCCGCTCCCAGCACGACGGTCTTGCCCTCGGCGACCAGCACCCGGGCCAGCTTGCCGACGGTCGTCGTCTTGCCGGTGCCGTTCACGCCGACAACGAGCACGACGCCAGGGAGCTCGCGCCCATCGGGGCCGGGCGCGCCGATGGAGTGGACCGTACGGTCGAGCTCAGGACCGACCAGCGCGATGAGCTCCTGACGCAGCACCTCGTGGGCCCTCGCGGGATCGACGACCCCGTCCACGGCCAGCCGCTGACGCAGCTTGGTCGTCAGCTCGGTGGCGGGTCCGACGCCGAGATCAGACGTGATGAGCGTCGCCTCGAAGTCGTCCCAGGTCGACTCGTCGATCCTGTCGTGGGAGAGCAGATCGGCCAGACCGCGGGCGAGGGCGTTCTGGCTCCCGGCCAGGCGGCGACGCAGTCGTACGAGTCGCGACGCGGGCGCCTCGGGAACATCCAGGGTGGTGGTGTGGCTCTCCACAGCGGTGGCCGCAGCCGGAGCCGCACCCTCGTCAGGCTCGGCGGGCTGCGCCGGCGCTGCGGGTGTCAGGCGAGGCCGCTCCTCGACGGGAGGCAGGGCCCTCCCGCGGGACCGTACAACGAGGACGGCTGCCACGACCACGACGATGACGACAGCCGCGATGGCGAGCCAGTAGAGCGGATTCACGCGGTCATCCTACGGGGAGCACCGAGCCGGGCTTCGACCCCGAGCGTCGGACGACCTCGGGTCAGCGACGCGCGTCGAGGAGGCGGAGCAACGCCTGGGGCGGCTCGGCGTCACCGTTCAGGTGCTGGGCGGTACGGCGCATGATCGCGGCGAACCTCGTACCCGTGATGCGGCTCCCCTTGTCGGCGATACCCACCGTCACGACGAGGGCAAGACCGACGATGATCGCAAGAACGACCGCCATGGCGACGATTGCGGAGAGCATGACAAAACCTTTCGCAGGGGAAGCGCGCATCCAGTCTCGCGCGCCACCCGGAGGAGTGCACGACGCCACGCCGCCGGCTAGTCGCCGTCGTCGCGAAGTCGTTGTGAGATGACCGCCGACACCCCATCCCCACGCATGGTCACGCCGTAGAGGGCGTCAGCGACTTCCATCGTACGCTTCTGGTGCGTGATGACGAGCAACTGTGAGGTTGCTCTCAGCTCTTCATAGATCTCTAACAGGCGGCCCAGGTTCGTGTCGTCGAGCGCCGCCTCGACCTCATCGAGGA
Organism: Propionibacteriaceae bacterium; assembly: GCA_003158895.1. Classification (GTDB taxonomy): domain Bacteria; phylum Actinomycetota; class Actinomycetes; order Propionibacteriales; family Propionibacteriaceae; genus Fen-668. Next base: position 7,064 of record PMLO01000266.1, read on the forward strand.
TGTAGAAGGGGCTCGGCCGGGCCTTGAACAGGCTGACGAGGAACGCGACCGCCACCAGCGAGCGCTCACCGCCCGACAGCAGAGACAGCCGCTTGATCTTCTTGCCGGCGGGACGCGCCTCCACCTCGACGCCGGTGGACAGCCACTCCCCCGGGTCGGTGAGCACGAGTGCACCCTCGCCGCCTGGGAACAGTCGCGCGAACACGCCTTCGAACTCCCGCGCCACATCCTCGTACGCCTGGGCGAACACCTCGCGGACGCGGGCGTCGACCTCGTCGACGATCTCGAGCAGATCCTGCCTCGTACGTCGCAGGTCCTCCAGCTGGTTCGACAGGAACGAGTGCCGCTCCTGCATCGCGTCGAACTCCTCGAGCGCCAGCGGGTTCACCTTGCCGAGCACCTGCAGGTTGCGCTCCGCGATCCGGAGCCGGCGCAGCTGCTCCTCACGGATGTATGGAACGGGCTCGGGCGTCTCGTCCTCGGCCGTCAGGGGCAGGCCGTCGTCGGTGACCAGGACGGGTACGAGCTGGTCGGGGCCGTACTCAGCCCTGAGCGTCTCGGGGTCGATGGCGACCTCGGCCATGGCCCGTTCGCCGAGCGCCTCGATCCGCATCCGCTGCTGCGAGCGCGCCAGCTCGTCCCGGTGGGCGCTGTCGACGAGTCCTTCGAGCTCCTTCGCCAGGTGACGTACGGACGCTCTCGCGTGCCCGAGCACCTCGTTGGCGTCGGCCCTGTCCCGATCGGCCGCGTCGCGCTCGGCCGCGATCGCCGCTCGCGAGACCTCGAGGCGGCGCAGCAGGTACGACGCCGCCTCATGGACCGCCTTCGCGGTCTCGCCCTCGCGTCGCAGCTGGTCACGGCGGGCCTCCGCGCGAGCCCGCGCCTGACGCTCAGCCTGTGCGGCCGTACGCAGGGACTCCGCACGCCCCGCAGCCGCTCGGCTGCGCTCCTCGACCGTACGCAGGGCGAGTCGTGCCTCCATCTCGGCCGACCGTGCCTTGCGCGCGGCCTCCGCCAGGGCGTCCCGCTCGGTGGGGTCCGGCTCGGCCAGCTCCCCCTCGGCGGACGCCAGGTCGAGACGCGCCGACATCTCCTGCAGCGCGGCGAGGTCGCGGGCCTTGGAGGCCTCCGTCTCGGCGATCTGGGCGTCGAGGCGTTCCGCCTCACCACGTGCGGAACGGGCAGTCTGGTTGAACTGGCCCAGCTGTTCGGCCAGCGCGTTCTGCTGCGCGTCCGACTCGTTGAGCCTGGCCAGTGCGACGTCGAGCCGCGCCTGCGCATCCTCGAGGGTCGCCGTGACAGCCGTCACAGCGAAGCCCACACGTTCGACCTCGTGCTGCGCGGCGGTGAGCTGTTCGGCCGCCTCGTCGACGGCCACCTGGACCTGGATGAGGCTCGGCCTGGCCCCTGACCCGCCGCTCGCGAACCACTCGGACAGGACGTCGCCATCCCGGGTGACCGCCGTCACGTCCGCGAGCTGACGTACGAGGGCTCGCGCCGCGTGAAGGTCGTCGACAACGGCGACCTTGCGGAGCAGCCGCCGGAGCGCTCCCTGTACGGACACCTCTGCCGTGACGACGTCGATCGCGTACCGGGCCTTGTCCGGCAGCACGGGCCACGTCTCGCCCGTGTCCGTCGCGCCCCCCAGCAGCATGCCCGCGCGGCCGAGGTCCTTGGACTTCAGGTGGGCGAACGCGCCGAGGGCTGCATCGAGATCGGTGACGGCCACCGCGTCCGCGGCCGAGCCCAGGGCCGCAGACACCGCCGCCTCGTAGCCCGCCTCGACCGTGACCAGTGCGGCGACCGAGCCCAGGAGACCGCCGACCGACTCTGTAGCTGCCAGCAGCTGGCTCGACGCACCCTCGCGCTCCAGCCCGAGCTTCAACGCCTCGAGGCGTGCGGTGAGGGCGGCTCGCAGCTGTGCCGCCTCGCGCTCCTGGTCCCGCAGCGCCGCGAGCTCCTGCTGCGCGTGCGTGACCCCGTCCTCTGCGGCCTCGTACTCGGAGTCCAGGCCCAGCTCGCCCTCGTCGAGCCCGGCGACGTTCGACTCGAGCGTCTGGAACGCCCTCGTCGCCTCGTCCGCGCGCGCCAGTACGGCGTCGCGGGCGGCCGTCAGGCGCGTGGTCTGCTCGGCGGCGTTCTCCGTACGGCTCCTCAGCGAGCCCACCTGGCCCGTGAGCCTGGCGAGGCCCTCACGCCGGTCGGACGCCGCACGTACGAGAGCGGCGAGTCGTGACTCGGACTGGGTGTGCTCGCTCTCCGCCGCCACTCGGCGCTCGGTCGCCTCGGCGAGCGCCCGCTCACGCCGCGTGACCTCGGCGCGCAGGCCTTCCTCGGCCCTGGCTTCGGTCGCAGCCTCGGCGTCGAGGGCGTCAGGATCGCGTCCCGGCCGTCCGTCGATCGGCAGCTCGTCGGCGTGGCGGATCCGCTCGGCGGCGATCGAGATCGTGGACGTGATCCGTTCCCGGAGCCCAGCGAGCCCGTACCAGGTCTCCTGCGCCGACTGGAAGCGCGGTTGGGCCGATGCCAGGTCTCGCTCCGCCGTCTCCTCCTCCTCCCGCGCCTCCGCCAAGGCGGTCTCGACGCGCGACCGTTCGGCGACAAGCGCCGCTTCGTCAGCCATCTCCGCGTCGAGGGACGTCATGGCCTGGACGAGGTCATCGGCGAGCAGGCGTGCCTTCGCGTCGAGCAGCTCGGCCTGGATGACCGACGCCTTCCGTGCCACCTCGGCCTGCCGGCTCAGCGGCTTGAGCTGCCGGCGGATCTCGGAGACGAGGTCGGCCAGACGGTTGAGGTTGGCCTCGGTCGACTCGAGCTTGCGGAGCGCCTTCTCCTTGCGCTTGCGATGCTTGAGGACCCCCGCAGCCTCCTCGATGAAGCCACGGCGGCCCTCCGGTGTCGCCGAGAGGATCGCGTCGAGCTGGCCCTGGCCGACGATGACGTGCATCTCCTGGCCGATGCCGGAGTCGCTGAGCAGGTCCTGGACGTCGAGCAGGCGTGACGCGTGGCCGTTGATCGCGTAGTCGCTGCCACCGTTGCGGAACATCGTGCGCGAGATCGTGACCTCGCTGTACTCGATCGGCAGCGCACCGTCGGTGTTGTCGATCGTGAGAACGACCTCGGCGCGACCGAGAGGCGCGCGGTTCGACGTACCGGCGAAGATGACGTCTTCCATCTTGCCGCCGCGCAACGACTTGGCGCCCTGCTCCCCCATGACCCAGGCGAGGGCGTCGACGACGTTGGACTTGCCCGAGCCGTTCGGACCCACGACGCAGGTGATGCCAGGCTCGAAGTTCAGGGTGGTCGAGGACGCGAACGACTTGAACCCGCGCAACGTCAGGCTCTTGAGGTACACGGCAGGGACTTTAGCGCTGAATGCTGCGGCGCTTAGACGAAGTTCTCGCCGTGATGGCGCTTACGGACCGCCCGGAATGTCCAGACCTTGTTGACGATGAAGTTCACCGGCATCACCAGGATGATCTGGATGATCTGCGCCCAGTACAGCCTCCGCCGCCAGAACGGCTCCGTGTCGACGAAGAAGCTGCTCGACAGGTAGACCGGCGAGGCCGGGTTGCGCAGTGCCACGAGGATGGCGAACCCGACGAGCTGCGCCACAGCACCCACCAGGAGGAACGGCAGGAACTCCTTCATGAACGGCGCGCGGTTCACGGAGCGGAACGTCCAGTGCCGGTTGAGGATGAAGTTGAAGACGTTCGCGCCCAGGAAGGCGACGAGCGCGTAGACCAGGTAGAACCGGACGTTGAACGACGTCCCCGGGATCGGGAAGGCGGGGTCGTAGTCGTGCACGTGAAGCAGATGGGTGCCGATCTGGGCGCAGATGGCGACGACCACCATGTTCACGGCCACACCGCCGCCTCCGATGATCCCGAACTGCACGAACTGACGCAGGGACCTGCGGTGGCGAGTGAGGGCTGAGGTGATGGTCACGGTCGGACAATCGTACCGGGTCGTCGTTGGCAGAACGGACACCGGTACGACGAGCGGTTCGCGAACGCCTCCCGCACGATCAGGTGGCCGCACCGCCGGCACGGGAGCCCGGCCCGTCCGTACACGTCGAGCGACCTCTCGTGGTAGCCGGATTCGCCGTTGACATCGACGTACAGCTTGTCGAACGACGTGCCACCCGAGGAGAGGGAGTCGGCCATCACCTCGCGCGCCTGACGCAGCAGCCCCGCGACCTTGCGCACGGTGAGGTCGGAGCTCGGCGTGTCGTAGTGGAGCCGCGCTCGCCACAGGGACTCGTCAGCGTAGATGTTGCCGATGCCCGACACGATCGTCTGGTCGAGGATGAGGCGCTTGATGCCCGCGTGACGCCGCACGATGCCGTGCGCCACGGCGACGGGGTCGAACCCCGCGTCGAACGGGTCGAGGGCGATGTGCGTCACCTCAGCCGGCAGGTCGGCGCCACCAGGGCTGAGCCACACCCCACCGAACATCCGCTGGTCGACGAAGCGCAGCTGGCGACCGTCGTCGAGGTCCCAGACCACCCGCGTGTTGGCCTGCAGCGGCGTCTCCGGCGAGTCGCTGCGGAACTGTCCACTCATGCCCAGGTGGGCGACGATCGCGTCGCCATCGTCCAGCGGCAACCAGAGGAACTTGCCGCGCCGGCGAGGCTCGTGGAACGTCCGTCCGAGCAGTACGGACTCGAAGTCGCTCGGGCCGGGTACGTGTCGCCGTACAGGTCGTGGATGCAGGACCCGTACAGCAAGGATCGTGCGGCCGGTGATCAGTCCGGCGAGACCCGAACGTACGGTCTCGACCTCGGGTAGTTCAGGCACCGACCCCGCCGGCGACGGCGGACTGCTGGGAGTCCCTGAGCGTCGTGAGATCCGTGAACGCGGAAGCCGCCGCTTCCTGCTCGGCCTGCTTCTTGTTGAGGCCGTGGCCCGGCCCGTACCGCTCGTCGCTCACGACCGCGTACGCCTCGAACCGCTTGTCGTGGTCCGGACCGGACTCGGTCACCTGATAGGTGGGTACGCCGAGGGACAGCGCGGCCGACAGTTCTTGGAGGCTGGTCTTCCAGTCGAGGCCGGCGCCCAGCATCGCGGCGTCCTCGACAACAGCGTCGAAGAGCCTGTGGACGAACTTCCCGGCGGCAGCGATGCCGTGCTGGAGGAAGACCGCGCCGATGACGGCCTCGAGGGTGTCCGCGAGGATCGACGCCTTGTCCCGACCACCCGTGGTGGCCTCGCCCCGGCCGAGGAGCAGCTCGCGACCGAGGTCGAGCGAACGCGCCACGGTGGCGAGAGATTGCGCGTTGACGACGGCCGCCCGGAGTTTGGCGAGGATGCCCTCCGGCTCGTCAGGGAACGACAGATACAGGTGCTCCGTGACGACGACACCGAGGACCGCATCCCCGAGGAACTCGAGGCGCTCGTTGGTGGGGACGCCACCGTTCTCGTAGGCCCAGCTCCGGTGCGTCACGGCAAGCCGGTAGAACTGGGCATCCAGATCGATTCCCAGTTCGCTCAATACAGCGAGAACCCGGCTCATGGCCCGGTTCTCAGGCCTCGAGCACCTGCCGGCGAGTGCCCTTGGCACCGTACTGGCCACACGTGGGGCACGCGGTGTGGGGCAGGTGCGGAGCCTTGCACGCCGGGTTGCTGCAGGTCACGAGGGTCGGCACAGCGGCCTTCCACTGCGACCGGCGCGAGTGCGTGTTGCTGCGCGACAACCGCCGCTTGGGAACCGCCATCTGCTACTCCTCTTATCGACNNCTCGTCGTCGTGCCCATGGTCAGGATCGTCGTTGAGATCTGCTCCGCAGACCGGACAGATGCCCAGACAATCTTCGGTGCACAGCGGTGCGAACGGCAAATCCAGCACCACGGCGTCCCGGAGGACCGGCTCGAGGTCGATGAGTTCGCCCTCGTTCCGTGCCGCCTCGTCGTCGGGCTCGTTGCCCGGGTAGTAGAACAGCTCCTGGATGTCGATCTCCATCGAATCGGAGATCGGCCTGAGGCAGCGTGTGCACTCCCCGACCAACGCGACCACTGCGGTCCCGGTGACCAATACCCCCTCGCCCACCGCCTCGAGCTTGAGCTCGAGTTCGACCGGTGAACCCTCGGGTACTCCGATGACACCGATCCCGAGATCCGCTGGCGCTTCAGCGGTACGACGAAGACTCTTCATCGTCCCAGTCGACCTCGCGAGCTCGTGGGTCTCGATGACGAGACTGGAGCGTGAGTCTGGCTGACGACGGTGAGTCATCTCGTACCCCCTCGACTTCCGGACGGGTTTGGTGACACCGACGGTCAACCTTACCGGTCCGTACGTGGCTAGTGCTAATCGATGATCCGTGGCCCCACTGGGCTAGATGCTGGGAAGCGCCACGACGTCGCTGTCGTCGAGCTTGGACCGTTTGGCGAGCTGCTCGCGCATCTGCACGACCTGGCTGGACGTCTTCTGCAGGGACGCCTCGAACTCCGCGAGCCGGCCATCCACGTACATGTCGGCCTCGATGCGGATCTGGCGGGCCTCCTCGTCCGCCTGAGCCCGCGTCGTGGTGGCGTACTCGTTCGCCTCGCGCGCCACCCCGGACACGCTGGCGATCTCTTTCGCCTCCTTGCGCGCGTTCTCGATGATCTCGGCAGCCTGCTCGCGGGCGTGCGCGTGCGCCGTGAACTGCTCGCTGATGACGCTACGGGACCGCTCGATCTCCTCGGGTAGCCCGGCGGCGATGCCGTCGATGAGGCTCAGGACCTCCGCGCGGTTGACCATGCAGCTCGCCGACATCGGCACATTCCGGGCGTCCACGACGATGCCCCTCAGCCTGGCAAGGTCCTTCTCGGTCGTGGAGAGCTGGCCCTCCTCGGCGACCGGCGCGTTGTTCTCAGTCATGTGCCCTCCTCGTGGCGAGTCGTTGAGCGACGACGGCAGGTACGTACGGTGCCGCGTCACCGCCCAACGTTGCGATCTCTCGCACCAGTGTGCTGGATACGTACGACCACTGTGCGGCGGCAGGCAGGATCACGGTCTCGACGCCCGACAGGGACTGGTTCATCCGGGCCATGCCGACCTCGACGTCGAAGTCCGTCGCCGCCCGGGCCCCTTTGACGATGGCGCCCGCACCGTGGGCTGTGCAGAAGTCGACGAGCAGTCCGGTGAGCGGCTCGGCCGTGACGCCCTCGATGTCGGCAGTAGCCGCCCGTACGAGCTCGAGCCTTTCCTCAGGCTCGAACAGGTATCGCTTGCTCGAGTTGGCACCGACCGCGACGACAACCTCGTCGAAGATCGCGCGGGCGCGCCTGATCACGTCGAGATGACCGTTCGTGATGGGGTCGAACGACCCCGGCACGACTGCTCTCACTGTGCTGCCTTCCTCGTGGCGTAGTGGATCGTCGTCTCACCGTAGCGGCGCCCCCACACATCAGTCAGGTCGGGTGGGAGAACAGGGTCCGGGGTACGGCTCGACCGCTCGATCACCAGCAGGCCGTCCTCGGCAATCCAACCTCGGTTCAGAATCGCGGCGACGACGACGGACAGCTCGTCCCCGGACAAGGCGTACGGCGGGTCCAACCAGACGATGTCGTACGGGTCCTCGGCCACACCCGACAGGAACTGGCTCACCGAGGAGGTCGTGACCTGCACGCTCGCCCCGACATGCTCGGCGTTGCGACGGGCCACGGCGGCGACCTTCGCGTCCCGCTCCACGAGCCGTACGGGGCCGGCACCGCGGCTGGCCGCCTCGATCGCCACCCCTCCNNGACACCAACGACGAGAACACGGCCTCTCGTACGCGGTCGCTCGTCGGACGCGTACGGTCCCCCGGCGGCGCAGCAAGTCGCTGCCCTCTGAATCGTCCAGCGATCACCCTGCCCACACCCTCAGGGTAGGGGCGTGTTTGAATGGGGCATGGCCGAATCCACGAACCCTGTGACCGTCCTCGAAGAGAGTCGCTGCTGGGATTTACTCGCCAGCCAGAGTGTGGGTCGACTCGCGACGGCGGTTCAGGGCATGCCGGAGATCTTCCCCCTCAACTTCGTCGTCGACGGGGAGGGAATCGTCTTCCGCACCGCCGAGGGCTCGAAGCTCGTCGAGCTCGTCATCAACGAGCAGGTCGCCTTCGAGGCGGACGGCTGGAACGACGACAGCGGCTGGAGCGTCGTCATCAAAGGCTCCGCAGCCGTCGTGCCGGCCGGCGAGCAGCAGTCGCGCGCCGAGGCCCTCCCGCTGCGTCCGTGGGTTCCGACGATCAAGACCAACTTCGTGCGGATCACCGCAACGGAGATCACGGGCCGCCGGTTCGAGTTCGGCCCTGACCCGCTGCCCGAGTACAGGTACGGCAAGCGGCCGGTCTAGGTCTGGACGGGAGCCTCAGGGGTCTCCAGCCACTCGCGCAGCGTGTCGACGCAGAGCGCGTGATCGTCTTCGGACGACAGCCCGGCCACTGACACAGCGGCCACCAAACCCACGCCCGTGACGCGGATCGGGAACGAGCCGCCTGCCACCGCGTACTCCTCGTGGCTCAACCAGCCGATCGAGGCAGGATCGAAGTCCCCGAACTCTGCGGCCGCCAGCGCGCTGCTCTTGTCGAGCCGTAGCACGACCGAGCCCTTCTTCGTGGCCCAGACCATGCGATCGGGCGACGCCCCCGGCAGGGAGACGCTGAACAGGACCGAGCCGGGACGACGGATCTCGATGGCGACGCCGAGGCCGGCGTCAAGCGACTTCTCCGCCATCCTGCGCCCGAGAGACCAGGCGTCAGCTTGGTCGAAGCCTGCTAGGACAAGGGATTCTTCCTGCTCGCGCAGTGTGGCGATGAGGCTCTCGTGATCCGGCATGGCCCCCACCGTACGGACTTTCGCGCGCTGACAGCGAACCTGTCTCAGGTCGCTTCCTGCCATTCACCCTCGGCGAGCCGCTCGACCTGGGTGACGTAGTCGCGAACCCCCGGATCGGTGAGCTGCGGGTCGCGCTCGACCACGTGGTCGGCGATTCGCCGGGCGAGCGCGATCTCGTCAGCGTGCTCCAGCACGCGAAGCAGTCGCAGGCTGGACCGGGCACCCGACTGGCTGCTCCCAAGGACGTCGCCTTCCCGACGCTGCTCCAGGTCGACCTCCGAGAGCTCGAACCCGTCGCGGGTCGACGCGACGGCGTTGAGGCGCTCCCTCGCATTCGTACCGTCCTCGGCCGACGTGATGAGCAGGCACACGCTCGGATGGCTCCCGCGCCCGATCCGGCCTCGGAGCTGGTGGAGCTGTGAGATGCCGAAGCTCTCGGCGTCGCACACGACCATCATCGTCGCGTTCGGCACGTCGACGCCGACCTCCACGACTGTCGTGGCAACGAGTACGTCCAAGGCGCCGGCCGCGAAGCGACGCATGACGTCGGCCTTCTCGTCGGCTGGCAGCCGCCCGTGGAGCATGCCGACACGTACCTCTGCGAGCGGACCGGAGGATAGCTTCGCGTACATCTCCTCCACCGACGCGCCCGTGGAGTCGTCCTTGGCGGTGATGCGCGGTGTGATGACGAACGCCTGACGCCCCTGGGCGACCTCTTCGGCGACCCGCTGCCACGCGCGGTCCACCCAGGCCGGACGCGCGACCTGGTCGACGACCGTCGTCGAGACGTCCGCGCGTCCCAGCGGCAGCTCGGTGATCGTCGACACCTCGAGGTCACCGAACACCGTCATGGCGACGGAACGCGGGATGGGGGTCGCGGTCATGACGAGTACGTGCGGATGCTGGCCGGCACGGGACCCGAGCGCGTTGCGCTGCTCCACGCCGAACCGATGCTGCTCGTCGACGACCACGAACCCCAGCTCGGCGAACTCGACGCGCTGCTCGAGCAGGGCGTGGGTCCCGATGACGATTCCCGCCTCGCCGGACGCGATCTTGTCGAGCACATCCCGTCGCTGGGACGCCGGTGTCGAGCCGGTGAGAAGCACGACGTCGGTCGCTCCTTCGGGGGCACCGAGTGTCGCCCCGGCTCCCAGGTCGCCCAGCAACCCTCGTACGGTCGCGAGGTGCTGCTGGGCCAGCACCTCTGTCGGTGCGAGCAGTACCGCCTGACCTCCCCCGTCGACCACGGCGAGCATGGCGCGAAGGGCGACCACCGTCTTGCCCGAGCCGACCTCGCCCTG
>PMLO01000148.1:0-6121 GCA_003158895.1 Propionibacteriaceae bacterium
TGCGACGACGACCTGAGCCCGCCGGCGCCTGGGGGCTCGGGGGCTCAACTGGGCAGCGAAGACCCGGATCCGCTTCCGGTAGAGGATCGCCTGCGGAGCTGAAATGCATGTGCGGCCGGGGTGAGAGCCTGGGATCCTGTACGAGAGCAAGCAGGGGGTGGATGTGGCCGGCAGGTACGCGGCGGTGCTGCGCGTACCGGCGTTCCGCAGGGCCGAGCTGATCTCGCTGCTGGCGCGGATCCCGCAGTACGGATTCGGGGTCACCCTCACCCTCCATGTGGTCACGACTCTCGGCATGAGCTACACGGCCGCGGGTGTCGTCGCCGCTGTGTACACGGTCGCCGCCGCGATCGCCGCGCCCTGGCGTGGCCGACTGCTCGACCGGCAGGGCCTGCGTCGTACGTTGCTGCCGTCGCTCATCATCGTGCCGCTGGTGTGGGGCATCGCGCCGTTCCTCCCGTACGTGCTCCTGATCGTCGCCTGCGCCGTCGGCGGCCTGTTCTCGCTGCCGTTGTTCTCGCTGATCCGCCAGATCATCGTGGCGGCAGCGCCCGACGGTACGCGGCGCACGGCGCTGTCGCTCGACTCGGTCATCGTCGAGCTCAACTTCATGATCGGCCCGCTGCTCGCGATCGTCGCGGTGACGCAGTTCGGTACCCGCCCGACGCTGATCGCGCTCACGGTGCTGACCTCGGTCGGCGGCGCCCTGCTCGCCTGGTTCAACCCGCCGCTCATCGCGGTACGTGAGGACGGCGATGAGAGGGTGCCCGAGCCTGTGCCGCCCCGCCGGGAATGGCTCAGTCCTGCGGTGCTCGGTGTGTACGGGGCGGTGCTGGCGGGCGGCATCGTGCTGGCGGGTACGGAGGTGTCGCTCGTCGCGGCGCTGCGGACGTTCGGTCACACCGAGCTCCTCGGCCTCGTCATGACGGTGTGGAGTGCCGGGTCCGCAGTCGGTGGGCTGATCTACGGCGCATGGCACCGGTCGATCCCTGCGTCGATCCTGCTCACCGGGCTCGCCGCATTGACGATGCCGATCGCGGCCGCCACCAGCGTGGGGGCGCTGTTCGCCATCGTGGCGGTGTCTGGCTTCTTCTGCGCGCCCCTGATCTCCGCGACCGTCGACGAACTCAACGGCCGGGTGCCCGAGTCCGTACGTGGCGAGGCCATGGGCTGGCACGGGTCGGCCCTCACGGCCGGCTCGTCGTTGGGACCGCCGGCGATCGGAATCATGCTCGACGCGTACGGCTGGCGAGCCGGCTTCCTCGCGGCGGGTGCGATCGGCCTTGTCGTGGCGGCCATCGTCGTGCTCGTCACCGCGGGTCGCCGTAGGCTGGCGAGCGCTACAAGCTGACGCGCACAACCCTTGGTGGGACGGGTCAGGCGGCCCCGCGCAGTACGTCGAGCGTCGCGTTGAGCGCTGCCGTGAGCTCTATCGCCAGGTCGCCCAAGGCGGGGTTCTCGGTGAGTGTCACCAGGATGTCGGGGTTGATCGCCTCGACCACGGTGACCCCGGCGGTGTGCCGGACGACGACGTTGCACGGCAGCAGCAGCCCGATCGACGGCTCTGCCTGCAGCGCGCGGTGGGCGAAACGGGGGTTGCAGGCCCCGAGAATCAGCTGCGGCTCGATCTCGACGCCGATCTTGTCCTTCAGCGTCTTCTGCATGTCGATCTCCGAGACGATCCCGAAACCGTTGGCGACCAGCGCCTGCTTGACCCGGGACACGACCTCGTCGAACGGCTGCACCAAGTCGATGACCATTGCGTAGCTCATACGGACCTCCTGCAACGACAATACGACCCCTCGAAATGTGAGGGGTGACAGGAGACCCGGGCGACGCGCACAACCCTTGGTGTCGGCGAAGGCGAAGGCAAGGGGTTGTGCGGGGCCCGGAGGGCCGTGCGGGCGCCACACGGCCGTGCGGGAACCCGCAGGTTACGGACGGGTCAGGTGGTCCAGGCGCGCCACAACGCCGCGTACTCGCCGTCAAGGTCCAGCAGCTCGTGGTGCGAGCCGAGCTCGGCGATGCGGCCGTCGATGACGACCGCGATCCGGTCCGCGTCATGGGCTGTGTGGAGGCGGTGCGCGATCGCGACGACCGTACGACCGGTGAGCAGGGCATGCATCGAGCCCTCAAGCGTGCGCGCGGTGCGCGGATCGATGAGCGAGGTCGCCTCGTCGAGCACCAGCGTGTGCGGATCGGCGATCACGAGCCGTGCCAGCGCCACCTGCTGCGCCTGCGCCGGGGTCAGCTGATGGTGTCCGGACCCGACGGTCGTAATCAGCCCCTCGGGCAGGCGATCGATCCAGTCGGTCGCACCGACAGCGCCCAGCGCCTCCCGTACGACCTCGTCGTCGCTGTCCTCCCTGGCCAGCACGATGTTGTCGCGCAGCGACCCCACGAACACATGGTGCTCCTGAGTGACGAGCGCCACTTCCGTACGGAGCACCGGCAGCGGCAGGCGGGTCGCCTCGACACCGCCGACGGTGACCGACCCTGCACGCGGCGCGTTGATGCCGGCCAGCAACCGGCCGAGCGTCGACTTGCCCGACCCGGACGGGCCGACGATCGCGAGTCGCTCGCCCGGCGCGAGATCGAGGGTGACCCCGTGGAGCACGTCGTGACCCTCGCGGTACGCGAAGTACAGGTCGTCGCCGAGAAGCTTGTTGCCCGTCGGGAGCTCGTCGCCCACCACCCGGTCTGCCGGTACCTGCGCGATGCCGAGGAGCCGCGTCGTCGATGCGAGCGCCATCTGCAGCCGGTCGAGGATCTGGATCATGTGGTCGATCGGCCCGTACATCTGCTGGCTGTACAACGCGGCCGCCGTGATCTGGCCGAGCGTCACCATCCCGTGCGCGTACCCCCAGGTGCCGAGCAGCACGATCCCGATCAACGGCCCCTGGAACGCGTAGTCGAGCGTCGTGAACAGCAGGTTCCGCAGCGTCAGTGTGTACCGCTCGGCCTGTCCGGAGACGCCGAAGTCGTCGTCGGTGTGGGACTGGCGCAGCGTCTCGAGCTGGAGCGCCTCGATCGTGCGCGAGCCCTCGACGGTCTCCTGGATCGTCGAGTTGATGCGCGAGTACGTGCCGCCTTCGGTGACGTAGCCCTTCGTGGCACGCCGCAGGTACCAGCGGACGACGAAGACCAGGAGGCACATGCTCAGCAGCGTCGGCAGCGCGAGCAGCGGCGAGTTGAGGACGATCGCGACGAAGGACAGCAGGATGAGAACGCCCTCGAGGATGAACGCCGGCAGCGCGTCACGGGCGGCACCGCTCATGGTCTGTACGTCGCGGGTCACGCGCGTGACGAGGTCGCCCGAGCTCGAGCTCTCGATGCGTGACAGCGGCAGCGCGAGCACGAACCGTACGATCCGCTCACGCGCGCTCGCCAGAACGCCCTGTCCGAACACGACCGAGACGCGCCGGGCGGCGAACGTTGCGATGGCCTGTACGACGACGATGCCGGCCACGATGGCCGCGATCCGGTCGAACTGCGCGACCTCGCCACCGCCCGTCGCGCTGTCGACCAGGTTGCCGAGCAGCTTCGGGACAAGCAGGCCCGACACGCCCGCGAGCACGTTGGCGACGACGAGACCGACGAACAGCCCGCGACGGGCCGCGAGCAGGTCCCGTACGAACGTCACGACAGCCGACGATGGCGCCACCGGCAGGCCGCGCTTCGGGGCGCGGGTGCTGGCGAAGTAGTCGAGGGCGCGCTGCTGCCGTACGAGGTAGCGCTCGCGCAACCCCCTGACCCGCTCGTCCAGCGGCTTGCCGCTCATCTGCCACATGCGGGTGAGCACGTCGGGCAACGGCTGCACGTCAGGGCCGTCGCGCCAGGTCTGCGCGGACGTGGCGAGCAGGTCGTCAGACATCGCTCATCACCTCCCCTTCGTGACGACGGCCGGCGGCGCCGTCCATCTCGTCGGCGAATGGCTGGAGCGGGGTCGTCTCCATGCCGCGCGCGACGACGTCGCGGTAGGCGGCCGAGGTCGCGAGGAGCCCCTCGTGCGTGCCGGTCACGGCGACCTTCCCGTCCACGATGAGCGCGATCTCGTCGGCATGGCGAAGCCAGAGCGGGGACGCGGTCGTGACGAGAGTGGTACGACCTCTGCGGTGCTCCGCGACCCGTGCCGCGATGCGCGCCTCGGTGTGGGCGTCGACGGCCGACGTGGGCTCGACGAGGAGCATCACCGGAGGCTCGGCGAGAAGTGCCCGCGCGAGCGCGACGCGCTGGCGCTGACCGCCGGACAGACCGCGACCACGCTCCTCGACCTCGCCCTGCCAGCCGTCCGGCAACGCGTCGTACACGTCCTCGGCGCATGCCGTACGCAACGCCTCTTCGGCCTCGTCCCGCGACGCCGTGCCACGCGGGTCGACGTTGCGCTGCAGCGACCCGGCGAACACCATCGCGGACGTCTCGTTGACCGCGATGTGGCGCCGTACGTCGCGGATCCGGAACGCGGACAGGTCCGTGCCGGCCAGCGTCACTCCCCACTCGCCGTGCGCGACCTCGGCGTCGTGGGCGGCGATCGCAGCGCGCTCGGCCATGCGTTTCGCGCGCTCCCGCGTGGCGGCGCGGCCCTTGAACTCGTCCTCGGTCACGTCCGCCGGCGGCGCTTCACTGCGCGGCAGGTAACGGCCCAGCCGGTCCACGAGCGCGGCCGTGTCGTCGGGCAGGGCGGACACGAGGGCGGTGAGACGACCTTGTCGTACGTTCAGCCCGGACACCGGGTCGACGAGGTCGCCGTCGACGATCTCCGCAGGATGCTCAGGCTCGATCCAGGGACTGCGCAGCGACAGCAGCGTGATGGCCTTTCGCGCGGAGACAAGGCCTGTCGCCCACCGCTGTACGCACTCGAAGAACGTCTGGATCGGCCACAGCAGGAACACCGCGTAGCCGAAGAAGCTCACGAGCTGGCCGATCGTCAGGCGGCCGGCGGCCATCTCGTGCACGCCCTGCCACGTGAGGACCACGAGCAGGAGCCCGGCGAAGAGGACGGACAAGGCCTGTACGGCGGCCTGCCAGGTGCCCGTGGCGACACCGGCCTGCCGCGTCAGCTGCGACTGGGTCGCGTAGTTGGTGCCGAAGGTGTCTTCGCCGCCGATGCCGCGCAAGATCCGTAGGCCCGCCACGATGTCGGTCACGCGCCCGGTGAGCTCGCTGGACCGCTTCCGCTCGACCTCCTGGGCGTGGTGCAGCGGCCGGAGCAGGAAGAAGCTCGACGCCACCAGCAGCGGCGATGCGATGAGCACGATGAGGCCGAGCTTCGGCGAGGTCGAGATCATGAGCCACACCAACAGGAGGAACGCACCGAGGGCCGCGATGGTGCGCTCGGTCACCTCGAGCACCGCGCCGAACACGTCCGAGTCGCCCGAGCTGACGCTGAGNNGAGCTCCATCGTGCCGTACAGCGTGACGAGCCATGTCCGTACGACGAGGGTGTGCCAGAGGATCCCCGTCGTCGTGCCGATGCCGATGGCGACGAAGAGCGCGACACACCACAGGATCGTGGACGTCACGTCGCCGGCCAGGATGCCACCGTCGATGGCTCGGCCGACTGCGTACGGAGCCAGCGCAGGCGGCAGGAACCAGATCAGCCCGCTCACCGAGCCCAGCGCTATGAGTCCCGGCTGGATCCTCATCAGCCACACCAGGAACCGTGCCGGTGACCTCAGATCGGTCGTCGGCAGGTCTGCACGTGCTCGGAGGCGCGGAGGGAAATCGATCATCATCGCCCGGCCACACTATGTGCGACCTGTGACACAGACCAACGATTTCTCGTGGCGCCGGGTGTCTCCGCGGGTCTCGGCGGACGAACCGTCAGGCGGCGGGCAGGAAGCTGAGCAACACCTCGTTGAACGCCTTGGGCTGCTCGATGTTGGCGGCGTGGCCATCGTCGGGGATCACGACCGACTGACCCATCGGCGCCAGCACAGCGCACGCCGCGGCATGGCTGGCGGGCCAGAACTCGGAGTCCTGGCCGGCGACGAAGAGTACGGGGAGGTCGGCCGTGGCGATCACGGGACGCCAGTCGCGGGTCGCGTGGTCGTGCAACAACGCCAGCTCGCCGGGCGTCATCGTCTTCTCGCCGCCTTTCATCGCCTTGAGCAGCCTCACCA
>PMLO01000148.1:6160-17874 GCA_003158895.1 Propionibacteriaceae bacterium
GACCCACCGACGAGGACGGCGTGCTGCAGGTCGAGGCCATCGAGCACGTCCCGTACGTCCAGCCCTCGCCGATCCATGTCGACCTTCTCGGGCCGCTCGGCGAGTCCGTGGCCGCGGATGTCCACCGCGAACACCCGGTAGCCGGCCTTCGCGAGCACGGGCACCTGGTAGTACCAGCTGGTCGCCGCCGCCTTGAAGCCGGCGATAAGCACGACGGGGCGCCCGGTCGCCGGACCGTGCTCGGTGTAGTCGAGACGGACGCCGTCGTCCGCGAGCAGCGTGGTCATGCCGAGACCTCCGAGGTTGCTGGGCCGTCCGGGAATGCCTTGCCAGGGTTGAGTANNCCGCCGAGGTCGCTGCACGCTCCGACGATCTGGTCGAACGCCGCCTTGGCGCGGTCCTTCGCGGGTTCGTCGTTCGCCGGCACGAGGATCAAAGGATGCAGGTTGCCGTCGCCCGCGTGGGCGATGTTGGCGATGGTCACGTCGTTGTCCGCTGCGATCTTCTCGATGCGGCGGAGCATCTCGGGGACGGCGCCGCGCGGCACGACGACATCCTCGGTCAGTACAGGGCTGAGGCGTTCGAGCGACGGGTACGCGAGGCGGCGGGCCAGGAACAGCCGGTCGATCTCTATCTCGTCGGTGGCACGTTCGACCTCGAAGCCGCCGGCTTCGGCGAACAAGGACGCGACCCGGTCGGCCAGCACATCCCCGGCCGCGCCCGGCTCGTCGACCTTGGCGAGCAGCAGCGCGTTGGCGTTGCCCGGCAGGTCCCAGCCCTGCCACTCGGCGACGCTGCGGATGCAGATCTTGTCGATGAGCTCGAGTGCCGAGGGCACGATGCCGGCCTCGGTGACCGCGGCCACAGCCACACCGGCGTCGGTCAGCGAGCCGAAGTAGCCGATGATCGCGCGCTCCTCACGGCCTGCCAGCGGGCGGAGCTTCACGGTGACGTCGACGATGATGCCGAGGGTGCCTTCCGATCCGACCATGAGCGCCGTGAGGTCGTAGCCGGTCACGCCCTTCGCTGTCGTACGTCCCAGCCTGGCGACGCTGCCGTCGGCGAGGACGACCGTGACGCCGAGTACGTAATCCCTTGTCACGCCGTACTTCACGCAGCACAGCCCGCCGGCGTTCGTGGCCACGTTGCCGCCGATCGTAGAGATCGACATGCTCGCGGGATCCGGCGGGTACCACAGCCCGTACGTGGCGACGTGCTGACGCAGGTCGTCGTTGATCACGCCCGCCTCCACCACCGCGTACCGCTCCGCGACGTTGACCTCGGTGATCCTTGTCATCTTCTCCAGCGACAGCACGATGCAGCCGGCCGTCGCGTTGGCGCCACCTGAGAGGCCCGATCCGGCGCCGCGGGGAACGACGGGTACGTGGAAGGAGCGGGCGGTACGGACGCATGCGACGACGTCGTCGAGGGTGGTCGCGAGGACCACCGCGGCAGGCTGACCGTACGGCGCCCACTCCGCGTCGTCGTGCGCGTACGTCTCGAGCGTCTCGGTGTCGGTGACGACGGCGTCGGATACGAGCACGGCGCGCAGGGCGTCAGCGATCTGTACGTTCATGGTGCCTAGATGCTATGCCGCGGCTCCCTCCCAGGAGGGTCTCGCGATGCCAGATCTTCCGGGCAACGCGGCGTGCGTGTCGTAGCCCTGGTCGCGCGTTCGCTGGGGTCAGGCGAAGCGTGCCGCGACCTCGATATACGCGTCCTCATGGGCCCGGACGCAGGTTCCCCAGCCGCCGAAGGACGCCGCCCGCTGGAGCCCGCGCGTTGTCAGGTCGGCCGAGCGGGCGAGGGCGCGGCGGATGCCGTCCGCGATCGACTCCGGCGTTGCGGGGTCGAACAGCTCGGCGGCGTCCCCGACGACCTCGGGGATGGACGCCACCGTCGATGCTGCTACCGGGCATCCGGACGCCATCGCCTCCAACGGAGGCAGGCCGAAGCCCTCGTACAGCGAGGGGAAGACCATCAGCCGCGCCGTGCGGTAGAGCCGGGTGAGCTCGTCGAACGTGGTGAGCCCCCGACGGTCGACCCAGTCCGGGACGTCCCCGAGCCGCTCCAGGCCTTCACCGGTCAGAACGAGCCGAAGGTCGGAGTCCTCGCGTCGCAGCAGCGCGACGGCCTCGATGAGCGCCTTGTGGTTCTTGTGCGCGTAAGGCCGGGCCGGGTACAGCAAGAAGTTCTCGCGGGGCTCGTCGGAGGGGGCGAAGCCGGACGCGTCGAAGCCCAGATGGATCGAACGCACCTTGTCCGGGTCGATGCCCAGGTGCTCGATGATGCTGCGCCGGGCGAACTCGCTGTCGGTGATCACCATGTCGGCGGCCTTCGCCGGGGCCTCGTAGGTGACCTTGCGGTACAGCCGTTCAGCCCACGGGAAGTTCTGCGGCAGGTCGAGGTGCTGCACGTCGTGAACGGTCACGACGCGACCCACCCCTCGCCCGATCGGCGGGATCGCCGCGGTGAACGGGAAGTGCACGACCTGGGCGTCCGCCATGAGCCGTCGAATACGCGCGCCGAGGGCTGTGCCGATCACGGCCGTCGCGAGCCGCTGCGCCGACGACGCCCCCGCCTTCAGCTCGGGGACGACCACCTCATGGATGCCCTGGCTGAACCCCTCTGCGCCCCGTGGGACGTACGCCGTGGCCTGGACACGCGTGGGATCGAGATGCTGGGTCAGCGCCCGTGCGTACGTTTCGGTGCCGCCCATCGCACCGGGCACGAGCGTGAGCATCGACAGTGCGACCCGGGTTGGCACGGTGTTCACCCTAGCGTGCCGGTATTCGCGACAGCGCGCTCACGTGCACCGCGATGCCGACCAGAGGACCGACCGCTATCGCCAGCAGCGTCCGGGGCACGAGGGGCAGCGGGAGGAAGAGCATGCCCACCGTCAGAGCAGCGGCAACCGCCCACCCGAACAGGTACGCCGAGTGGCGTCCGGCCGCCAGCGTTGCCGGACCGCTGATGCACAGCGCGGCGGTCAGCCCCGCCGTGAAGACGACTCCCGCGCAGGTGGGTCCGTCCACCAGGTAGCGCGCGCCCCACAGGGCCCGAAGCAGCCACGGCTCCACGATGAACGCCAGCAAGGCTGCCAGCGCGGACACCCCCAGCACACCCGCCTCGAGACGTACGAGCGAACGCAGCCGAGCCTTGCTCCGGTCGCGGAAGAACACCGTGAGCCAGCCCTGCAGGGCAAGCATCGGCACCACCAGTGGGGCGCGCGTGAGGATCACCACGAACGTCAGCGCACCCACAGCAGCCTTCGACTCCGAGGTCGGCGCAAGGCTAAGAAGCAGCGGCAGGCCGCTCGTGAGGATACCGAGCGCGACGGCCCCGCCGACCGCCTTCGCCGCGTTGCCGGCCAACACGGCGGGGCCGACGTCGACGCGGTAGCGCCCGCGCACTCGGCGTCCGAAGACCAGCCATGCCAGCCCCAGCGCCAGCGAGAAGGGCAATGCGACAGCCCAGCCGACCATCCCCAGGTCGAGCCCGGTGAGCAGGGCGGTCATCACGAGCACGAGACGAAGGACGCCGTCCGCGATCGTCAGGAAAGCGGCCGCCGACCAGAGCTTCAGTCCGTAGAACACCCCGGACAGCACAGCAACGCCCGCGTACCCCACGAGCGCCACGGCGAGCGCCGCCACGAGCGGGACCGGCCGCTCAGCGAAGACGCTCCTCGCCCACAGTGGGGAACTCAGGCCGACCAGGGCCGCCATCCCCAGGCCTGACGCCAGCGCGAGACGTCCCAGACCTCCAGCCGACCGGCCATCCTCTGTCGACTTTGGAGACGACGCCCGCGTGACTTCCTGCTGCAGCCCGCTCACCGCGCCCACCAGCAGGTACAGGCCGGACCAGAAGCTGGTGAACTCGAGATACCGCGCGGGATCTGTCACGAACTTGGGAACGAGCGCCAAGATCACGTAACCGATCGCCCCGGCGACCACGGTCGCGGTCGTGATCGCACCGAGCCCGCTGCCGACGCGGCCGGATGCCTCCGCCTGAGGCGTGGCGGCGGGGCCATCGAGTGTCGGCATGGACCCATCTTTGCAAACCCGGCAGACATGTCGGGTACGGGCCGGTTTCGAGGCGTCGGCGGCACCGATCTGACGGCTCTCGAAAGTGTCGGAGGTCGGTGCCAGGATGCGTTCATGGAACTCGCTGTCCTCGTCGCCGCCTCGGCCGTCGTGGCCGCCACGCGGTCGCGTACGGCAAAGGTCGCCGAGCTCGCGCGGCTGCTGACGCTGGCGGCCGCAGCCGGTGAGCGCGAGGTGCTGCTGACCGCGGCGTTCCTGTCCGGCCGCGTGCCGCATGGTCGGCTGGGGGTCGGCTACCACACGATTGCTTCGCTGCCTCCACCCGCTGACGTGGCGACCCTGACGCTGGCGGACGTGGACGCGGCGTTCACCGCCCTGGCCACCGCGAGCGGGTCGGGGTCTGCGGGAGCGCGCCGGGCGACACTGGACGCGCTGTTCTCAGCTGCCACTGCTGCCGAGCGCGACTTCCTGGCCCGTCTTGTGACAGGGGAGGTACGACAGGGGGCGCTGGACGGGATCATGCAGCTGGCCGTCGCGCAGGCGTCCGAGGTCCCGCTCGAGTCCGTACGTCGCGCAGCCATGCTCGCCGGCACCCTGGACACGGTCGCGGCAGTCGCGCTCAGCCACGGCCTTGAGGGGCTGGAGCGGGTCGTGCTGGAGGTGCTCCGGCCGATCGCGCCGATGCTCGCCGCGTCCGCGCCGAACGTCGCCGACGCCACCGCGATGGACGGGCCGTGGTCGGTCGAGCGGAAGCTGGACGGCATCCGGATCCAGGCGCACAAAAGGGGACGCGATGTACGTGTGTTCACCCGCTCATTGGACGACATCACCGAGCGGCTGCCGGACGTCGTAGAGGTGGTCGCAGCGCTCCCTGCCGAGACGCTCGTGCTCGACGGAGAAGCAATCGCCCAACGCCCCGACGGACGCCCCGAGCCGTTCCAGATCACCGGCGCCCGCACGGCCTCCAGACGCGATCCTGCGCAGCTGAGGGCCCAGACCCCGCTGACCACGTACGTGTTCGACGTGCTCCACCTGGACGGAAGGTCGCTGCTCGACGAGCCGTTGAGCGCTCGCCGCGAGGTGCTCGAGCGACTTCTTCAGCCCGTGAACCGGGTCGCCTCGGTCGTCACCGACGACCCCGAGATAGCCCAGCGATTCTTCGATGACCAGGTCGCTGCGGGTCACGAGGGCGTCGTGGTCAAGGACCTCGCGTCCCCTTATGCAGCCGGGCGGCGGGGCGGGTCCTGGGTCAAGGTCAAACCCCGGCACACGCTCGACCTGGTCGTCCTGGCCGTGGAACGCGGCTCGGGGCGGCGGCGAGGCACGTTGTCGAACATCCACCTCGGCGCGCGAGACGGCGATGGGTTCGTCATGCTCGGTAAGACGTTCAAGGGCATGACCGACGACATGCTCGCCTGGCAGACGACGCACTTCACCGAGATCGCGACCGACGACAACGGATGGGTCGTCACGGTGCGTCCGGAGCAGGTCGTGGAGATCGCCTTCGACGGCCTCCAGCGCTCCTCGCGCTACCCCGGAGGCCTGGCGCTCCGGTTCGCGAGGGTGCTCCGCTACCGAGATGACAAGACGGCGGAGGAGTCAGACACGATCGAGACTGTACGAAAGTTGGCCGGTCCGGTGACAGGCCAGCCCGACGCCTGATCAAGCACCGAGGCGCCGAGTCCGGGACCCGTCGCGGCATAGCATTCGGGGCGTGACTCCACTGCTGATCGTCCTCTTGGTCTCAGGGGTCATCGCAACTGGCTGCTGGATCCTGTCGTTGATCACACATGACACGTCGCAGGTCGACCGGATGTGGTCGATCGCGCCACCCATCTATCTGTGGATCTTCGCGGCTGGCGCGGGTCTCAGCGATGCCCGGCTCGACCTCATGGCAGTGCTCGCGACGCTCTGGGGAGTTCGGCTCACGTTCAACTTCGCCCGCAAGGGCGGCTACTCCGGTGTGGAGGACTACCGCTGGGCGGTCGTCCGGAAGTCGATGAACGCCTGGCAGTTCCAGCTCGTCAACCTGTTCTTCATCGTGATCTACCAGAACGCGCTGCTGGTCCTCATCGCGCTGCCCGGCTGGACCGCGCTGCAGCACCGGTCGCCACTCGGACCACTCGACATCGTTCTCGCCGTACTGTTCGTCGGCGCCCTCGTGGGCGAGACCGTCGCCGACCAGCAGCAGTGGGAGTTCCACCGGCGCAAGCACGCGGGAGAGCCCGTTGCCGCATCCGACGGGTTCGTCCACGAAGGCCTGTTCCGGTACTCGCGTCATCCGAACTACTTCTTCGAGATCTCGATGTGGTGGCTGATGTTCGGATTCGGAGCGGTTGCCGCGGCGTCCCTCATGCAGTGGTCCATCGGCGGTGCCGCGCTGCTCACCGTTCTCTTCGTGGGGTCGACGATCATGACCGAGCGGATCTCGGCCTCGAAGTACCCCGGCTACTCCGCGTACCAGGCGCGCACGTCGCCGATCGTCCCGTGGCCGCCTCGTCGCGCATCCATCTGAGCCCGCCCTCATCATCCAGAATCGTGCGGAGACGCCGTGTCAGGTGAGGAGCGCCTCGCGGAGATGACCGCCGGCGGCATCGAGGCGGGCACGCGCGTGAGGTGCGTCGACACCAGCCACGACCATGAAGATCGCGGTCTTGACCGCACCGCCTGACGACTCGAGGGCCGCAGCCGCCTCCACCTCGGTCACGCCTGTGGCCGCCACGACCGTCCGTACAGACCTCACGCGCAGCTTCTCGTTGGTGGCCCTGAGGTCGGCCATGAGGTTGCCGTACGTCTTGCCGAGCCGCACCATCGCGCAGGTGCTGAGCATGTTGAGCACGAGCTTTTGGCTCGTACCCGACCGCAGCCTCGTCGACCCCGCGATGAACTCCGGCCCGACAACGACTTCGATCGCGATGTCAGCGGCGGCGCCGACGGGCGACCCGGCATTGTTCGTGAGACCGACACGCAGCGCGCCGCGACGACCGGCTTCCTCCAAGGCACCCAGCACGTACGGCGTCCGGCCCGAACTCGCGATCCCCACGACGGTGTCCGCCTCGCCGACGCCCAACTCGACCATCGCGAGGGCACCCGCGGCCACATCGTCCTCGGCGTTCTCGACGGCTCGGCGAACCGCCTCCTCGCCTCCAGCGATGACGCCGACGACGAGGCTCGGGTCCGTCCCGTACGTGGGCGGGATCTCGCTCGCGTCCAGCACACCCATCCGACCAGCCGTGCCCGCACCGATGTAGATCAGCCGGCCGCCGCGCCCGAGTCGCGCAACGATCCCGTCGATGGCGGCGGTGATCGCGTCCGTACACGCCGCGATCGCCTCGTACAGCCCCGCGTCGGCGGCGATCATCCCCTCGACGAGGCGCGGCGTCGGCCAGGTGTCGATCTCGGCCCACTCCGGGTTGGCCGCCTCGGTGGTCAGCGTTGACAGGATCCTGCTCAGGTCGCTCACGTCGTCCCCTCGCGGTAGGCGGGCATCTACCGCGACACCGGGTTGTAGCGCAGCAGGTTCGGCGCCCCGCTGCACTCCGGACCGATCCGCAGTCCCCCGAGCCTGCCCTCGGCGCGGAGCGCGTACAGCTTCGGGACGATCCGGTCGCGCAGGGTCATCGGGTCGATGGTGTTGAGGTAGACCTTCGTGCCGCCCTCGAAGCCCGCCAGCGTCGAGACGCGCCACTTGAGCAGGATCCGCCAGGGCATCGGCAGGTCGACGTCGACCGGGCGGTGGTGCCACTCCTCATTGCAGGGCACGTCGACGCCGGTCGCGGCGTGCATGGCGTGGACGAGGTCGGACACACCCCCGACCTCGTCATCGGTGTGGTCCCACGGCCAGGCGTGCTCGGACTTCGAGTAGATCTCGATCGACGGGTAGCGGTGGCCGAAGCCGGCGTACGCGATGGCGTACTCGTTCTCGGCGAGCAGCAGGTTGTGGTAGCTCGCGTAATTGACGGCCGCCTCGTTGTACAGGTTCGGGTTGGTCCGCAACCGCTGGATCGCGAGCTCGTTCTGCACGCCGCGCTCGTCGATCGCGACCAGCTGCTTGTGCAGGTGGTCGAAGGAGGCGCCCGCCGGCTTGAGCCAGTTCTGGAAGACGGCCACGTACGGCGCGTACCGGTTGATCTCGTACAGCCTCCGCAGCGACTCGACCGTGAACGCCATGTACCGGTAGTGCTCCTCAGGCGTCAGCGTGCCCGACGACGCGAGGTCGGTGGTCGTCGTGCCGCCGTCGACGTAGTGGCGCCTCGCGATGATGACGTCGTGGCCGCCGCCGAAGAACCCGGATGCGTACTCGATGATCGCTTCCTCGGTCATGCCGGCGATCGCCTCGGCGCTACGTCCGGACGCGCGCAGCTTGCCCTTCGCCACGGTGAGTACGTGCGCTCGCCCGGCCGGGCTCGCCAGGTAGAGGCGGCGCCGCTCGGCGATGTCGATGGGGATCTCGTACGCGTAGTTGGCGTGCCAGTAGTCGTACGACAGGATCTCGAAGAGGTTCGGCACCCGGCGGAACTCGGCGACGGTGTCGAAGAGGTTCTCGGCAGGCGTCCGGTACACGGTGTGCCAGCCGCGGCTGTCACGGGTCACCCGCGACTTCTCCGGCGGCGTCTCGAGGTAGCCGCCCTCGCAGAACGCGCAGTAGTGGCCGCGGGCGGCCGGGTCGATGGGTTCGGGGTGCGGCGGGAAGATGCCCAGCGGACGGTCCCCGCGTCCCGGTACGGTCCACACCTCCGTGCCCGAGAAGGGATTGAGCTGCTTGATGGTGCCGTCGCGCATCGTGGTGATGTAGTTCGGGTTCGGCGAGTACGGCAAGAGCATGAAATCAGGCTAGTGCTGTACGGAATGGGCACGTGGCGGGGATGTGGTCCTGATGAGAACCGGCCGTCGCCAGGGGGCCCGTCAGGCCCTTCACCGCGAGACGACCGACCGCACTCGGGAACCGTGGGCTGGCGTTAGGTACCAGTACTCAGGCCGTCCCCGCTCGCTACCTAACGAAGTCGGGTAGTTCCCCTCACCTTCTGGTCTCCCTGTGGGCGTTGAGATTTGCGACAGTTGTAACGGCTCGATGAGCCGCCGCAAGACCGCACAGGAGGACACCCCGCATGACCGTGGCCATGACCCGCCCCGCCCCCGCTTGCACCGCCGCCNNCGGAGACCTGCAACAACTGCCCGCTCTTCGACACGTGCCTGTACGACGCCGTCGTCAATCACGACGTGTACGGCTTCGTGGCCGGCACCACTCCCCGCCAGCGTCACGAGATCCGCGCCGAGCTCGAGGTCACCGTCGAGCCCGACGACTTCGACACCCTCGCCGGCGTCACCTCCCCCAACCGCCAGATCGACCACGACGAGGTCGTACGGCTCCGTGCCGCCAACCCGCACGAAAGCCTCGAGTCCATCGCCCAGCGCCTCGGCTGCTCGCTGTCGACCGTGAAGCGCCACCTGCGCCGCGCGCGTAACGGCGAGATCGCGGCCCGCCAGGAGTCCGTACAGCCGACGCTCGAGGACGTCCTCGACGTGTACGACTCGATCATCAGGAGCTCGCGCGCCGCGTAGCCTCACCCTGAACCAGCGCCTGTCCGCATCCCCCCGCGGGCGGGCGCTGCCATGGCCGCGGCTCCTCAGGGACCGTGCCGCTCCACTACCTGCTGCCCAACGCAAGGCGTCGGTCCACACGACACCAATGGCTTGGTGAAGCGGCACTGAGCGCTTGCTTCCCGAACAGACGTCACCCCACGATGTGCCAGACCCGAGTTCTGCTGGTTATGGGCCGTCACCCGGCGGGGGCGGTGTCGAAAACCCGAGTTGTGCTTGCTATCAGCGGCTCAACTGGCCCGTGAACAAGCACAACTCGGGTTTCGGAGTGAGGTGGGTGCGAGACCATGCCCATAACAAGCTCGAACCGGGCCTGAGCGAGATGGCTGCGCCGGACCAGGCCAGCTAGCCGCCGAGCAGGTTGCCCAGGCCGCCCAGGTTGCCCATCGAGCTGCCCGACGGGTTCTGGGACGGTGCGTTCTGGTGGATCCAGGCCGTGAGAGCCGACGGGTTGCGGGACTGGAGCAGGAGTCGACCGGGGCCGAAGAAGTCGAAGACGAAACCCTCGCCGGAGGTCAGTGACGAGAACGTCTTGCCCTCCACCGCGCGGCGCAGACGGAACTGGATGCCGAGGTCGTACGCGACCACGTGGCCCGTGTCGACGACGATCTGCTCCCCCGCCTGGAGGTCGACGACGTCCAGCGCGCCGTACACGCTCACCACGACCTGGCCCTGGCCGGTGGCCTGGAGGCCGAAGCCGCCCTCGCCGCCGAACAGGTTCTTGCCGCCACCCCACTTCGAGGTGACCTCGGTGCCGTACGAGTTGGCGATCCAGCAGCCCTTCGTCACGAAGAACGGCCGGTCGGGCTGGATGTCGATCGCGATGATGTCGCCGGGGAGCACGCCCGCCACGTCGACCCAGCCACCCTGCGGTGGCGCGGTGTACGTGGTGACGAAGAAGGACTCGCCCGCGAGCACCGACCGCTTGAGACCGGCCATGATGCCGCCTCCGGTGCTGACATCGAGTTTCACCCCGGCGCTGGTGGCCATCATCGCGCCGGACTCGACACGTGCGGGCTCGCTGGGAGCAAGGTAGAGACGGCCCACGGTGAACGCGGGGTTGTGACGCGTCTGGAGCTGCATGCGGCCAGTCTGAACTTCCGGATCGGCCGCCGCTGGAAATTCGAGAAACCCCTCACCGCGCCGCCGGCACACCTTGCCGGTGCCGCACGACCCGTGTGACCACGTACGAGCACCACCACGGTTGGGCGCGTCGGCAGCGCTCAGAACCAGCGCGAGAGCTCCTCGGCCGTACCGCCCTCGGCGAAGTAGCCGGTGACGTGGTCGGCGGCCGCCAACACCTCAGCCGGCGCACCACCCATGGCTACGCCGCGGCCGGCCCAGCGCAGCATCTCGATGTCGTTGTGGCCGTCGCCGAGGGCGAGAACGTCGGAGGGCGCGACCCCGTACCGCTCGCACGCCACCTCGAGTCCGGCCGCCTTGTCGACGCCCTCCGGTGCGATGTCGAGCCAGCACTTCCAGCCCACGAAGTAGCTCACCCCGTGCAGACCGAGGCGCTGGGCGAGATCCTTGAACTCGGCGTCGTCGCCGTCGGGGTCGCGCACGATGACCCGCGACACCGGACGGGACCGGAGCTCCTCGATCGACTCGTGCACCGTGTGCCCGTACAGCTCGCCGTCGGGGAAGGCCGCGCTGACCCGATAGCCCAGACCGACCTCCTCGACCGCGATGATCGCGTTCGTCACCTCGACGACGCGATCGATGACCGGTGCCGGGTCGAACGTGATGTGCCGTACGAGCTCGAACGGCGGGTAGTCGACGACGACCGCCCCGTTCGAGCAGACGTGGATCGCCGGAGGTAGCTCCAACGCTTCCACAATCACCTGGGTCGCCATCCAGCTGCGGCCCGTGGACATGACAACGGGCACACCGGCGTCGATGATGCGCTGTACAGCCACCCGTACAGAGCCAGGCAGCACCCCGTCGAAGTCGACGAGCGTGCCGTCGATGTCGAGCGCGACCAGCTTCGGCCGCCAGGGAGAGCCCACGGCCTAGGCCGGGAGCAGGACGTCGCGGCCGCCCAGGTACGGACGGAGCGCCTCCGGGATC
>PMLO01000036.1 GCA_003158895.1 Propionibacteriaceae bacterium
CGTCAAGGGCGGGCGCTGCGAGAACTGCTCGGGCGACGGCACGATCAAGATCGAGATGAACTTCCTCCCCGACGTGTACGTGCCGTGCGAGGTGTGCCACGGCGCGCGCTACAACCGCGAGACGCTCGAGGTGCACTACAAGGGCAAGACGATCGCCGAGGTGCTCGACATGCCGATCGAGGAGGGCTCCGAGTTCTTCGCGGCGATCCCAGCGATCTCGCGCCACCTCACCACGCTGGTCGACGTCGGGCTGGGATACGTACGGATGGGACAGCCGGCGACGACGCTGTCAGGCGGCGAGGCGCAGCGCGTGAAGCTGGCGGCCGAGCTGCAGCGGCGTGCGACGGGCAGAACCATGTACGTGCTGGACGAGCCCACGACCGGGCTCCACTTCGAGGACATCCGCAAGTTGTTGGGAGTGCTCCAGAAGCTCGTCGACGCCGGCAACTCCGTGGTCGTGATCGAGCACAACCTCGACGTGATCAAGTCGTCGGACTGGATCATCGATCTCGGACCGGAGGGCGGGTCGCGGGGCGGTCAGGTGCTGGTGACCGGCACGCCGGAGCAGGTGGCGGCCTGCCCGGAGTCGTACACGGGGCAGTTCCTCGCCGGGGTGCTCAAGGGCACCGATATCGGAGTGGCCGAGCCGGTCGTGGCTCTGACGCCTCCCGCACCGCTCAAGAAATCACGAGTGAGTCGCCGGACTGCGTGATCTTCGCGGCGGCGAGCGCCCGTCGCGCAGGACCGGAGGTGACCGACCCGTCCTTCACAGAGAAGGCTGAGCCGTGACACGTACAGATGATCTGGCCGTTCGAGATCATCGAGACCGGGCAGCCCTGGTGGGTACAGACGCTGCTGAACGCCATGTACTTGCCGGCAGTCGGTTGCGTCACGACGAAGCTCGCGGTCTGCATGATGACCCCGCCGCCGACCGGGACGTCTGCCATCTTCACGGTGTTCCCGGACGTGCCGCCGCCTCCCGCGTTCGAGCCGCCGTTGCCGTTCGAGCCGCCGTTGCCCGTCGACGTGACTGTGGGATCGCTGCACGCTGAGAGGCCGAGTCCAGCCAGTGTGAGGCCCATGCCGGCGGCGAAGAGACTGCGGCGGGGGACTTCGGGGGACATTGACCCTCCTGAGTTGGTTGACGCTTCAACCCTAGGGGCGAGCGGCGAGGCAACCCCAGTGTCGCCTGGAACTCACAGGAAGGCAGCCAGAATCCACAGAAAACCTCCCGCCCGAGGCGGCAGGTCCGAGCAGCGACGGCCCTGGGGTGTCGGACGGGGCCACTAGATTGGGCGACTGTGGCGGATCCGGTGACGTACAGGCCGAAGGTGGGGTCGATCCCTACCGATCCCGGCGTGTACAGGTTCAGCGACGCGCACGGCACCGTGATCTATGTCGGCAAGGCCAAGAACCTCCGGCAACGGCTGAACTCCTACTTCGCCGATCCCGCAGGGCTGCATCACCGCACGCGAACGATGGTGTTCACGGCCGCCAAGGTCGAGTGGACCGTGGTCCAGAACGAGCTGGAGGCGTTGCAGCTCGAGTACACGTGGATCAAGAAGTACGACCCGCGCTTCAACGTCAAGTACCGCGACGACAAGACGTACCCCTGGCTCTGCGTCAGCTGGTCCGACGAGTTCCCGCGCGTCTTCGTCGGCCGTGGCTCCAAGCGGCGCGGGTGGCGCTACTTCGGGCCGTACGGTCACGCCTGGGCCATCCGCGACACGGTCGACGCCCTGCTTCCGGTGTTCCCGATGCGCTCCTGCAGCGCCGGCACCTTCCGGTCGGCGGCGGCATCGGGCCGCCCCTGTCTTCTGGGCTACATCGGCAAGTGCTCCGCGCCGTGCATCGGGCGTATCACGCCGGAGGCTCACCGCGAGATCGCCGACGACTTCTGCGCCTTCATGGGCGGTCAGACCCGTGTCATCGTGCGGCGGCTCGAGAACCAGATGGCGGTTGCCTCCCACAACATGGAGTACGAACGGGCGGCGGTCGTCCGGGACCAGCTCGGGGCACTCCGCAAGATCCTCGAACGCAATGCGATCGTGCTCACGGACGGGACCGACGCCGACGTGGTGGCGATGGCCGTCGACCAGCTCGAGGTCGCCGTACAGGTCTTCCACGTACGTGACGGGCGTGTCCAGGGCGAGCGTGGATGGGTGGCCGATCGCGCCGACGAGGGGGACGAGTCGGCGCTGATCGAGGCGTTCCTGCTGCAGCTGTACGCCGAGCAGGTCTCGCCGGACATGACGCCGGTGGAGCGGCGCCGAGCCGTACCGCCGCTCGTCCTGGTGCCGGCGCTGCCGACGGGGGCTGAGCCCATGGAGCAGCTGCTCGCCACGGAGCGTGGGGCAAAGGTGAGGATCCAGGTGCCGCAGCGTGGCGACAAGCGCGTCCTGCTCGACACTGTGGCGCGGAACGCGGCCGAGGCACTGACCCGCCACAAGACGCGGCGGGCGAGCGACCTCACGACCCGGAACCGTGCGCTCGAGGAGATCCAGGAAGCGCTGGGCCTCCCGGTCGCGCCGCTGCGCATCGAGTGCTTCGACATCTCCCACCTGCAAGGCACTGAGACCGTCGCCTCGATGGTGGTCTTCGAGGACGGCCTCGCCCGGAAGTCCGAGTACCGGCGTTTCGTCGTCCGTACGGTGAGCTCCAACGACGTCGGCGCCATGACCGAGGTGCTGTCTCGGCGGTTCCACCGACTGTTCGAAGAGCGGCAGCTGCTCACCGAGGCCGACGGCGACACTGCGGCCGCCGCGCTCATCGATGCCACGACCCGGGCTCCGCGGGGTTTCGCGTACGCCCCAGGTCTGCTCGTCGTCGACGGTGGTGCGCCGCAGGTGGCCGCCGCGCAGGCCGTGCTCGACTCGCTCGGCATCACCGAGATCGCCGTGTGCGGCCTGGCCAAGAGGTTGGAGGAGGTCTGGCTGCCGGACGAGGAGTTCCCGCTCATCCTGCCGCGGACCAGCGAAGGGCTGTACCTGCTGCAGCGGATCCGCGACGAGGCGCACCGGTTCGCGATCACCCACCACCGTGGCCGCCGTAGCGTGTCGATGGTGGAGTCGCTGCTGGATGACGTCGCCGGTCTGGGGGAGGTCCGCCGCAAGGCGCTGCTACGCCGTTTCGGCTCGATGAAGAAGCTGCGAGCGGCCACCGCGGAAGAGATCGCTGAGACTCCTGGCTTCGGTCCGCGGTTGGCCGAGGCGGTCGTCGTCGCCGTGGCGTCCCAGCAGGTGGGGGAGTCCGTCAACCTCACGACGGGAGAAATCCTCGACTGAGACAGTGTGGTCCTGACCCCATGGGAGGCGGCGCTCGCGATAATGGCAACTGTGAGCGAGCAGGAGACACCCCAGAGAGTCGTCGTCATCACCGGCATGTCCGGGGCAGGCCGACGCACCGCCGCACACGCTATGGAGGACCACGGCTGGTACGTGGTCGACAACATCCCTCCGGTGATGTTGCCGCTCCTTGTACGACAGCTGGCGTCCGACGGGATCACGAAGCTCGCGGTGGTCATCGACGTACGCAGCCGCGCGGACATGCAGCACCTGCCGATGGTGTTCTCCGACCTGGCCGAGCAGGGCATCCGGGCGGAGATCTGCTTCATCGAGGCGGCCGACGAGGTGATCGTCAAGCGCCAGGAGTCGTCCCGGAGGCCGGTGCCTCTTCAGGAGGACGGCCGCATGATCGAGGGCATCCGGCGGGAGCGCCGCATGATGTCGACGCTGCGCGCTGCGGCGGACATGGTCATCGACACGTCCTCCCTGAACGTCCATCAGCTCCAGCAGCGGGTGGCCCATGCGTACGGGGGCGACGACCGCGACGAACTGCGTGTCATCGTCGTGTCGTTCGGATTCAAGAACGGCGTGCCCATCGATTCGGACATGGTCTTCGACGTACGGTTCCTGCCGAATCCTCACTGGGTCCCCGAGCTGCGGCCGCAGACGGGCTTGTCGGAGGCCGTGTCCTCGTACGTGCTCGGGCAGCCCGCCGCCGGTCCGTTCCTCAGCCATCTTCTCGGCCTCCTCGACAGCGTGCTGCCCGGATACGTAGCCGAAGGCAAGCGTCAGGTCGAGCTCGCGATCGGCTGTACGGGCGGCAAGCACCGGTCGACGGCGATCGCCGAGGAAGTGGCCCGGCAGCTCCGTGAGCGCTCCCTGACCGTGCAGGTCATGCACAGGGATCTCGGACGCGAATGACCCGCCTGCCGGCGGTCGCGGCGCTGGGAGGCGGACATGGTCTGTCTGCAACTTTGTCGGCCTTGCGCCGGCTGACAGACCGCATCACGGCGATCGTCACGGTGGCCGACGACGGCGGATCGTCGGGTCGGCTCCGCGAGGAGTTCGACTGCCTGCCTCCCGGTGACCTGCGCATGGCGCTGGCCGCGCTGTGCGACGACGACTCCGAGGGCAGGTTGTGGGCGGACGTTCTCCAGTCGCGGTTCGCCGGGCACGGTCCTCTCGCCGGACACGCGATCGGCAACCTCCTCATCGCCGGCCTGTGGCAGAAACTGTCTGACCCTGTCGAAGGTCTGGACATGGTCGGTCACCTCCTCGGGGTACGAGGCAGGGTCCTGCCCATGTCAGCCGTGCCACTGAGGATCGAGGCGGACGTCATCGGTCTCCGTCCGGACGCCCCCGATGAGGTGAAGGTCGTTCATGGCCAGGCGCACATCGCGAAGACGCGGGGCCATGTTGTCGGTGTGCGGCTCGCGCCCGATCGTCCACCTGCCCATCCCGCTGCGGTGGCAGCACTACGGGAGGCCGACTTCATCGTGCTCGGGCCTGGCTCGTGGTTCACGTCCGTCCTCGTACACCTCCTCGTACCGGAGCTCGCGGATGCCATCGTCACCTCGCGGGCGCAGCGGATCCTCGTGCTCAACATGGTTCCCGCGTTCGAGACCGCCGGGTTCTCTCCCGCGGCGCACATCGACGTGCTGGCCGAGCACGCACCGAACCTCCGGCTCGACCATGTGATCGCCGACGAGCGATTCGCGTCGCTCGACGGACACCTCGGGCCGTACGTTGAAAGCCTCGGTGCGCAGCTGCATATCGCACGGCTCGGCATGCGCGATGGCTCGGCGCGCCACGACCCCTTGCTCCTGGCCTCTTCGCTGGCGGGAGCCATGGGTCTGTGATCGGTCCGGGAAACCCCCTGCCGTATGACAAGATTGCCCAATGGCGTTGACCCAGCAGGTGAAGTCCGAGCTGGCGACAGTAGTGACGACCAAACCCTGCTGCCGCCGCGCGGAGGCCGCCGCGATGCTCCGGTTCGGTGGAGGGCTCCATCTCGCCGGTGGTCAGATCATCGTGGAAGCAGAGCTCGACACGGGCGCGGCCGCGCGACGGTTGCGGTCCACGATCACTGAGGTCTTCGGTCTGCAGTCCGAGCTCGTCACCGTCACCTCGTCCGGCCTTCGCCGGGGGACCCGCTACATCGTCCGGCTCATCAAGGACGGCGGCGCTCTGGCGCGCCAGACCGGTCTGGTCGACAAGCGCGGCCGTCCCGTACGTGGCCTGCCGCCGTCCGTCGTCGGCGGAGGCATCTGCGACGCGGTGGCGACGTGGCGCGGGGCGTTCCTCGCCCACGGCTCGCTCACGGAGCCCGGCCGGTCGATGTCGATGGAGGTCACCTGTCCCGGACAGGAGTCGGCGCTGGCGCTCGTCGGTGCCGCTCGGCGCCTGGGGATCGTCGCCAAACCGCGGGACGTACGAGGTGTCGACCGAGTCGTCATCCGTGACGGCGACGCCATCGCCGCGATGCTCACGAGGCTCGGCGCCCACCAGACCGTGCTGGCCTGGGAGGAGCGCCGCGTACGACGCGAGGTACGCGCCTCGGCGAACCGCCTGGCCAACTTCGACGATGCCAATCTCCGCCGGTCCGCCCACGCGGCCGTCGCGGCCGGTATGCGAGTGAGTCGTGCCCTGGAAATCCTCGGCGAGGACGTACCGGGTCATCTCCTCACGGCGGGAACGCTTCGGCTGGAGCACAAGCAGGCCTCCCTGGAGGAGCTCGGCGCCCTCCACGTACCCCCACTGACGAAGGACGCTGTTGCCGGTCGGATCCGACGGCTTCTGGCTATGGCCGACCGTCGTGCCGCGGAGCTCGGAGTGCCCGACACCGCCGCCGTACTGCCTCCTGACTACGACGAGCAGTAACCGTTACCGACGCGTGACCCGGCTGCACATCGGCGGATCGGATTCGTTAGGCTGACGGTGTCCGAACGTCTGTTCCGGGTGCGGGAGCATCCGGTGAGAAGGAGTCCTGCACATGACTGTCAAGGTTGGNNCTCAAGTACGACTCGATCCTGGGCCGTTTCCCGGGCGAGGTCACCTACGACGACGCTGCGATCTACGTGAACGGCAAGGCGATCAAGGTCTTCGCTGAGAAGGATCCCGCTGGGCTGCCCTGGGGCGAGCTCGGCGTCGACATCGTCATCGAGTCGACCGGTTTCTTCACCGATGCCACGAAGGCCAAGGCCCACATCGATGCGGGCGCCAAGAAGGTGCTCATCTCCGCTCCGGCGAAGAACGAGGACATCACCATCGTCATGAGCGTGAACGACGACCAGTACGATCCGGCGATCCACCACATCATCTCCAACGCGTCCTGCACGACGAACTGCCTGGCGCCGATGGCGAAGGCGCTCAACGACGGTCTCGGCATCGTCAAGG
Source organism: Propionibacteriaceae bacterium (assembly GCA_003158895.1). Lineage (GTDB taxonomy): Bacteria > Actinomycetota > Actinomycetes > Propionibacteriales > Propionibacteriaceae > Fen-668. Next base: position 6,681 of record PMLO01000036.1, read on the forward strand.
GCCTCATGACGACGATCCACGCGTACACGCAGGACCAGAACCTGCAGGACGCCCCGCACAAGGATCTCCGTCGCGCGCGCGCCGCGGCCATCAACATGGTCCCGACCACGACCGGCGCCGCCAAGGCTGTCGCGCTCGTGCTGCCGGAGCTCAAGGGCAAGCTCGACGGGTACGCCATGCGCATCCCGATCCCGACCGGTTCCGCCACCGACCTCACCTTCGAGGCCTCCCGTGAGACCACCGTCGAAGAGGTCAACGCGATCGTGAAGGCCGCCGCCGACGGCCCCATGAAGGGTCGGCTCGTCTACACCGAGGACCCGATCGTCTCCAAGGACATCGAGACCGACCCGGCGTCCTGCGTCTTCGACGCGCAGCTCACCAAGGTGATCGGCAACCAGGTCAAGGTCGTCGGCTGGTACGACAACGAGTGGGGCTACTCGAACCGTCTCGTCGACCTCACCGTCCTCGTCGGCTCGAAGCTCTGATCCGCATTCACTCCTAGAAAGGCCCACTCGTGAGGTCAGTACCCGACCTTGGCGCGCTCGCTGGTAAGCGCGTCCTGATTCGCTGTGATTTCAATGTCCCGCTCGACGGCGACGTCATCACCGACGACGGGCGCATCCGCGCCGCGCTCCCGACGCTCACCGGCCTGATCAAGGCCGGCGCGAAGGTCGTGGTACTGGCCCACCTGGGCCGGCCCAAGGGCCAGGTCAACCCGAAGTACAGCCTCGCCCCGGCCGCCACGCGGCTGGGCGAGCTCCTCGGCCAGGACGTGAAGCTGGCCACAGACGTGGTCGGCGACTCGGCGAAGGCCATGGTTGCCGGACTCGCCGACGGTGAGATCGGCATGTGCGAGAACGTCCGCTACGAGCCGGGTGAGGAGAGCAAGGACGACGCCGAGCGCGGCGTCCTCGCAGCCCAGTACGCGGCTCTGGCTGACGTCTTCGTCTCCGACGGCTTCGGTGTCGTACATCGCAAGCAGGCGTCGGTCTACGACGTGGCGAAGCTCCTGCCGTCAGCGGCCGGTTCTCTCGTCACCAAGGAGGTCGAGGTTCTCAAGAAGCTCACCCAGCACCCGGAGCGTCCGTACGTGGTCGTCCTCGGCGGGGCGAAGGTGGCCGACAAGCTGGCAGTCATCGACAACCTGCTGCAGGTCGCCGACACGCTGGTCGTCGGCGGCGGCATGAGCTACACCTTCCTCGCGGCCCAGGGCTACGAGGTCGGCAGCTCGATCCTCGACGCCGCCAACATCGAGGCGTGCAAGGGCTACCTCGCGGCGGCCACGGAGGCGGGCAAGCAGATCCTGCTGCCGGTCGACACCCGCGTGGCGGCGTCGTTCGACTTCGCTGCTCGGACGGTCTCCGAGGTCACGGTCGTCCCGGCGAGCGAGATCCCCGCAGACCAGGGTGGCCTGGACATCGGGCCCGAGACCGAGAAGATCTTCGCCGACGCCATCCTGGGCGCCAAGACCGTGTTCTGGAACGGCCCGATGGGCGTGTTCGAGATCGAGGCTCTCGCCGCTGGCACGAAGGCCGTGGCAACCGCACTCGCAGACACCGAGGCCTTCACGGTCGTCGGCGGCGGCGACTCCGCGGCTGCCGTACGCCAGCTCGGCTTCGCCGACGACGCGTTCGGCCATATCTCGACCGGCGGCGGCGCGTCG
>PMLO01000186.1 GCA_003158895.1 Propionibacteriaceae bacterium
GCCCACCGCATCCGCAAGCTCCTTAACGGTTGCGCCCGTGTAGCCGTGCTCCTCGATCACCTCGAGCGCGATGTCCAGGATCTCGGCGCGCTTCGCTACGCCCTTCGCGTACGGACCACGTGCAGCCATTACCGCATCATATGCGGGTTTCCTCTTGCGCAGCGCAATGCCGCATGACATGCTGCTTTCGTTCGGCGCACTGGCGCGCCGAGCCACATCACCGCTGATGGGAACCCGCATGGCTGAACAGACCGCCGCCCAGCCGAAGGTCCGAGGCAACGTCATCCTCGATCCGACAGAACCTGGCGCATCGCCGATCTACGTCAAGGGGCCGGCCTCGCGCCGCTACCTGACCTGGTACACGCTGCTCACGCTCGCGGTCACGGCGATCTGGGGTGCTGTGGCCGGCATCCTGCTGCCCAACCACGTGCAGCTCATCGAGTTCGCCCGCTGGTTCACAGGCCCCGATGCGGGGGTCGACCTGCAGCAGCTCACGACGCTGCAGCAGTCCATCGACGCCGGGACCGCGACCGCCACTGTTGACCAGCTGCGGCAGCTGAAGATCCTCGCGGACTTCAACGCGTCCCGAGCGCAGTCGCTGTCGATCATCAGCTCGATCGGCGTCGTGCTGACCATGCTGATCCAGCCGCTCGTGGGTGTCGCCTCGGACCGGACGCGCACCAAGCTTGGTCGCCGCGCGCCGTGGATCCTGTTCGGCACGGTCGTCGGCTCGCTGCTGCTTGCATCGCTCCGTACGGCGAACAGCATCGTCATGATCGCGGTCATCTACATGCTCGCCCAGGCCGTCCTCAACACGGCGCTCGGCCCGCTAGCCGCGACCGTCGCCGACCGGATGCCGGAGAACCGTCGCGGTACGGCCTCAGCGCTGGGCGGCTTCGGCAACTTCTTCGGCGGCGTCGCCGGCGCTGTCCTCGCTGGTGCGCTGTTCGCCTCTGCCGGGCTCAACCTGTACTTCCTGTACGCGTCTTTCGCGGCTTTTGCCGGCGTGATGTTCGTCATCTTCGCCCGTGATCATTCCTCGAAGGACCTCTCCGTTGCGCCGTTCAGCTGGAAGGAGTTCCTGCTCGGCTTCACGGTCGCGCTCCGGTCGACGAGTTTCCGCTTGGTCTGGGTCGCCCGGATCCTGCTGACGTTCGGCTACGCGGTCTCGACCGCTCTCGGCCTGTACATGATGCAGAGCTACATCCACCCCGCCATGTCGGTGGCCGACGCCACGAAGACCGCCCCACTGCTCTCGCTCGCCGGCATCCCCTTCATGGTCATCGCGGTTCTCGTGGCCGGCAACCTGTCGGACAAGCTCAAGAAGCGCAAGGTGTTCGTCATCGCGGCCTCGATCCTGATGGCGGTCGCCATGGTGGTCCCGATGGTGTGGCCGGCGCTCCCCGCGCTGTTCATCCAGGCCATCCTGTCCGGGATCGCGCTCGGCACGTACCTCCCGGTTGACCAGGCACTGTTCATCGACGTCCTGCCCGACTCGCGCGCTGCCGGGCGTGACCTCGGCGTCGCGGCCCTCGGCTCGAACCTCGGACAGGCGCTCGGCCCGATCCTCGCCGGCATCGTCGTTTCAGTGACCGGGGGCTACTTCGGCGTGTGGGCGGCAGCGTTCGTCCTCGCTCTCGTCGCCGGCATTGCCATCTTCCCGCTCAAGGGCGTCAAGTGATGAGCGACCTGATCGAGACGACCGACTCCCTGACCGCTCGTTCCTGGGTGGGGGACCGCGCCGACGACGCGTTCACGCAGCCGTACGTCGACATCGACGAGTGGCGCGAGACACCCCTGCGGCACCGCTACGTCCATGGCGGCTTCCACGACGCCGACACCCGGTTCTCGTACTACTTCCCCGAGCCTGACGCGTACGAGGGCCGCTTCTTCCAGCACGTCACGCCTGTCCCGCAGCACGAGCACCTCGCGCAGAGCGGCGAGGGCCAGAACAAGGTGTCCTTCGCGTGCTCGAGCGGTGGCTACTTCGTCGAGACCAACGGCGGCGGCCCAGACGTCATCGACCCGATGGCCGGGATCGACCCGAGCATCGGCGCGTACCGGGCCAACGCTGCGGCCGCGAGATTCTCACGCGTGGTCGCTGCCGAGCTGTACGGCGACCACCGTCCGTACGGCTACCTGTACGGCGGCAGCGGCGGCGGCTACAGGACGGTTGGCTCGTCGGAGAACACCGAGGGCGTCTGGGACGGGTACAACCCGCACGTCCTGGGCAGCGCCATGGCGATGCCGAACGTGTTCACCGTACGGATGCACGCGATGCGGATCCTGCGTCACAAGTTCCCGCAGATCGTGGATGCGTACGACGTCGGAGGCGACCCGGACTCGCTCGACCTCACCGACGAGGAGCGCGGCGCGCTGACCGAGGTGACCCGGATGGGCTTCCCGCCACGGTCCTGGTTCGGCTGGAAGACGATGGGCATGCACGCGTTCAGCGTGCTGTACCCGGCGATCCAGATGATCGACCCGAGCTACTTCACCGACTTCTGGACCCTGCCCGGCTACCTCGGCACCGACCCGACCTCCTCGATCCACACCGACCGCGTCCAGCTGACGACCACGATCGCGGAGATCCTCACAGAGGAGCACGGCGCCGAGGTCACGGGCGGTGTCGACGAGTCGTACAAGGCGACCGCACGGCCCGCGCTGGTGGTCGGGCTACGGCTGCCCGAGGACCCGTCCGGCTGGTTGCTCGGCGCGGACCTCACCGTTCACACCGGGCGAGCAGCTGGTACGACGTTGCGGGTGCTCGAGGTCGTCGGCGATGTCGTAAAGCTCGAGCCGGGTCAGGACCCGACGGTCCTGGACGCGCTCGCGACCGGGGACGAGGTCACGCTCGACAACTCGAACTTCCTCGCCGCCCAGACGTACCACCGCCACCAGGTCCCGCCCGCGGGATACCCGGTCTGGGACCAGTTCCGTCACGCCGACGGCACGCCGTTCTACCCGCAGCGGGCCATGATCATCGGCCCGATGCTCACTGCGGGCGCGTCGGGGACGCTCCCCGCAGGCACCATCCACGGCAAGGTCATCCTCGTCAGCTGCCTTCTCGACCGCGAGGCGTTCGCCTGGCAGGCCGACTGGTACCGGCAGCTCGTCGTCGACCACCTCGGTGAGGCGGCCGACGCGTCCTTCCGGCTCTGGTACGTCGACAATGCACTCCACGGCGACGAGGGCACCCAGGAGTTCCCGACGCAGACCGTCGAGTACCTCGGAGCGCTCGAGACCGCGCTGCGCCAACTGGCGGACTGGGTCGAGAAGGGCATCGAGCCGTCGCCGAACACCGCCTACGAGGTCGTGGACGGGCAGGTCGTCGTACCCGCCAGCGCTGCCGAGCGTGGCGGGGTGCAACCGACCGGCACCCTCACCGTGAACGGCTCCCCGAGCGTCACGGCTGGTGTCGGCGAGACGGTGACCCTACGAGTGGAGGCGGAGGCGCCGGAACCCGGCGTCGTCGTCGAGCTGTCGCTCGACCTCACCGGCTCGGGCCAACTCGGCGACGCGATCCCGGTGGGACCGGGACGAAGCGTCGTGTACGAGACGGAGTGCTCGTTCGTTGAGCCTGGCGTGTACATGCTCGGAGCCCGGGTCATCGCGCAGGCCGGCGGCAACCCAGACGACCTGCATGCGAGAGTGCACAACATCCTCCGAGCCCGCGTCACAGTTGCCTAGCGACAACTTCGTTCGCCTTGGGCTGGCCCGTCATCCCACGAGGACTCGATCATCGTTCTCTCGGGGTGCCGGGTCGCTCGGCGCCTGGGGTCCGGTACGTCGCCTGAGGGGCGAGATCCCCGAGGCGAGGACGCCGCCGTCGCACAGGATGTCGGTCCCGGTGAGGTAGCCGGCGCGCTCGCCCACGCAGAACGCCAGCAGGTGCGCTATCTCGTCGACGTGTCCCAGTCGTGGGATCGGGGCGCCCGCGACGAGAGCCAGGGCTTCGTCGCCCTCGACGTCGCCCATGGGGGTGTCGAAGCTGCCGGGTGAGACGGACAGGACGCGGGCTCCTCGAGCTCCGAACCGGGTGGCGTCGTTGCGGGCGAGCCACACGACGAAGTCCTTGGAGATGGCGTATGCGAGCCCGTCGCGGACCGGCCGGGGGAAGAGGTTGATCCATCGCAACACACGCCGGCGGAACGCGTGGACGTCGGTGCGTGCGACCGGATAGGCCCAGCGGGGGAGCGCGATGCCGGGAACCATGTGCGCCGACATGGACGAGACGTCGACCACGCAGCCGCCGGGT
>PMLO01000146.1 GCA_003158895.1 Propionibacteriaceae bacterium
CAGCTGTCCACGACCTTCATCCTCGCCATGGCGGCGAACACCGCGTTCAACGGCTTCCCGATCCTGGCGTCGATCCTCGCCGAGGACAGGTTCCTCCCCAAGCAGCTCACACGACGGGGCGACCGTCTGGTGTTCAGCAACGGCATCATCATGCTGTCAGGCGTCGCCATGCTGCTGATCGTCGCGTTCGACGGGTCGGTCACCCGGCTCATCCAGCTGTACATCCTGGGCGTCTTCGTGTCGTTCACCCTCAGCCAGTCCGGCATGGTGGTGTACTGGCGTCGCCAGGCGGCGGAGCATGGGTGGACGTTCAAGCACCTCGGCTCGGCGACCATCAACGGGATCGGTGCAGCGGCGACGGCGATCGTCCTCGTCATCGTGCTGCTGACCAAGTTCACGCACGGTGCGTACCTCGTGGTCATCGCCATGCCTGTCCTCTTCTTCGCGATGCTCCAGGTCAAGAAGCACTACAAGAAAGTGTCGGCGCAGCTGGCGCCCAAGGCGGCCGGGATGATCCTGCCGAGCCGCATCCACGCGGTCGTCCTCATCAGCCAAGTGAACGAGCCGGCTCTCAAGGCGCTGGCGTTCGCGAAGGCGATCCGGCCGAGCACGATCACGGCGCTGCACGTCGACGTCCATCGATGGCGTACCGAGAAGCTCATGCGCGAGTGGTCCGATCGTGAGATCGCCGTGCCGCTGCGGATCGTGGCCTGCGAGTACCGCGACATGCTCACCCCGGTCATCAACTATCTCGAGCGCATCGAGATCGGCCCTCGTGACGTCGTACAGGTCTTCATCCCCGAGTACGTCACCGGCCACTGGTGGGAGGCCATCCTGCACAACCAGAGCGCGCTGCGTCTCAAGAGCCGTCTGCTGTACATGCCGGGCGTGATGGTGACCAGCGTGCCGTACCAGCTGCGTTCTGCTGAGCAGTACAGCCTCGAACGTCCCGGCTCGTCGGCGCCGCACATCGGCGCAGGTGACGCTCCTCCGGCGCCTGTCCTCCCCGAATCGCCGCGAGGAACTCCGCCGATCTCGCCCGATACTGACCACGATGCCGCAGAGGGTGCCAAGGAGGGCCCGCATCTGGCAATCTCGCATAGGTGAGCGAACAGCCGGCCGAGCAGGTACGTACGAGCGGGCTGGCTACCACCCTGCCGCGACGCCGCCAGCTGTACGGGCTCGTGGTCGCCGCCGCCGCGCCGCCGCTGCTCACCGCGTTCCTGCTGCTGGGACGTACGCGTCCGGGCCTCGACACGGTCCTGCTGACCCTCGTTCTCGCGAGCGTTGCGGCCTCCGCGGTCGGAGGGATCCTGCCAGCTGTACTTGCGACGGTGGTCAGCGGCGGCCTGGCGAACTTCTTCTTCGCCGTCCCCTACGGCACGTTCCTCGTCGCGAGCGAGGCTGAGGGGGCCGACCTCGTGATCTTCCTCGCGGTCTCTCTGCTCGTGGGGTTCACCACCGAAGCCACGGCCCGTGGTCGCGCCCGAGCAGAGCGCCATCGGCTCGAGGCGACCTGGATCGCCGAGCTGGGCACGCGCACCCCGAACCGCGACTCCGTCGAGCGGATCCTCACCGAGGCGCTCGAGGTGTACGAGATGCATGCTGCGTCCCTCGTGAGGGACGGCCGGGTGCTCGCGAACATCGGTGAGGAGCATCCGGGCGATTCGACGCTCGAGCTGTCTGCGGGTGAAGGCCTGAGCTTGCGGCTCGTCGGACCCGAGCACGTGGGTGATGATCGCCGGATGCTCGGTTCGTGGGCGATGGCCGTGGGGCAGTTGTGGCGCACCCGGGCGCTTGCCGAGCAGGCCAGGCGTGCGGAAGACCTGGCCAGGATCGACGAGCTGCGCGCCAGTCTGCTGGCCGCGGTCGGTCATGACCTGCGCAACCCCCTCGCTGCCGTGACGGTGGCCGCGTCGACGCTGCGCCAGACCGACATCGAGCTCACTCCCGAGGATCGCGAAGAGCTTCTCGAGACGATCGTCGAGCACGCCGACCGCCTCAACGACCTCATCGCGAACCTGCTCGACATGAGCCGGATCCAGGCGGGCGCCCTGTCCTTACATCCCGAGCCCACCGTGTTGCTCGAGGTGCTGCGAGGGGTGGTACGGCGTGGGGAGAATCGTCTCGAACTCGACATCCCCGATGCGCTGCCCCTTGTCGTCGCCGACGCCGGCCTGCTGGAACGCGTGATCGCGAACCTCGTCGACAACGCCGATCGGCATGTCGGTACAGGGGAGAAGGTGCTCATCCGGGCGTATACCGCGGAGAGCCGCGTCGTCGTCGAGATCGTCGACCACGGACCCGGCGTGGCCCCGGACAGGATGGAGGAGATCTTCGCCCCGTTCCAGCACTTCGGCGACCGTACGACGACGGGGGTGGGGCTCGGCCTGGCGATCGCACGCGGCTTCACAGAGGCGATGGGCGGTACTCTCGCGGCGTCGGTCACGCCAGGCGGCGGACTGACGATGACGATCACCCTGGAGGTGGCGCGTGCAGCGGTTGCTCATCGTTGAGGACGAACCCGCGCTGCGACGTGCGCTGACGATCAACCTCCGCGCGCGGTCGTACGAGGTCGTCCCCGTCGGTGAGGGAGCGGCAGCCTTGCGTGCCGCGGCAACCAGTCCCCCCGACCTCGTCGTGGTGGACCTCGGGCTTCCGGATATGGACGGCGTCGAGGTGATTGCAGGTCTGCGGGGCTGGTCGACGGTACCGATCATCGTGCTGTCGGCGCGTGACTCGCAGGCGGAGAAGGTCCGGGCGCTCGACGCGGGCGCCGACGACTACATCACGAAGCCGTTCGGGATGGATGAGTTCGTCGCGCGCGTGCGGGCGGCGCTACGACGCGCCGACATCCCGCAGCTCACGACCGGGCCTGTGGTGCAGACCGCGGAGTTCACTCTCGATCTGGCGGACAAACGAGCGTTTCGCGGTGGTGTCGAGGTCAAGCTCACGCCGACCGAGTGGCACCTCGTCGAGGAGCTCGTCCGTCACCCGGGCATGTTGGTTGCGGGCAGTCAACTGCTCGCCGAGGTCTGGGGCCCGGGGTTCGAGAAGGAGACGAACTACCTGCGCGTGTACTTCGCACAGATTCGCCGCAAGCTCGAGTCGGACCCCAGCCAGCCCCGCCACTTCGTCACCGAACCGGGTCTGGGCTACCGCTTCGAACCCTGACCCGTCAGGCCGTCGGCGTCGGGAGTGCACCCGATCGCAGCGCGGCGACGACGCCACCGTCGGCCAGAAGGTCTGTGCCGGTGACGAACGAGGCGGATGGGCCGAGCAGGAAGGCAGCCGCTTCGGCGATGTCGGACGGGGTGCCGATGCGGCCTGTGCCGGACACTGCGATCATCGCCCGCATCATCTCGCCGGACTCGCCGGAGAGCTCCGCCTGCCCCATCGGCGTCGAGATCACTCCCGGACTGATCGAGTTCACTCGTGCGCCACGGTTCCCCCAGGCCAGGCTCGCCGCCTGGACCCTCAGCTGAGCGGCGCGCTTGGCAAGGCCGTAGGCGGCACCGGGGTTCGGCACTGCCGCCGATGAAAGGAACGGAAGCGAGAGCAGCTGGTCCGCCGGCGTGAGCGCGAGCGCGCCCTCCGCCTCGGGTGGAAGCTGGCCAGCCGCCATTGTGCCGGCCATGCTGGCGATGACCACGCCGGCGCCGCCCGGCGCGATCACGGCGCCGAACTCGTCGAGCATGTGGGCGACACCGAGGAGATCGACGGCCAGGATCGCCTCGACGGAGGCCTGCACAGGCGACAGTCCGGCGGTATGGACGACGTCGGTGACCGGGCCGAGTCCGGCGGCCGTGGCGGCCAGCGCCGCCACCGATTCCCGGACGGACACGTCGACGGCCGCGGTGGTGATCGCGTATCCCTCTCCGCGCAGCTTCGTGGCGGCGGCCTCCAGCAACTGGGCGTTGAAGTCCGCCAGGAGCATCTTCCTGCCTGCGCCGAGCCGGCGGGCGATGACCTCGCCCATGCCGCCGACGCCGATGACGACCAGTACGCCGGTCACTGGACCGACCACCCTCCGTCGGACGGCAGGACGGCGCCGTTGATGTTCACGCCGTCGTCGGACAGCAGGAACGTGACGGACGCGGCCAGCTGAGCGGCCGTGGCAAGTCCGGGGATGAGTGCGATGAACGGCGTGACGCGGTCCGTGCCGTACGCGGATGGCTCGGCGGCCATCGGGATGCCGGTCGCCACGCCGCCGGGTGCGACGGCATTGATCCGGATCCCCTTCGGGCCGTACATGAAGGCTGCCGATCGCGTGAGCCCCACCACGGCGTGCTTGCTCACCGTGTAGGCGACGCCGGAGGCGTTGCCGCGCAGCGCAGCTTCGGAGGCGATGTTGACGATCGAGCCGCCACCCGCCGCCAGCATGGCCGGCAGTACCGCGCGGGTCAGCCGCATGACGCCGTCGAGATTGACGCCGAGCACTCTGGACCACATCTGGTCCGTGACCTCGTGCAGCGGTGACGTGTCGTCGTTGATGCCTGCCACGTTGGCCAGGCCGTCGATCCGCTCTCCAGCGGCGGCGATGATCGCGGCGATGTCGTCGGGCTTGGACAGGTCCGCGGTCACCGTGACCACGTCGGGACCCAGCTCCTGCGGGAGTGCGGCGAGTCGGTCAGCCGCGATGTCGACAGCAACCACGCGGGCGCCCTCTCGCGCCAGTCGGGAGGCGACGGCCTTGCCGATGCCAGACCCGGCACCGGTCACGATCACGTTCCGGCCGGAGAACCTCCCGTCAGTGATCCTCTCCTGCCACCCACTCTCCGTGGCCTCTGGGATCTCGCCGCCGTTCACCTGGCGGACCATGTCGTCGACGATGGATCGCGGCATCGCCCCTTGGCTCATGTCGACCAAGGAGAGCAAGGGGAGGCCGCGCAGGGGGGCCAGGACCGACTCGTCGGCCCCAGATGCCGCCAGTAGTCCGCGGACGAGAGGACCACCAGCAGGATCGTCGAGCCATGCGCCGATCGTCGAAGTCGCAGTCAGTAGGGACATCAGGTGCACTCCTTCTCCGCGTCGCTGCGGAACCTCGGGGGGCGGCGGCCCGCCAACCGGGCCGTGAGCCGATAGCCGCAGGATAGGCCTCGACCACGCGGCTGTCCGACGAACCGACAAACCCCCGGGGGTATCAGTGGAATGCCTGTGAACAGGTAGGTTCTGGTGGGTGATGCGGCTAGCCACGTTCAACGCCAACGGCATCCGGGCCGCGATGCGGCGGGGGTTCGGCGAGTGGCTCGCGGCCCGTGATTGCGACGTCGTCGCGATCCAGGAGATGCGCTGCGGAAGTGATGACGTCCCCGAGATCCCGGGCTACCACATCACGTACGAACCGGGTTCACTTCCCGGTCGCAACGGCGTGGCCGTCCTCTTACGGATGCAACCACTGGCCGTACGGACCGGCATCGACCGACGGGTGTTCCACCACGAGGGCCGCTACCTCGAGGTCGAGCTGGACCTCGACGGCTGGCGGCTGACGATCGGGAGCCTGTACGTGCCGAAGGGTGGCCGGACCGGCGATCCCGACCCGGGCCCGTACGCGCACAAGCTGCGCTTCATGAACGCTGTCAGGCCGTACCTCGGCGAGGCCCGACGTCGAGCGATTGCAGACGGCCGGGAGTACCTCGTGATGGGCGACATGAACGTCGCTCACACCCGTCTCGACCTCCGCAACGCAACCGCCAACAACCGCCAGGTCGGATTCCTGCCCTCCGAGCGGGCATGGTTCGGTTCGCTACTGGGGCCTCGCACCCTTGTCGACGTCGTCCGTGGCGTGCTCCCCAACGA
>PMLO01000247.1 GCA_003158895.1 Propionibacteriaceae bacterium
GGATCCTCGACGCGGATGGCGACGAGCGTGTTGATGGCGAAGAACCGCCTGTAGTTGAGGTCCTTGTCAGCGTCCCGCCAGCTCACCAGGGCGTAGTGCTGGCGGCGCAGCACCGCGTTCGGGTCCTCGGTCTGGGAGCCGTCAGCCGTACCGGGAGCGAGCGGGAAGCGGTTGCGGCGGTAGTGCAGCTCGCCGCCGAGGACCCGCAGNNGCCTGGCCGTGGGTCAGGACGTGCCACCACCACTCGTTCTCCCAGGGACGCGCAACCCCGACGTGGTTAGGCACGATGTCGACGAGGACACCCATCCCGAGGCGCCGCGCCTCAGCGGACAGGGCGGCCAGGCCGGCACCGCGACCGCGCGACGGATCGACGGCCGCGTGGCTCGAGACGTCGTACCCGTGGTCCGACCCGCTCTCCGAGGCGAGCACGGGCGACAGGTAGACCCAGTCCACGCCGAGATCCTGCAGATAGCGCAGCGTCTTGGCGGCTTCGAGCAGGTCGAAGTCCTCGGTGATCTGGAGCCGGTACGTGCTGGTCGGCGCTCTCAAGCGTGCCTCCTGGGTGGTCGCGTAACTGCTCACTCTGCCAGTTCGACACAACCATTCTGAACCCCAGCCTTAACCGGACCTTTCTCCATGGGTGCCGTGGGGCGTTTCGCTGGACGCTCCAGAGCCCTGGTGAGTCGCCTCTGCGATGGCCTCGAGCCCGGCGCGGAGGTCGTCGATCGGGACGCCTCCGTAGCCCAGGACGATGCCGCCCGCTCCCTTGGCGGGGCGGGACCAGTAGTCGGCCAGACCGGCGACCACGACGCCTCGGTCGCGGATCCTGGTGATCAGCTCGGACTCCGGGATCTCGGACTCGACGACCGCGTGGAGGCCGCCGTCCATCGCCTTGACCCGTACGTGGTCGAGGCCGCCGAGAGCATCGAGTACGAGTCCGCGGCGACGGCGGTACTCACGACGCATCCGCTGGGTGTGGCGGCGCAGCTCGCCGCTGGCGAGGTAGTCGGCCATCGCCCACTGCGCGACCTGCGAGACCGGTTGGCCGAGGTCGGTACGGGTGCGTCTCAGGTCCTCGACGAGCCGCTCCGGTGCGACGAGGAAGCCGACGCCGAGACCCGGTCCGAGCGTCTTGGCGAACGTGCCGAGCGTGACGACGCATCCGTCCTCGGGGTCGTCGAGCGCGGCGAGTGCCGGCAGCGGCGCGGACGTGTAGCGGAGCTCGGAGTCGTAGTCGTCCTCGACGATGACCACGTGCTCGCGGCGCGCCCAGTCCAGGAGCGCTTGTCGGCGGGCGATCGGTAGCGACCCGCCCAGAGGGTACTGGTGGCTCGGCGTGACGACGACGACCTCCGGCGCGTTCGTACCGGTCGGCAGGTCGTCGCACACCAAGCCGGAGTCGTCCGTCGGAAGCGGCATCACCGACGAGCCGAGCCGTGGCGGCACCCGTCTCAGGGAGGGGTAGCCGGGATCCTCGACGCCGACGATGAGCCCCGTCCCGAGCATCGCCAGCAGCAGACCGAGACCGTCGCGAGCGCCGGCGGTGACGAGTACGTGATCGGCAGCCCTCCGTACGCCCCTCATCCGCCGCAGGTGATCCGCGATCTCGGAGCGCAGCCCAGGGAGCCCGGCAGCGGGGATGGGCGCCAGCGGATGCTCGGCAGCCCGACGCCAGGCCGCGCGCCACCCGGCATTGACGACATCCGCGGTCCAGGGCTGGCCGGGCCGGAGGTCGATGACCCGGGCTCGGGTGGGAGCGGGCTGTTCCGCGTGCCGTCGGGCGGTGCTCGGCGGATGCACGTCGCGCAGCGCGGGGTTCACGACGGTGCCGTGGCCGACGCGCCCGAGCAGGTAGCCCTCGGCGAGCAGCTGGTCGTACGCGGCCACGACCGTCCCCCGGCTCACACCGAGGCGCTGAGCGAGGGCTCGAGTTGCTGGTACGGGCTCGCCGGCAGCGACGAGGCCGTTCCCGATCGCCGTGCGGAGCTCGTCGGCGAGCTGGCGGGGCAGGGGACGAGGGTCTGTACGGTCGATGGCCAACGCCAGCGTGACGTCGCCCGCAGTCCTCATCGCGTGGCCGTCCCGGGCGCTCGGTTCATCATGTTCAGTGAGTGAGTTGTCACTTCACATGGCCAATTCGCCATGAGAACCTCCGATTCGGCTGCTTAACATGATGAACCGGCGAGCGGCACCCACGAGCGGATCACGGCGTGAGCTGTCCTTAATGGTCCACTCCAGCCCGTACATCCCGGCACTGGTTCTGGACCATTGTGACTCATCGCCAGCTCGCTGGGGCTGGGGCAGGATAGGAGCGTGGAGCGATCGGTGGAGATCGTCGTGGCCGGCGTGGTCCAGGGCGTGGCGTTCCGTTGGCAGGCGAGCGCGGAGGCCGAGCGGTTGGGCGTCACGGGCTGGGTACGCAACGAGCCGGACGGGACGGTCCGTTGCCGTGCGGAGGGGCCTGCCGAGGCGGTGGCTCGGTTCGTGGACTGGTGTCGCCGCGGGCCGCGGTGGGCGACCGTCGAGCGGGTCGAGGTCACCGATGTCGATCGTCGCGGTTTCGGAAGCTTCGAGATCTCTGGCTGACCCGATCGTCTCGTCGGGTAAGCGGTGCGGGACAGAGAGGACGACCAAGAACGGTCCGGCGACCTCCACCCATGAATGGACTAGTGAATCACGGGCATTCTGGCACTGGCTCTGGACCATTATGACTGGTTCGATGCAGACGTGACTGAGACAACTGGAACCCCATTGGTGAAGCGCGGCCTGGCCGACATGCTCAAGGGCGGGGTGATCATGGACGTGGTGACCGCCGAGCAGGCGAGGATCGCCGAGGACGCCGGCGCGATCGCCGTGATGGCGCTCGAGCGCGTACCGGCCGACATCCGAGCCCAGGGCGGTGTCGCACGGATGAGCGACCCCGACCTGATCGACGCGATCACGGCCGCGGTATCGATCCCCGTGATGGCGAAGGCCCGCATCGGCCACTTCGTCGAGGCTCAGATCCTGCAGCAGCTCGGCGTCGACTACATCGACGNNGGCGAGGCGCTGCGGCGCATCACCGAGGGCGCGGCGATGATCCGCTCGAAGGGTGAGGCCGGTACGGGCGACGTGTCCGAGGCCACCCGCCACATCCGTACGATCAAGCGCGAGATCGCAACCCTCGCCGCCACGCTGGCCAACGATCCGGCCGAGCTGTACGTGGCGGCCAAGGAGCTCCAGGCGCCGTACGAGCTGGTACGGGAGGTGGCCGAGCGCGGTGAGCTGCCGGTCGTCCTGTTCGTCGCCGGCGGCATCGCCACTCCGGCCGATGCGGCGATGATGATGCAGCTCGGCGCCGACGGCGTCTTCGTCGGCTCGGGCATCTTCAAGTCGGGCGACCCGGCGAAGCGCGCCGCGGCGATCGTCAAGGCGACAGCACTGTTCACCGACCCCGAGGTCATCACGCAGGCGTCGCGCGGGCTGGGCGAGGCGATGGTCGGCATCTCGGTCGCGGACATCCCGGCGCCGCACCGCCTGGCCGATCGCGGGTGGTGAACCGGCCCCGGGTCGGGGTCGTCGCCCTGCAGGGCGGTGTACGGGAGCACATCGAGCTGCTCGCATCGCTCGACGCCGTCCCCGTACCGCTGAAGCAGCCCGCTGACCTCACGGGTCCGGATGGGTTGCGGGTCGATGCCGTGGTCCTGCCCGGTGGCGAGTCGTCCACGATCGACCGGCTGCTGAAGCTGTTCGGGCTGGGCGAGCCGCTGACGGATGCGATCCGGGCGGGCCTGCCGACGCTCGGTACGTGCGCGGGGCTGATCCAGCTCGCGGCACACATCACGGACCCGGCGCCGGGTCAGACGAGCTTCGGGGTGCTCGACGTGACGGTGCGCCGCAATGCCTTCGGCCGGCAGATCGACTCGGCGGAGATGGGCCTCGACACCGCCTGGGGGCCGGCGTGGGTCGCGTTCATCAGGGCCCCGGAGGTCGTCTCGTACGGCCCGGCCGTCACTCCCGTCGCGACCCTCCACGACCGCATCGTCGCCGTGACCCAGGGCTCCATCACCGGCATCGCGTTCCACCCCGAGCTCACGGGCGAGACACTGTTCCATCGCCGGCTGCTGGAGTCGATGGCCTAGTCAGCGGGTGATCGGCTTCTCCAGCAGCACCACGCCGGGACGCCACTCGCCGATGAGGTGGTAGCCCCGCCGCTCGTACCGGCTGATGTTCCGCTCGCTCCTGGCTCCGGTGAACAGCTCGAACCTCGTACAGCCCTCGGCCGCACGCGACTCGATGTGGTCCATGAGCCAGTCGCCGAGGTGGTTGCCGCGGAGGTCCGGCACGACCGCGAGTCGGCCGACGTCCCACGTGTCATCCGTACGGCCCGCGCGAACCATCGCGACGAGCCTCTTGTCGAGCCACAGACCCCACCCCTCGAGCTCGCCGAGCCACTGGGCGACCTCGTCGACGGTCTCGCGCAGCGCCGGGATCCACCAGTCCTCGTTGGTGAGCGCTTCCTCGACCCAGCAGGCGCGCTGCAGCACGGTGACCTGGCCGGCATCGGCAGGCGTGAGGCGGCGCAGCTCAGCGCCGGAAATCGGGCAGTCGGACACGGGCACACCGGGAACGTACAGCAGGTCCCGCCGGCGTGGACCGTCAGCGGTAGAACGTGAAGATCTGCCGGCCCGGTACCAGCGGCTCGGGCGCCGCGGTGAGCTGCTCGACGCCGACGCGCATGCCTGTCCCCTCGATCCACTCGTCACAGGCGACCTCGTCGAAGCCCGCCTGGGTGAACCAACGCCGGATGTCCGGCCCCAGGTCGGGATCCTGAGCGCCGCGGGTCCACAGGACGGTCGCATCCGGCGCGCAGAACTGGCGGGACACGCGGACGAGCCGCTCGATGTCGTCCGGCGAGATGTTGCCCATGATGCCGCTGAGGAGGACGAGGTCGGCCGGTACGAGCCCGGCGTATGCGCTTGTCGTGCCAGCGTCGGCTTCAACGACATCGAAGGCGACGCCGAGTCTCGCGATCCGGTCCCGGGCGGCTGCGGCGTTCGTCGGATCGAGCTCGATGAGCGCGCCGGAGACCCTCGCGCGGTCGTACGCCCTGTCCTCGAGAACGCCGAGGATGTCGTGGCCCTGCCCCGCGCAGGAGCTCAGCACACGGACATCGCCAGGTGTGCGATCGAGCCACGCGGAGATCTGCGCCTGCACCTGGCGCAGGCGGGCGGACAGGCTCGATGACGGGTCTTGGTACGCGTCGTGCCAGGCCACGTAGTCGCGCAGCCCTGGCTCCTCCGGGGTGCCGCCCTGGTCTTGGGACATGCCCCGACCGTACAACCGGCGCCTACAGTGTGCGGCGTGGCAGAACGTGAGGGCAGCGTCGTACGAAGCGTCCTCGCCTGGTACGAGACCACCGCGCGCGACCTTCCCTGGCGGAGGCCAGACGCGACGCCGTGGGGCATCCTCGTCTCCGAGGTGATGCTCCAGCAGACGCCGGTGGCAAGGGTGCTGGGCCCGTGGTCGGTCTGGTTGCAGCGGTGGCCTACGCCTGGCTCCCTGGCGGCCGAGTCGTCCGGGGCGGCGGTCGCGGCATGGGGTCGCCTCGGTTATCCCCGGCGCGCGCTGCGGCTGCATCAAGCGGCGGTGGCGATCGTGGAACGCCATGGCGGCGAGGTGCCCGGCACGTACGAGGAGCTGCTCGCGCTGCCCGGTATCGGCGACTACACCGCGGCTGCCGTGGCGAGCTTCGGTTTCGGGGCGCGCCACGTGGTGGTCGACACGAACGTACGGCGGGTGGTCGCACGGGTCTCGGCCGGCGTCGCGGACCTGCCTCCCTCGGCCGCCTCGCGCCGCCTCGCGGAGTCGTACCTGCCACAGGACGCGGACGCTCCCCGCTGGGCTGTCGCCTCGATGGAGCTGGGCGCCCTGGTCTGTACAGCGCGGTCCCCGCGATGCGAGGCCTGCCCGATCAGCGACTTGTGCGCGTGGCACGCGGCGGGCCATCCGGCCCTGGACGTCCCCGTACGCACCACGCAGTCCTGGCACGGTACCGACCGCCAGTGCCGCGGTGCGCTGCTCGGGGTTGTACGGGAGACTGCCGCTCCGATTCCACGAGAGTCGCTGGTGTCCGGCTGGGCAGATGCGACCCAGGCCGAACGCTGCCTGGCGGCGCTCGTTGGCGAGGGTCTGTTGTACGGCGACGAGACGATCAGCCTGTACGGATGATGATGCAAGCCGTACGGATGCACGACGTTCCGCGCGACGGATGGGGATCCGACGGCGGGGGCCGGGCTGCACTGCCAGAACCCACCCACGCCGATGGCGACGTCATGGACAAGACGTTCGCCCACGTGCCAGACGTAAGTGATGGAGGGGAATCACTCCCTCGTGGATGTCAAGGATCGTAGAACTGAACTCTTGTATTCGTACGTACGTTCTGATATAGTCTGTCTATGACCCACCCCGGTTCATCTGCTCGGCCCGCCATGACGGCGGCGATCGAGCACGCGCTCACCGATGTGGATGCGGTACGTACGGGGATGGGCGAGCCCGTGTGCGACAGCGAGATGGTGCATGCGCTCGAGCTGATGGTGGCGTTGCAGAGGCGGGTGAACGGAACCGTCAGCGTGCTCATAGCCGCCGCCGAGTCGCGCAATGCGGCGCAGCGGACGACGAACTCTCCGCTCGAAGTCGTGCTGACGGCTTCTGGGCAGGAATCGGTGCCGCATGTACGCAACCAGGTGTTCCAAGCGGGGATCCTTGCGACCAGGCCGAAGGTTCACGACGCTGCTGCCACCGGGCGGATCACGCTGGGTCAGGCGCGTGCGATCCGAGACGTCGTCGAGGAGCTCCCCCAGACTCTGAACGAGTCGCAGAAGACGGCAGCCGAGGAGATCCTGCTTTGCGCGGCCGAGCAGATGCCCGCCGACAAGCTTCGGGCGATGAGTGATGCAGTGCTCGATCAGGTCGCGCCCGAGGCGAAAGACACTCCTGAGGAGCGGCAGGCCAAGCTCGAGGCACGAGATGCGCGAGCGATTCGGCGCCGCAGCTTGAGGTTCTCTCCCCCGACCGACGGGTCGATCGACTTCCATGGATCGCTGCCGGTGATCGAAGGGACACGGCTGAAGAACCTGGTCGACTCGATCAGCTCACGCGACTACCGGAAGGCCAAGGACCACGCAGACCGCGACCGGCTGGCCGCTACCCCGGATCAGCGCCTCGCCGATGCTCTCATCAAGGTTCTGGACGCGGCTCTGCAGAAGGGCGACGCCGACAGCGGAGGGGCTATCCCGGCGGGGTCAGCTCAGGTCACCGTGCTCATGCGCGAGTCCGACCTGCGCGATCGTGCCATGGCGACCGGTCTGCTCGCCGACGGCACCCAGCTTTCGGCGGGAGGTCTTCGCCGCCTGCTGTGCGACGCCGAGCTCGTCCCGGCGGTGCTCGGCGGGTCGTCCGAGCTCCTCGACCTCGGTCGTGGGCGACGGCTCGCCTCGCCGGCGCTGCGTCACGCGGTTGCCCTGCGCGACGGACATTGCGCGTTCCCGAACTGCACGGTCCCCCTCAACCGCTGCGAGCTGCACCACGTCGCGCCGTGGCAGCAGGGCGGTCCTACCAAGCTCACCAACCTCATCGCTCTGTGCGTCCATCATCACCAGCTCTGCGAGCCGGCTCCCCCGGCGATGGACCAGGACGGGTACGCGCGGGCCGTCGACCAGTGGCGCGTACGGATGCGGAGCGACGGCATGCCCGAGTTCATCCCGCCGGTCGCATGGGTGGCTCGTACGGGTCCGGCGGAATCCTTGGAGCGTGTGGACAACGCGAACCACGAGGACGGGCTGGCTGCACAAGCGCCGTCCAGGACCCTGTACGCGCTCACGCTCTTCGGCGATCCGGAATCGGCAGATGCTCGGGCACGGGCTGGCGCAGAGGCGGGTCGGACCTGATTGCTCGTGCATGGGTACCGACCCGACGCTCGCGGGCGGAACGTACGGACCGCATGGTCGCGATGGGTCGAACCCGTGCTCGCGGGCGGAGACCGAACCCGATGCTCGCGGGCGGGAAGGACCCGATGGCCATGCGTGAGACGAACCGACCTCATGGTCGCGGGAGGGACGAACCCGATGCTCGCGGACCGGGACAAACACCCGATTGTCGGGCGCGGGCCGAGCATTCGGGGCGGTCGTATACTCGGGCACGAACACGGGAGTCCGGAGACGCCGGGCTGAGAGGAAGGTTCGCTACCTTCGACCGTCGAACCTGATCTGGGTCATGCCAGCGCAGGGAGGCAGCTCGAGACGCCGATAGCCGGCGTCGACCCGTGCCCGAACCTACAAGGGGACAGGCACATGGCAACAGCAGCAGCACCTCACATACCGTCGGCGACGACGCGTACGTATGGGTGGCGGGTCGTCGACATCGTCGTTGCGGCCGTACTCGGAGTGGCGACTGGCATCATCTTCGTCGGCTGGAACTACGTCGGAGGAGCCAGCTACGCGCTCTTGGACGCAGCAACGCCAGGATTCGGCGGATTGGCCGTCGGGATCTGGCTGCTCGGCGGCGTCCTCGGCGGGCTCATCATCCGCAAACCGGGCGCAGCTCTCGCGGTGGAGCTGATCGCCGCCATCGTTTCGGCCCTCGTCGGCAACCAGTGGGGCATCACGACGCTGTACTCAGGCCTCGCGCAGGGCCTCGGCGCCGAACTCGTCTTCCTCGCGTTCGCCTACCGACGTTGGGGTCTCGTGCCGGCAGCCCTCGCTGGCGCAGGCGCCGCCGTGGGCGAATGGATCCTCGAGCTGTTCATACCCGGGAACATCGCCAAGTCCGTGACGTTCAACGTGATCTACCTTGCGACGATGATCCTCTCCGGTGCCGTACTCGCTGGCGGCGTCGGCTGGGCCCTGGCCAAGGCGCTCGCCGCGTCCGGGGCGCTGTCACGCTTCGAGGCCGGCCGCGAGGCTCGTGCGGACGTCTGAGTGAGACCAGCGCAGGTACGCCTCGACGGCTGGGGCTGGCGGCACGCCGGACGTGGCGCCTGGGCCACTTCCGGGGTCTCGCTGCGCATCGAACCCGGTCAGCGGGTGCTCCTGCTCGGGGCATCGGGCTCGGGAAAGTCGACGCTGCTCCACGCGCTCGCGGGCGTGCTCGGGAGCAGCGACGAGGGCGAGGAGGCCGGGTCGCTGACGGTCGACGGCGACCGACCGCGGCCGGGTACGTGCGGGCTGGTCATGCAGGACCCGGACGCCCAGACCATCCTCGAGCGCGTCGGAGACGACGTGGCGTTCGGGCTGGAGAACCTCGCCGTACCGCGCGACGAGATCTGGACGCGCGTCCGGCAGGCCCTTGCCGAGGTCGGTCTCGAGCTACCGCTCGACCACAGCACCGAGCGGTTGTCCGGGGGCCAACGCCAGCGGCTCGCGCTCGCGGGCGCGCTCGCGATGCGACCGGGCCTGCTGCTCCTCGACGAGCCGACGGCTAACCTCGACCCGCTTGGTGTCGAGGAGATACGAGACGCGGTCGGGCGCCTGGTCTCCGATCGGTCCACCACCCTCGTCGTCGTCGAGCACCGCATCGCGACCTGGCTGCCGATCGTGGACCGGGTGGTCGTGCTGGCGGCCGGAGGCGGTGTCGTCGCGGACGGCCCACCCGACCAGGTCTTCTCCGTACATGGCCACGAGCTCGCCGCGCTCGGCGCGTGGGTGCCGGGGATCGGCCACGGTCTCGTACCGCGCGTGACGCCCATGTCGCGGGGAGCTGTCCTGTCGGCCCACGACCTGACGATCGGCTACGAGGCGGACCGGCCGGTACGGACGGTGGCCGCGCTCGACATCCCCGAGGGCATCTCCACCACACTCACCGGCGCCAACGGCAGCGGCAAGACAACCCTCGCGTTGACGCTCGCCGGCCTCCTCCCCTCGCTGTCGGGCCACGTCGAGGCGTCCCCCGCGATCGCCCCCGCGGGTGGTCGGTTCATCATGTTAAGCAGGCGAGTCGGAGGTTCTCATGGCGAATCCGCCATGAGAAGGTACGAGTCACCCACTTATCATGATGAACCGGTGACTCCGACGAGCCGCGAGCCCATCCGTACGGATCCAGGGCAGTGGCGCTCCAGGGAGCTGCTGACGCGACTCGGGACCGTGTTTCAGGACCCCGAGCACCAGTTCGTCGCGGCCTCCGTCGCGGACGAGATCGCGATCGGGTTGCGCGCGCTGAAGCGACCAACGCCCGAGATCACCACCCGCGTCGCCGAGCTGCTCGAACAGCTGCACCTGACGCGGCTCGCCAAGGCCAACCCGTTCACGCTCTCCGGCGGCGAGAAGCGCCGGTTGAGCGTCGGTACAGTCCTCGCCACGAGCCCCGCGGTCATGTTCCTCGACGAACCCACGTTCGGGCAGGACCGCCGAACCTGGGTCGACCTCGTACGGCTCGTCACCGCCCAGCTCGACGCCGGCACCACGGTGGTTTCCGTCACGCACGATCGCGATTACCTCGATCTACTCGGCGAGCACCACGTACACCTCGAGGCCGCCTCGTGAGCGTCGTCAACCAGGCCCCCCACACCGCGCTCGACCGGGTGAACCCCGTGACGCGGATCGCCGCTGCGGTCATCGTGTCGCTGCCGCTGCTCGTCACGCTCGACTGGGTGAGCGGTGCGACGATGGTGGGCATCGTGCTCGTCACCGCCCTCGCGCTCGGCTTCGGCGCAGGCTTCATCGCTCGGCGGGTCTGGCCGGTGCTGGCGCTGGCGCCCCTCGGGGGTCTGAACATGGCGCTGTACGGGAAGCCGGGCGGCGCCGTACACGTCGACTGGTTCCTCGTCCACGTCACCGACAACTCGTTGCGGCTCGCGGTGGCTGTGATGCTGCGCGTCCTGGCACTCGGCATACCCGCGATCCTGCTCTTCACCGGCATCGACCCGACCGATCTCGCCGACGGACTCGCGCAGGTCTGGCGCCTCCCGGCACGCTTCGTGCTCGGAGCGCTCGCCGGCTTCCGGCTCGTCAGCCGCTTCGTCGACGACTGGCGCTCGCTCGCCCTGGCACGCCGGGCGCGGGGGCTGGGAGACACAGGGGCTGTACGACGATGGGCCACGATGGCCTTCGCCATGCTCGTCATCGCGATCCGGCGCGGGTCGAAGCTGGCGACGGCGATGGAGGCACGTGGCTTCGGAACCGCTGCCCGCACCTGGGCGAGAGAGTCGACAGTGAGCCGCGCCGACCTCGTACTCATCGCATCCTGCGTTGTCGCCGTGGCCGTCGCGCTCGTCGCCGCCGCGTCCGCCGGTACGTTCTGGGCGGTGTGGTCGTGAGGGCTGTCAGCCTCGCCGAGGCGCCTGCCACGATCCTGTCGTACGCCACCGGGGCCGGGCGTCCCGTGATCCTGATCGACGGCGGCTCGGGCGCGGGCAAGACGTCCCTGGCAGCGCTGGTTGCCGAGTCCTGGCGCACACACCGTGGCGAGGACCTACAGGTCGTCTCGCTCGACGACGTGTACCCGGGGTGGCACGGGCTCGCAGCCGGCTCTGCCGCGGTGCCGCAGATCCTCGCGGGCTCGGGCGCGGGCTACCACCGATGGGACTGGGTCACGTCCCAGCCATCCGACTGGGCCAGCGTCGATCCCCACCGCCCGATCCTTGTGGAAGGCTGCGGCGCGCTGACGCTCGGGTCGGCCTCCCTGTCGACCTGCCGTGTCTGGTTGGAGCTCGACGAGTCCGTACGGAAAGCTCGCGCGCTCGGCCGCGACATGGGCGGCTACGACCCGTACTGGGACATCTGGGCCGCGCAGGAGGGGATCCACTGGCACAAGAACCACCCGTGGGATCTGGCGGACCTCACGGTCCAGGACGGCTGAGACCGTTCGCCGTCAGCCCACGGGCTCCTCGTCGGGGCGCATGCGGAAGTCGTACTCCGCCGGCAGAGGACGGTTGGTGCCCCGCGCGGCTTCGTACGCACGCCAGACCTCGGTGAACGTCGCCGCGCCTTCGCGGAAATCAGGGACGACGAGGTGCGACTCGAGGATCGCGCCGGCCTCGTCGAGGCGTCCGAGTGCCACGTATGCCTCGGCGAGCAGCAGCCCGAACCTTCCAGCGCGCGGCCCTTCCTGGTCGTGCCCGTGCAGCCGCGCGACCACGTCGGCCGCGCGTCCGGCGGCGAGTGCTGCCGTGGCGTACTCAATGAGCAGCGACGGGTTGGCGTCGAGCTCGATCGCCTGGGCCAGGTAGTCGGCCCGCTCGTCGGGCTCGGTGGATGTGAGACCCAGGGCGCGGTAAGCCTCGGCGCTGGGCGTCCCGGCGATCGACGACCGCCAGTACTTGCGCGCCTTGCGTACCTTG
The DNA here is from genome assembly GCA_003158895.1 of Propionibacteriaceae bacterium. Lineage (GTDB taxonomy): Bacteria > Actinomycetota > Actinomycetes > Propionibacteriales > Propionibacteriaceae > Fen-668. The sequence continues at coordinate 12,314 of PMLO01000247.1, forward strand.
CCGCGCTCCAGCGCGAGGTACCCGAGGTGCAGGTCGCGCTCCGGGCTCGACGGCGCCTCGTCGAGACGGGCTCGCCATCCTGGCCCAGCAACCGGCGCGGCGGGACCCGCGAGCGCCTGCCCGCCGAGCACCGCAAGCCACGGTCGCTGAGCAGCACCGAGCGTCTCCGCTGGGAACGGCGTGGCGGGGCCGGCCGGCAGGTCCCCCGCGGCCACGGCGAGGGCACCCCAGCCGTCAGCGGTGACCTCGATCGTGACGGGTGCCTCCTGCATGCGCGAGAGCGCCTTGTCCGCCTCGGCCACCTTCGTCGGGCGCGGCGGATGCTCGCCGTACGTGCCGGAGAACGTCAACGGTCCGTACGCCTCGGTCCACGTCCAGGACTCCCCCGGTGCGAGCGGGAGGTGGTGCAGCTGTGTGGGCCCGAGCCCCGCTTGGATCTCGCAGTAGCGACCTGTACCGCCGAGCCACGACTGCCACGTCTCGCCGCCGGTCGCGGTGCCCCACACGAAGAGCTTGCGTCCGCGCAGCCGCGGCGTCGAGGTCTGCTGCAGCCCGATGCCCTCGGCGTCCACGGCCGCGACCCACGGCTCGTCGAAACCGGCGAGGTCGGCGAACAGGTCCGACGCGTACAGCTGGCTCGTCGGTTCGAGCCGCTCCGCCGGGATGTCGATGGCCGAGAGTTCCTTGTAGCTCGACGACACGGCACGCTTCGTCGGCAGCAGCACGCGTCCACCAGCCACCTGCGGCACGGCGATCGTCGACCACCAGTACACCGGCACCGCCCGGTCGTACGGGTTGTCGAGCACCATCCGCACGTACAGGTCCTCGGCGCCGTCGGGAAGCCAGGCGTCGATGCGCCACACCAGCCCGAGCATCCGCTCGTACGCCCACAGGCGGAGCACATCCGTACCCTCGGGCCCCACGACGCGCCCCGCTGAGACCGGGGAGCTCGACAGCGGCCAGTGCCCGGTGAAGCCGAGGTTCCACTCGACGCCACCGGAGAACCACGCCTGACGCAACGCGAGGTTGCCGTGCATCAGCGCGTCCGGCTGATAGAGGAGCTCACGTCCGGCGACCTTGTCGTACAGGGTCCACAACCGCCCGCCGAGGTCGAGCAGGAACGTCGCCTTGAGACGGTCGTTCTCGAGGACGGCGACACGAAGCTCGCGCAGCTCGACGTGACGGTCGAACGAGTCCTGCGCATCGTACGGGAGGACGGTCGGATAGCGGTCGACGTAACCGGCCCTGCCCCCGAGGACCGCCCAATCGGCATCACTCACAGGTTTCGCCCCACCCGCATCGAGGATCGGGAGCCCGTTGGCAGGCCCAGGTCCCGCGATCGGTGTGGACAGCGTGGTGAACGTCAGCACAAGGTCAGGCTAGCGATCCGGCGCCCCGGCGCATACGCGAGGATGGGAAGAGGGCGGGGGCGGGGGTTTGCGGTTCATCACGTCAAGCAGCGAATCGGAGGTTCTCAGGGCGAATCCGCCAGGAGAACGTCCGAATCAGCGGGTTGACATGATGAACCGAGAGACGGGTCCGCCGCCCCCTCAGCGCCCTCAGCGCCCTCAGCGCAGCCCACTCCACTGCTTGTGGCGACGCACGGTGGACACAATGAAACCGACGACCCGCTGCGATGTGTTGGCGATCTGGTAGTCGTCGGGGATGACGATCGGCTCGCGGCTCATGGCAAGACTCACGGCCTCGATGACGTTGTCGGGATCGAGGCCCGTCATCATGATTGCACCGGTGTCGAGCGCCTCTGGTCGCTCGATCGCATCGCGCAGCGTCACCGCAGGGAAGCCGAGCAGGCTCGACTCCTCTGCAATCGTTCCCGAGTCCGAGAGCACGCACGCAGCGTTCAGCTGGAGCTTGTTGTAGTCGAGGAAGCCAAGCGGCGGGTGGAACGTCACACCCTCGAGCGTGCGGCCGAGCGCGTCGAGCCGCTTGCGGGTGCGCGGATGGGTGGAGACGAGGATCGGCTTGCCGTACGTCTCGTACACCCTCTGCAAGCAATCAAGCAGCGCATCGAGCCGCTGGGGCGAGTCGACGTTCTCCTCGCGGTGGGCCGAGACGAGGAAGTACGAGCCGGGCTCGAGCCCGAGCCGTACGAGAACGTCGGACGCCTCGATCGCATCGCGATGCGCATCGAGGACCTCCTTCATCGGCGATCCCGTCTTGATGATCCGTCGTGATTGCAGGCCCTCGGCCAACAGATTCCGCCGTGCATGCTCGGTGTAGACGAGGTTGTAGTCGGCGACGTGGTCGACGAGGCGCCGGTTGGTCTCCTCCGGCACGTTCTCGTCGAAACACCGGTTGCCGGCCTCCATGTGGTAGACGGGAACCCGCATCCGCTTCGCCATCACCGCGGCAAGGCACGAGTTCGTGTCGCCGAGCACGAGCACGGCGTCCGGCGCATAGTCGCGGATCGCCTGCTCCGTACCCGTCAGCACATCGCCCAGCACCTGTCCGAGCGTGTCTGTACGAACGTTGAGCAGCCTGTCCGGCGGGCGAAGCCCGAGGTCGCGGAAGAAGATCTCGCCCAGGAGGGGATCGTAGTTCTGTCCGGTATGTACGAGGACGTGGTCGAGCGAGTCATCGAGCCTCTTCATCACCGCCGACAGCCGGATGATCTCCGGACGTGTACCCACCACTGTCATCACACGAGTCACGGCCTCATCCTCCCATCCCGGCTCACACCTGTCCGTCGGCGACTATCCGGACGCCGGCCCGCGTGTCGGTTCATCATGTTAAGTAGGTCAACCTGACGTTCTCATGGCGGATTGACCATGAGAACCTTCAACACACCCACTTAACATGATGAACCGAGAGCCTGGGCGAGCTGCGACCTCACGCCCTGAGCGAGGGGCGGACGTTCTCCCAGTACGTGTCCGGGTGGTCGGGGTCGAAGAGCTCNNACGAACGAGACGACCTCGTCGGTCAGCTCGCGACGCAGAGCGATCTCGGCGCGGCCGGACAGTACCGCGAAGCGCTCGATCTTGCGGAGGTGGAAGTGCTCGCCGCGGGTGAAGCCCTCGTTCGTCGTGGAGACGAACGCCTGGCCGCCCGCGCCATGGCTGCGGATGGCCTCGACGAGCCCGCCCCGCTGGTCGGACCTGACCGTCAGCGCGAGCGGGTAGCCGCCCGGGAAGAGCCCCGCCCGGTAGGTGTTGAACAGGTCCAGCCGGAAGTCGTCGGTGACATCCGGCACGTCTGCACCCGCATAGGTCGACCTGAACTCCGCCAGCGCGTCCCACACCTGCGCGACCGACGTCTTGTACGGGACCGGCTCGCTCACACCCGAGCCGTCGAGCCCGTCGAGCAGCGCTTGCGCGGCCTTCTGCGCGTGGAGCAGCCCGATCGGCCGGTCCACCAGTGAACCGGGTGTCTCCCCCGCCACCGCGGCGGCGACGAACGTGGCAACGAAAGAGTTGTATTTGGGCCGGCCGTGCTCGCCGAACAGGTTGGGGAGACGGACATCGGTGTACGAGGTCCCCCACGCCGCCGCCGCGTCGCCGAGCACGTCCGACGCGCCCGCCTTGCCGATGGCGTACGGGGTACCGTTGCCGACCTGGATGGAGTTCGCGTAGACGAGCCGCGGCCGGCCGACGCCCACCGCCGCCACGACATCCCTTGCCAGCGCGATGTTGCCGTCTTGCACGGCCTCATCGGTGTCACGGTTGATCCCGGCTACGTGGATCACGGCCTCGACGCCGGTCAGCAGCTCACTCAAGCGCGGCCAGTCGGCCTGGGCGACGGGAACGATCTCCAGATCGGGGCGCAACGCCTTCGCGCGTACCTGCAGGTGCCACCCGAGGAATCCGTCGGCGCCGGTGACCGCGACCTTCACAGTCCTGCCTCCGCCTCCGCGCGCATCTCGGGCACCGTCAGCAGCAGCTCTTTGGTCTGCTGAAAGTCGAGCTGGGTCGTGTTGGCGCTCGTGAAGTCCTTGTCCCGCGGGATGCGACGATCGCCCTCCTCGAAGTACAGCTCGTACTGCAACCCGCGCGCATCGAGCGGTACGCGGAAGTAGTCGCCCTGGTCGTAGGACTTGGCCATCTCCTCGACGCTGAGCAGCGTCTCATGGAGCTTCTCGCCGTGACGCGAGCCGATGACCGCGATCTCAGGATCGTCGACGCCCATGAGCGACGCCACCGCGCGGGCCAGCGTCTCGACAGTGGCCGCGGCTGCCTTCCGTACGAACAGGTCACCCGATGCGGCCTGGCTGAACGCGTGCAGCACGAGCCCGACGGACTGGTCGAGACTCATGAGGAAACGGGTCATCGTGGGCTCGGTCAGCGTCAGGGGGCGCCCGGCGCGGAGCTGCTCGATGAACAGCGGGATCACGGAGCCCCGCGAGTACATGACGTTGCCGTACCGGGTGACGGCCACCCTCATCTGCGAGTCGGGGTGGTTGCGGGCGAAGGCCTGCGCCGTCTTCTCCATGAGCGCCTTCGACATGCCCATCGCGTTGACGGGGTAGACGGCCTTGTCCGTGGAGAGTACGACNNGGTACCTGCTTGAGCGCGGCCGCGTGGAAGACGAAGTCCGCGCCCTCCATCGGCGCCTCGAGGCTGTCGATGTCGCGGACGTCGCCGAGGAAGAACCGCATCCGCTCGTCGCCGAGGACCCGGCGCATCGCATCCTGCTTGGCCTCGTCGCGGCTGAGGACGTTGACCTGAGCCACCCCGTGGGCCAGCAGGTGGCGCGCCATCGTGGACCCGAACGATCCCGTACCTCCCGTGATCGTGACCGTCTTGCCGGCGATCGAGTCGATCGCCTCGATCGCTTCCAGGGTGTCTGTCACGTGCGGCCCTTCCGCTTGGCGGTACGAAGGATCTCGGTCAGCCTG
>PMLO01000135.1 GCA_003158895.1 Propionibacteriaceae bacterium
CTGATCCCGCTGGCCCTGCGCGGCGTGAAGTACCGGCCGATGAGTGCCTCCGCGATGCTCAACCGCAACCTGCTCGTGTACGGGCTCGGCGGGATCATCGCGCCGTTCATCGGCATCAAGCTCATCGACCTTCTGGTCGCACTCCTCCCAGGACTGGTGTAACTCTCATGACATTCCTTCGACAGGGCTGGGCAGGCCTTCGGCTGCTCCTCGTGATGACCGTGCTCGTGGGCCTGCTGTATCCAGCGGTCATCACGGTCATCGCTCAGGTGGCACTCAAGAACCAGGCCAACGGGTCGCTGGTCACCAATGCCAGCGGTCAGGTCGTCGGCTCGGCCCTGCTGGGCCAGACGTTCGACGGTCCGCAATGGTTCCAGCCGCGGCCGTCGGCGTCCGACTACTCGGGTACGACCTCGGGCGGCTCCAACCTCTCGCCAGCGTCCAAGGCTCAGGCCGACGCGCGCGCCCAGCGCGAAGCTGACCTCAAGGCGGCCAATCCGGACGCTGTCGGACCCGTGCCGGAAGATGCCCTGACAGCGTCGGCGTCGGGCCTCGACGCGTACATCTCCGTCGCGTACGCGCAGTGGCAGGTACCGCGGGTTGCGAAGGCCCGGGGCATGTCAGCCGCTGATCTCCAGAGCATGATCGCGGCCGCGACCGACAAGGCGGTGCTGGGCTATATCGGGCAGGACGGGGTCAACGTCACTCGACTCAACGCGGCGCTTGCGAACCGGTGAGAAGGTAGGGGCCATGGGACGTGGCAGGTTGCGCATCTACCTCGGGGCGGCCCCCGGGGTAGGCAAGACCGTCGCCATGCTCGACGAGGGACATCGCCGAGCCGAACGCGGTACGGATGTCGTCGTCGGACTGTGCGAGACGCACCGCCGCCCGCACACCGGTGCGCTGCTCGACGGGCTGGAGGTCGTGCCACGACGCGCCATCGACTATCGCAGCACCGTCATGGAGGAGATGGACCTGGACGCGATCCTGGCCCGTCATCCGCAGGTGGCGCTGGTCGACGAGCTCGCCCATACGAACGTGCCCGGGTCCCGCAACGAGAAACGCTGGCAGGACATCAACGAGCTGCTCGACGCCGGCATCGATGTGGTGTCGACGGTCAACATCCAGCACCTCGAGTCGCTCAACGACGCCGTGACCGCGATCACGGGGATCGTGCAGCGTGAGACGGTGCCCGACGAGGTCGTGCGGGCGGCCGAGCAGATCGACCTCGTCGACATGTCGCCGGAGGCGTTGCGACGCCGCATGGCACACGGCAACATCTACCGTGCCGAGAAGATCGATGCCGCTCTGGCGAACTACTTCCGGGTGGGCAACCTCTCGGCGCTGCGCGAGCTGGCGCTGTTGTGGCTCGCCGACAAGGTGGATGCGGGCCTCGAGGGGTACCGCGCGGCCCACGGCATCACCTCGAACTGGCCGACCCGGGAACGCGTCGTGGTCTCGCTGTCGGGTGGGCCCGAGGGGGAGACGCTGCTGCGACGAGGCGCCAGGATCGCGTCACGCCTTGCCGGGGGGCAGCTTCTTGGGGTGTACGTGGCACGTACGGACGGGCTGGCCAGCACTCCCCTGAACCAGCTTGCCGAGCTCCGCCGGCTCACCGAGGAGATCGGCGGCGAGTTCCACACCGTCACCGGTGACGACCCGGCCGAGGCGATCCTCGCGTTCGCGCGCGGGGTGAACGCCTCGCAGATCCTGGTCGGTGCGGCTCGCTCCCGACCCTGGCAGCGTGGGTTCGCCGCGAGCATGGCTGAGCGGATCATCGCCGGGTCGGGCGACATCGACGTCCACGTCGTCACCCACCCGCTGGCTCGGACGGGGTTTCGGCGTCGATCACGTCGCGGGTTGTCACAACGTCGGGTGATCGCGGGGCTCGTTGCGGCGGTGGCCCTGCCGATATCGCTGACGGCGATCCTGCGGGTCGATCCGTACACGTCGGATCTCCCGCTGGACATTCCGTTGTACCTGCTGATCACCATCGTGGTTGCAGTGCTCGGTGGCGTGATCCCCGCAGTGGTGGCGGCGGTGGTCTCCTCGCTCCTGCTGAACTGGTTCTTCATCGAGCCTGTGGGGACGTTCACCGTCGCCGACCCGAAGAACACGCTGGCGCTCGTGATCTTCGTTCTCGTCGGAGTGACCGTCGCTCTCGTCGTGCACCGCAATGCGCTCCGTACCGAAGAGGCACTGGCCGCACAGCGTGAATCCGCCGCGTTGGCCGAGCTCTCGCACACGCTGCTGTCCTCGACGGACCAGCTGCCGTTGCTGCTGCGCCGTGCAGTGGACATGTTCGGCGTACAGGCGGCAGCGCTCCTGCGTCGTCCGACCGGCGGCGAGCCCGAGGCGGTGGTCGCCCAGGCGGGCGTCATCGACCGAGCCGTGCCGGTCGACCACGAGACGGTCGACGAGTTGCACGAGCTGGTGCTCCAGCCCGCGGGCCTGCGCGCCGACCAGCGGCGACTCCTCGCCGCGTTCGCTGCTCACGCGGGGGCGATCCTGCAGCGCCAGGAGCTGTGGCGATCCGCCGTGTCCGCAGCGCGGCTCGAGCGCGACAACCAAGCACGTACAGCCCTGCTCTCCGCGGTATCCCACGACCTGCGTACGCCGTTGGCCGCGATCAAGGCGGCCATCGGAAGCCTGCGTTCGAGCGAGGTGGTCTGGTCGGACGACGACCGGCAAGAGCTCGAGGCGGCCATCGACAACTCGGCCGATCGTCTCGACGCGTTGATCGGGAACCTCCTCGACATGTCTCGGCTGCAGACGGGCAACCTCGTCGCCCACCCGGGTCCGGTCGACCTCGGCGAGGTGATCCCGGCGACTCTGGCAAGCGTCACCGACCCATCGCGCACGCAGTGGACGATCGACCCCGATGCCCGGCAGGCGGTCGCCGATGCCGGACTCTTGGACAGGGTGCTCGCCAACATCGTCGAGAACGCGTTGCGGTACCAGCCGTGCGAGGCGCCGGTGGCCGTCGCCACCAGTCGCGTCGAGAATCGCGTGGAGATCCGGATCATCGACAACGGGCCGGGCGTGGACTCCGAGCAGCTCGAGCGGATCTTCCAGCCGTTCCAGCAGCAAGGCGACGTGCCGAACACCGACGGGGTGGGGCTGGGGCTGGCTGTGGCCCGAGGGTTCTCCGAGGCGATGGGTGGTGAGGTCTCCGCGGAGAACACGCCGGGCGGTGGACTCACTCTGGTGATCGAGCTCCCCGCAGCGGACACCTGGGTGCCGCCCGTCGCCAAGGAGGACGCATGAGCCGCATCCTGCTCGTGGACGACGACGCCACCCTGCGCCGCACGTTGCAGCTCAACCTCAAGGCGCGCGGCCACGAGGTGACGACGGCAGCCAGCGGTACGGAGGCACTGCGCGGGGCCCTGACGGTGGAGCCCGAGCTGATCATCCTCGACCTCGGCCTACCGGACATCGACGGCATTGAGGTGTTGCTCCAGCTCCGCGGGGATCTGAAAGCGCCAGTGATCGTCCTGTCGGCGCGGCGAGAGGCTCACGACAAGGTGCTGGCGCTCGACATCGGTGCGATCGACTACGTGACCAAGCCGTTCAGCATGGACGAGCTGATGGCGAGGGTACGGGCGGCGCTGCGCCGGTCAGGCCCGGAGGACGAGGCGGTACCCACGCTCAGCGGAGGCGGGTTGGTCCTCGACTTCGCGAACAACCACGCCAGCCGCGACGACCAGGAGGTTCACCTCACTCCGACCGAGTGGCGCGTGCTGGCGGAGCTGGCCAAGACTCCCGGGAAGGTCGTCAGCCACGAGAACCTGCTGCGTGCCGCGTGGGGTCCCAACTACGGCCGTGAACGCCACTACCTGCGCGTGTTCGCCAGCCAGATCCGCCGCAAGATCGAAGCCGACCCCACCCGTCCCCAGCACCTCATCAACGAACCGGGCCTCGGGTACCGGCTGGTCGTGTAGGTCCGAGCGTCGTTTCGGCACCGCAGTGGGGCTCACACCCACTTCGTCGGGGTGTGGAGCCGTCGACGGTAACGATCTGACTGTCCCCGCCGCGCCTCTCGTGCCAGCGGCAGGATCACGCCAGGGTCGATCACCCTGTTGACAAGCCCTACCGCCATCCCTCAGGCTGACATCTGAGCAGATGTTCAGATGAATGGGGTGGCATGTCCGAGGTCATGGGCTTGGATGGATGCGCGGTCGAGTGCGTACATCCGGACAAGGTCGCGCTGGTCGTCGCCAACACCCCGGACGCGGGTGAGCTGTCGCGCGTGACGGGCGTGTTCAAGCTGCTGGGAGATCCCACGCGAGTGCGGCTGCTGTATGCGCTGCTGGAGGCCGGCGAGCTGTGCGTCTGCGACCTGGCCGCCTCGACCGGGACGATGGAGACGACCGTGTCGCAGGCGTTGCGGCTGCTGCGGGCCTCGGGTGTGGTTTCCGGGCGCCGCCAGGGACGCAACGTGTTCTACCGGCTCTCCGATGCCCACATCCGGATGCTGCTCGATGTCACAAGGGAACACACCCTCCACGCCGCGGCCGCCATCCCACGGCGGGGCGCCGTCGGATGAGCCACAGCCACACGCACGCCGCGGGTCGCCACCGCTGGCGTCTGACCATCGCGTTCGTCCTGGTGGGCGCGTTCTTCGTGCTCGAGCTCGTCACCGCGCTGAGCTCCGGCTCGCTGGCTCTGCTGTCCGACGCCGGGCACATGGCGGCCGACGTGGTGACACTCGGCGCGGCGCTGGTCGCCACGAGGATCGCGACCCGCAAGGACACCACCGGCCGCCGCACGTACGGCTCGTACCGCGCAGAGGTGTTCGCCTCAGGCCTGGCGGTGCTGCTCATGATCGGCGTCGGCGTGTACATCGGGGTCGAGGCGATCGGACGCATCGGCGTGCCGGCGGCCGTCGCGTCGACCCCGATGCTGGTCGTTGGACTGATCGCGCTGGTGGTCAACGTGGCGGCGATGTTCCTGTTACGCGGCGGGGCGACCGAAAGCCTCAACGTCCGCGGTGCGTACGTCGAAGTGGTCGCTGACACGATCGGCTCGGTAGGGGTCATCGTTGCCGCCCTGCTTGTCCGCTGGACCGGCCAGGCATGGTGGGACACCGCCATCGCCGTCGCCATCGTGATCTTCGTCCTGGTCAGGGCCGTCTCGCTGGGCCGGGAGGTCCTGGCGGTGCTCGGCCAGCAGGCGCCCAGCGGGGTGGAACCGACCGAGATGATCCAGGCGCTCCGAGAAGTGCCCGACGTCACCGACGTACATGACCTCCACGTCTGGACGCTCACCTCCGGGATGGACGTGGCAACCGCTCACCTGGTGACCACCGGGGAATCCGCGGCCGTGCTCGGAGCCGCCGCTGAGGTGCTCCGGGAGCGGTTCTCCATCGCGCACGCCACCCTCCAGGTCGAAGGCCCCGCCAATCCCACGTGCGAGGGGACCGACTGGTGACCTTCGAGCCCATCACGACCCCGGACCTGCCAACGTCCGGCCGGCAGCGCGTGCTGGCGCACCGCGCCCAGCTGCTGGCCGGCGCCTCGGTCCTGTACAACATCGTGGAGGGGATCGTCGCCCTCGCGGCCGGAACGGTCGCCTCCTCGAGCGCCCTGGTCAGCTTCGGCCTCGACTCGGCCGTCGAGGTCGCCAGCGGGCTGATCATCCTGTGGCAGTTCCGCCATCCGATGCCCGAGTCTCGAGAGCGGCGCGCCCAACAGCTGATCGCGATGTCCTTCTTCGCGCTGGCCGCGTACGTCACCTACGACTCGATCAGGTCCCTGGTCACCGGTGAGCGGGTGCACGTCTCGATCGTCGGCATCGTGCTCGCTGTCGCGTCGCTGGTCATCATGCCGCTGATCTCGTGGGGGAAGCGGCGCACCGGTCGTGAGCTCGACTCCAGCGCGGTCGTCGCGGACAGCGTCCAGGCCCTCCTCTGCACGTACCTGTCGGCGATCCTGCTGGTCGGACTCCTCGGCAACGCGTTCTTCGGCTGGTGGTGGCTGGATCCGATCGCAGCGCTCGTCATCGCGGTGATCGCGGTCCGTGAAGGCATCGAGACCTGGAATGGCG